>CALBJX010000124.1 GCA_937893015.1 uncultured Verrucomicrobiales bacterium | reverse complement strand
GCAGCCATGGCGTATTCGTTATTGGAATAGGCACTTAATGTTTTGAGCGGCTTTTAAGGTGGCCAGCCGTTCAACCACCACATGCAGCCGGCGACTCGAGTGTTCAGTCGAAACCAAAGACGCCCCCGTGCTGTTGCTCTCACAACGGAGTTGAGAAAACAAAAGAGCGGATTTTGTTCAAAACCCGCTCTTGTTGTCTTTCGACCTGTTGTTGAGAAGTACGCCCATGGGGATTCGAACCTCAAACCTTCTGATCCGTAGTCAGATGCTCTATCCAATTGAGCTATGGGCGCATTACCTTGCGGCAACCGCTGTTGCGGTGCGCCCAGTATAGCGGTTTTCAAGATAAAGTCAAGAATTTTTCGATATTTTTTGAAACTTTTTTGCTCTCGGAACGAAGAGAATGCCGAAAATGATTGATGGTGAGCCGCTTTGCAATATTTCTTTTCCTTCACCACGGCTTGCTTTTTATTTGTGCATGACCGCACTTTCCTGTATGATATGGGGTAAATACCTGATATCATGAAACGTTTCTCCCTTTCTCTTCTCGTGGGTGCGCTGGCTGTCGGCGCACCGATTTCCCTTGCCTCCGTTTCCGCTGCTGAGCCGCCTGCGGCGAAAGCCACGGCTGAGGTGTCCGCCCCCTTTGCGGCCTGCTCCGAGCTGCTGCAACAGGCCGTGGCTGCCGTGAACTCGCTGCAATCGGCTGACGATGCCGAGCGTGTCGGCGCGGCCTTGGGGGCGGCGTTCGATGCCGTCGATGTGCTCCCGGAGCCGACGGCGACCGAGGCGGAGCTCATTCGCCGCGGGTTGATAGCGGTTGCGGAAGCATGGTGGGCGGCGGGGGCGCGAACGGCAGACGTGGAGATAACCTACGCTCCCGCCCTCCTCTACCAACTCTATATCCGCAGCACGCCGCTCACGGAGGTGCTGCTGGAGGAAAACTGCACGATGAGCGGTACCTTGTCCATGGATCCGATGCACGACAGCTCGCCCGACCTGAAGCGCGAGCAGGAGGCGTGGCTGACAGCCGTGCAACCCAAGCATGCGTCCGTGAATCAAAAAATCTACGGCGGCGGAAACGGCGCTTCGGAGGCGGCGGCGATTGAACTGCTCCCCTTCATCGGTCAGCAAACGGAGCCGGAGGAGGATGCTGTTCGCGAGGTGATATTCGCCTATTTGCGGGAGGTGTATGGCTACGTCGATGCCTGTTACATGGCCTATCAGTATAACCCCGACGGCACCTTCTACAAAATTTGCTGCCTCTACGATGGCACCTTCCGCGACAGCGAGGGCAAGCTGCAACTGCGTGTCCTCCCCGTTTACTTCCGCGTGAAGTGAGAACGTGCGTGCGGGAGAATTCTTCTTTGCTTTGCGTCTGAACTGTGATACGATTCCCTATCATGAAACCTTCCTCTCTTTTCTGCCTGTTGGCGGCAGCGGTGCCGACGGCACCTCTCTCCTATGCCGATGCTCCCGCACCCGCCCCTGCAGCGGCGTTGCCTCTGCCCTCCGAGCACCAGGTGAATGTCATCTACTTCCTCGGCAACGACAATGAGCCCGTGGCGGGCTATGAAACGCGCCTCAGCGACCTGTTGCTGCATCTGCAACGCTTCTACGGCAGCGAGATGGCGCGTAACGGCTACGGCAACCGCTCCTTCGGCCTCCGCATGACGCCGGAGGGCAGGGCGGCCATTCTCGTCCTGCGCGGCAAGCTGCCCGCGGCGGAATATGGCTACGACAACGGCGGCGCGGGCAAGTGCCTGGCGGAAATCAAGGAATATTTCGAGGCGCATCCCGAGGATTGCCGCAGTCAGCACTCCTTCATCATCATGCCCACCTTCTATAACGATGAGTACCATGATGACAATCCCGGCGGCGTCCCCTTCTACGGCGTGGGCACCAACTGCTTCGCGCTGGACTACGCGCACTTCGACATCAGGTACCTCGGGGAAAAATCCGACCGCGGCCGCCTGCTGACCAAGTGGTACGGCGGCTTTGCCCACGAGCTGGGCCACGGCCTCAACCTGCCGCACAACAACGGCACCGCTTCCGAGAACGCCGCGCACGGCACCGCCCTGCTCAACTGCGGCAACTACACCTTCGGGCTGGCCCCCACCTACCTCACGCCCGCCTCCTGCCGCATCCTCGACCGCTCGGAAACCTTCGCGCCCGTGGGTAGCACCGTGGCCTACTACGCCACGCACGAGGCCCCCGCCGTGGAGAACGCCGCCTACACCTTTGACGGCGCGGCTCTGCACCTCACCCTCGCCGCCCCGGCGGACTGGAAGGTGAACGCCTATGTGCAGGACCCGCCCTACTACGTCAACCGCGACTACGATGCCGTGGCGTTCCCGATGCAGGCTGCGGGTGAGCCCGCCGACGGCAAACAGGTGCATACCGTCACCATCCCCCTGAGCGAGCTCAGCTCGCTGGAGAACACCACCAAGGGAGAGCAGGCTATCGACCTCCTCTTCCTGGCACCCGACGGCTCCCGCTTCCGCTCCCGTATCCCGCTGGATTGGTCCGCCATCGAGCCCGGCGCTGAGACCAAGATGGAAGACCTCCCGTTCAGCGAAGGATATTGAGCCCCTGCGGATAGACGATATTGCCCGTCGTTCTTGTCGGAACGGCGGGCTTTTTCGTGTTGCGGTATCAGGCAAGGCAGCCGGGGCATCGGCGCACGAGGTGCTGCGGGGCGATTTCTGCCAGCTCCGGCACGCGGTCGGTGAGGCAGAGGGCGCTGTTGCCGATGAGGTTGCGCTCGCGGAAGGCGCAGCCGCAGGGCGGGCGTTTCAGGGTGGGCGGCAGGCCGGGGATGGTTTGCAGGGGCGTTCCCTTCGCTTTGGCCCCGGGGATGGAGGCCATGAGGGCGCGGGTGTAGGCGTGGCGCGGGTGGGAGAGGAGCTCGTCCGCGGGCGCACTCTCCACGATGCTGCCCGCGTACATCACCTGAATGCGGTGGGCGTATTGCTTCACCACGCCGAGGTCGTGCGTGATGAGGATGACGGCGGTTCCGAGCTCGCGCTGGCGTTCGCGCAGCAGGTCGAGCACCTGTTTTTGGACGGTGACATCCAGCGCGGTGGTGGGTTCATCCGCAATGAGGATTTCAGGGCGGGTGATGAGGGCCATGGCGATCATCACGCGCTGGCGCATGCCGCCCGAGAACTCGTGCGGGTAGGCGAGCGCACGTTTCTCGGGCTCGGGAATGCCGGTGCGGGCCAGCTCCTCCACGGCGAGCTTTCGGGCCTCCTTCCACGAGAGGCCGCGGTGAATGACAAGCGGTTCCGCCACTTGGTCCCCGATGCACATGCAGGGGTTCAGGCAGGTCATCGGGTCCTGGAAAATCATCGAGAGGCGGCGCCCGCGGAGGGATGAAAAATGTTTTTCATCCGTGCGGAGAAGGTCGATGCCGTCGAACATTGCGCTTGCCTGCGCAGGGATGAAGGCGGGCGGGCGCGGGATGAGCCCCATGAGCGCCGAGCAGGTGACGGACTTGCCGCTGCCGCTCTCGCCCACGATACCCAGCGTCTCGCCCGCGTGCAGGTCGAAGCTCACGTCGTTGACGGCGTAGGTCGTGCCCGCGCGGGTGCGGAATTCCACGCTGAGGTTACGAACTTGGAGAAGAGTCGCGGTCATGATTTAAGAGCAAAATTGAGCCCGCCGAGCGGGGCGTTTTCCATGTGCAGCTCGCGGACGAGGAAGCGCAGCAGCACCAGCGAGCCGACGGCGTCGAAGAGGGCATCGTGCCAGCGGCGGTTCGGCACCAGCCTCTCCACCTCGGCGGTGATGCTCAGCGCGTCGCAGACGGTGCCGAGGCTGTGGTCGCCGAGCGTGGGCAGGGCTTTGCGGGCGAGGGCGAGGGTGTCCAGCCACGGCGAAAAACCATGCCCGGGGAAGGCTTTGAGGAAGCGCATTTCCGTGGCCGGGTTGTGGCCGACGACCACGCAGCCGCTGAGCAGGCGGCGCAGCTCGGGCCAGAGGGAGGCGAAGGCGGGGGCATCCGCCAGCTTCTCCGTGGTGATGCCGTGCACCTTCGCCGCGCTCCAATGCACGGGGTGGGTGGGGGCGATGTAGGAGTCGAAGAGTTCTTCTGCGTCAAAGAGCGAGTCCGCGCGCACGATGCCGACCTGCACGGGGCAGTCCGTCTCCCCCGGGGCCGCGCCCGCGGACTCGAAGTCAATCGCGGCAAAGGAGAGCGAGCCGAGTGTGCTGTCGAGCGCGGAGGTCATTTCTTCGCCCAAGAGAGAGCCGCTTTCATCTCGGCGCAGAGCGCGTCGTAATCACAGCTCAGGTACTTGCCGTCGCGGTAGAGCACGCGGCCGTCCACCACGGTGAGGCGGTTTTCCATGCCGGTGGCGGCGTACACGATGTTGGAGACGATGTGGTGCACGGGCTGCATGTTCGGCGTCTCCAGCGAGAGGGCGATGAAGTCTGCGCGCATGCCGGGCTCCAGCGTGCCGATGAAGGGATCGTGCAGGGCGGCGGAGCCGTGGCGCGTCGCCATGTCCAGCGCGAGCTGCGCGGGGGTGGCGGTGGGCGTCAGCTCGTCCACCTTGTGCAGCAGGGCGGCCATGTACATCTCGCGCACCATGTTCTGCGCGTTGTTGCTGGCGGGGCCGTCTGTGCCGAGGGCCACGGGCACGCGCTGCGCCATCAGCTTCTCCACGGGGGAGACACCGCTGGCGAGCTTCATGTTGCTGGCGGGGTTGTGCACGGCGCAACAGCGGCCGTCCGCCAGCATCTCGATGTCCTCATCCGTCACATCGACCACGTGGAAGAAGGTGGCATCCGCCGTCAGCAGGCCGAGGTCGCGGCAGTAGGCCACGGGGGTCTTGCCGTATTGCTTCAGGCAGCCCTCCGTCTCGCCCTTGGTTTCCGCAAGGTGCATGCCGAAAAGGGAGCCCGTCTCCGTCGCGAGCTCGCGGAGCTTCACCAGCATCTCGGGGTTGGTGGTGTAGGGGGCGTGCGGCACCACGGCTTGGCGCAGGCGTGGGTGGTTGCGGTACTCGTCCGCAATGGCGCGCACGAGGTCGCAATGGGCATCGAGGTCCTTGCAGGTGAGGGAGGGGAAGAACTGCGTCGCGTTTTCGCCGAGCACGGCGCGCATGCCCAGCTTATCCGCGGCGCGGAAGACGCTCGGCTCGAACATGTACATGTCGTAGAAGGCGGTTGTGCCCGTGCGGAGCATTTCCGCCATGCTGAAGGAGGCGCCCAGCTCCACCAGCTCAGGCGTGAGCTTGGCCTCCTGCGGGAAGATGTCCTGCGTCAGCCAGTCCATGAGGGCCTTGTCATCGGAGAAACCGCGCAGCAGGCTCATGGGCACATGCGTGTGGGCGTTGATGAGGCCGGGCATGATGACGCTGTGCCCCATGTCCACCTTCTCGGCGTCGGGGTACATGATGGTGAGCATGTCGGCGTGCCCCACGCAGGTGATGCGGTCGCCTTCCACGAGGACGGCTCCGCCCTCGATGATGTCGCGCCCGTCGTTCTGTGTGACAACGTAGTCGGCGGAATAAAGCGTTTGAGGAAGAGTTTCTTCAGCCATAGAACATTTACCAGAAAAGGATGGCACAGAGAATGATGGCGGCTCCGTACACGGTGCCGAAAGCGGCAAGGGCGCGGAAGAGCAGGGGGCGTGCGGTGAGTTTCTCCGCCCAGTCGCGGAAGGTCCAGGGCCACGCGACCCAGAACATGGCCGCCGTGAGCACGGGGTACCACCAGAGCGGGATGAGGATGCGCGTGGCGGGCTCCTGCAGGAAGGCGGCACTCATCGGCACGATGGCCATGAGCAGCAGGAAGAAGCCCAGCGCACGGGGAAAGAGGTTTTCCTTCGCCATGCTGCTGAGGATGAACCAGATGACGGGGCAGAGGATGAGCAGGATGCCGCGTGCGCCTTCGAACTCGAAGAGCGGCATGCGCAGCGGATTGCTCGGGGAGTTCCAGAGCAGCAGCACCACCCACGCGAAGTCGATGCCGAGCAGGATGACGCCGGCTTTTTCCGCCTTGTGGGCCTTGCCGACGGCCTCCATGACCATCTCGGGTTTCAGCAGGGCAACAAGGTGCAGCAGCACCAGCACGATGCCCATGACCAGCCCTGTCTCAAACAGCGGCAGCTTTTCGTAGATGTGGATGACTTGCTCGTACATACGCGGACGTGCCTATGTTACCCCGACCGCCCGCCGAACACAAGCCGGAAATGCGCGGACGTGCGGGAAGAAAGGATGAACCTTGCCGTCGCCTTAGTCAAACAGCAGCGGTAAATCGGGCTGAGCGAGGAGCTGCGCCACGGGGGCGAAGCTGCGGCGGTGCTCGGGGCAGGGACCATGCTCCCGCAAGGCCGCAAGGTGGGCGGCGGTGCCGTAGCCTGCGTGCTTGGCGAAGCCGTAGGCGGGGTACTGCGTGTCCAGCTCCGTCATCAGCCGGTCGCGCGTGACCTTGGCGAGAATGCTCGCCGCCGCGATGCTCAGGCTGCGGGAGTCTCCCTTTACAATGCTTTTGCTCGGTAGGGGAAAGTTCGGCACGGGCAGCCCGTCGATGAGGGCGAAATCCGGCGTTTGCGGCAGCCCTTGTGCCGCGCGGGCCATGGCGAGGTGCGTGGCTCGCAGGATGTTGAGCTCATCAATCTCCGCAGCGGTGGCGGCGGCGATGCTTTTTTGCACTCGTTCATCGGCCATGAGCTGTTGGAAGAGCTTTTCGCGTTTCTTCGCCGTCAGTTGTTTGGAATCCGTGAGTCCGGCCAGTTCGTATCCTTCGGGCAGCACCACGGCTGCGGTCACCACGGGGCCGGCCAGAGGTCCGCGCCCGGCCTCGTCGATACCGCAGATGCAGGAAAAGCCCGCCTCATGCGCCGCCTGCTCGAAGTGCAGATCGGGGATGAATTTGCCGCCTTCGGGGGGCATGCTGTCCTCACTTTTTCTTCGGGGCATGGCGGGCGGGGAGGTGGAGCAGGAGGGAATCGGGTAGGGGGGCGTCCGCCTCCTGCTTGTAGAGGGCTTCGATGTCGTCCAGATAGCGGCTCATGGCGGTGTCCGGTCCGGGGGCTTCGCGGCGCAGCAGGCGCATGGCTTCCAGATAGGTGTCGAAGGAGCGGCGGTTTTCCTTGCCGAGGTAGTTGATTTCGTACCAATCCAGATAATCGCGGCCGCGGATGGCGGCGGCAAGGTAGGCGTGGCGCAGCTCTTGCAGGGGGCCGAGGCTGTTCTGCACGCTGTCAGGGTCCGCGTTATTCATGAGTTCCGCAATCACGCGGCAGTATTCCGCAATGATGGGGCGGTATTCGGGGAAGCAGAACGAGCTGAGCGCCACGAGACGTTCCACGTTCGGCTGCACAAGGTCGCGCCAGTTCTCCTGCGCCAGCAGCTCGTATACGTTGTCGAGCTGAATGGGGCGTGGTGTCTCCGTCTCGGGGTCGAAGTAGATGATGGTGAGCGCTTCGCTCAACTGGCGTTCCGTCTCCAGCGGTGTTAGGGCTTCCTGAGCACGCGGCAGGGCGAGGTCCGCCAGTTGCAGTGCCCACCACTTGTTGAGCAGGTCCTTGTCCAAACCGAGTTCGTGGAAGTGCGCCGCGAGGATTTCCTTGGGCGTGCCTTCTGCCGTGGCGGCTTCCGCCAGCAGTGTTTTCAACTGGTCCGGCCCGCCCTCGCGGCTCAGCAGGCTCATCATCAGCACGCCGCAGGAAACATCGTAGAGGCGGCGCGAGGCCGCATCCAGTTTGTCGGGGTGCTCTTCTGCGATGATGCTTTCAGGCGGCAGCATCTCCGCGCGGGCAAAGAGTTTTTGATAGAGCTCGCGATCCACCTGACCGCTGCGCCATTGCATCGTTTGGACGATGCCCGTCACCAGCCATTGCGGCAGGCTTATTGTGTCGGGATAGGCACCGGGCTCCAGCTCGCGCAGGGCTCGTTCGTAGAGAACCATGGTGATGATGGCGCCATCCAGCCGCGCGAGGTCGATGCCGCCGCCGGGGTAGATGCGGATTTGGAAGTTCGGCTGCTCGTCGATGATGCGGATGCGCGTGCGGATGGGGTTGGGCTGGGGGCTGTCCGATGCACTGCCGATGAGGCGAATGGAGATGGTGTACACGTGTCTGCCCTCCAGATGCAGTAGGTTGAGCAGGCGCTTGCAGACATCGTCTGCGTGGGTGGCAATGGCCCCCATGCGCAGGGAATCGCCGCCGCTTACGGAGAACATGCCGCTTTGGGAGACCACGGTGTCATCCCCTTCGGGCACGAAGTAGTTGCTCTGCGCGGGCGGGGGGGGCGCCGGGTGGGGCTCGGCGGTCGGCGGTGTCGGTTCCGTCGGCTGCGGCATCGGTTCCTCTGTGGTTGTATTCCCCGTGGCGTTCAGTCGTTCGGCATCTTGGGCGGCAATGTCTTCCGCCGAAGGCTCGGCGGGGTGTTCATCTGTCGGTGGCGCGGGGGCGGACGGCGCAGGTGGGGCAGGCGGCTCCGCGGTTTCTTCTTGCGCGGCCGGTTCCGGGATCGTCGGGGGCGTAGTCGCTCCGGGGTCGGGGGTATCGGGGTTAATGACGCTGCCGTCATCCGTCTCAAGAATGGTGTCGTCTTCCTGAGGCAAAGGCTCCGCCCACAGCGTCAAACACGCTGCCAGCAATACCGCCACTGTCCCTTGTCGATGCATCCGCCCCCATGCTAGCAGAAGACGACATGAACTTCAAGAGTGATGTCTGTTTTAGCGGGGAGCGGTGCGAAGTTTCGGGGCCGGCACTGCTTGCCTGACCGGATGCGGAAATGGTCCGACGTAGTGTCGGACCATTTCGGTTCATGCTGCTGTTTCGGCTGCAGCGTTTGGCAGATTCTGAATCTTATCGGCCTTGCAGGACGGCGAGTTTCGCTTCATCGAGCACTTCCCACGGCAGGGTTTGGTCGGTGAAGTGGCCGTAGTTGGTGCTGCGGGAGAAGATAGGCGCACGCAGACCGAGCGTCTTCTCGATGTCGGCGGGCTTAAAGGAGAATGCCGCCTTCACGCGCTCGATGATGGTGTCGGCAGGGATGGTCTCGGTGCCGAAGGTGTCCGCCATCAGCGAGACGGGTTCGGCCTTGCCGATGGCGTAGGCTACCTGCAGCTCGCAGCGGCTCGCGAGGCCCGCGGCCACGATGTGCTTGGCGACCCAGCGGCACATGTAGGCGCCGGAGCGGTCCACCTTGGAGCAGTCCTTGCCGGAGAAGGCACCGCCGCCGTGGCGCCCCATGCCGCCGTAGGTATCGACGATGATTTTGCGCCCCGTGAGGCCGGAGTCGCCGTGGGGGCCGCCGATGACGAAACGGCCCGTGGGGTTGATGAAGAATTCTGTCTCGGGCGTGATGAGCTCGGCAGGCAGCACGCGCAGAATCAGCTCCTTGCAGAACGCGCGGATGGTGGCGACATCGACGTCTTCCGTATGCTGGGTGCTGAGCACCACGTTCACGATGTGGTGGGGGCGGCCGTCGGCACCATAGGCCACGGCGACCTGGGACTTGCTGTCGGGGCGCAGCCATGCAACGGCGCCTGTGTGGCGCACGCGGGCCAGCTCCTTCATGATGAGGTGCGCGTACATGATGGGCGCGGGCATGAGCTCGGGCGTCTCATCCGCCGCGTAGCCGAACATGATGCCCTGGTCGCCCGCTCCCTGTTCGCTGCCGTCCTTGCCCTCTGCGGCGCGGGCGTCCACGCCCTGCGCGATGTCGGGGCTCTGCGCGGTGAGGTAGTTCTCGATGGTGACGGTGGAGGCGTTGAACACGTCGTCGTCCTTGGGCGTGCGGTAGCCGATGGCGTCGATGGTGTCGCGGACGATGCGTTCGTAATCGACCTTGGCGGCGGTAGTGATTTCACCCGCGAGGATGACGTGGTTATCCTTCACCATGGTCTCGCAGGCCACGCGGCTGGCGGGGTCCTGCGCGAGACAGGCGTCGAGGATGCTGTCCGAGATGAGGTCCGCCACTTTGTCGGGATGGCCCTCACCCACGGATTCGGAGCTGAACAGGTGCATGTGTTGCATGATGCTAAACAGGATTGAGTTTTTGTATACAGGTTAGTGCGGCATCAGCCGCGGCGATACTGTAGCAGATAGCCCGGGATTTTTCAAGCGTTTTCGCGCGGACTGCAGCAGGAAAAAAGCGGCCTGATGCACGGGGCATCAGACCGCGGAAAAGTGGGGCTTTCGGGTGCGCTTATTCGGGCAGCAGCTCGTCTTCCACAATCTGCTCCAGCGTCTGGCGGCGGCGGATGATGTGCCACTTGTCGCCGTCCACGAGCACCTCCGCCGCCAGCGGGCGGGAGTTGTAGGTGGAGGACATGCTGAAACCATAGGCGCCCGCGCTCATCTCGGCGAGAACCTCGCCGGGCTTCACGTCCGCAATAGCGCGGTTCTGGGCCTGGAAGTCGCCGCTCTCGCAGATGGGGCCCACGATGTCGGCGGTGATGGTGTCGCCGCTGTGCTCGGTGACGGGCCAAATCTCGTGATACCCTTCGTAGAGGGCGGGGCGGATGATGTCGTTCATGCCCGCATCAATCATCTTGAAGGTCTTGGCCTCGCCCTTCTTCTCGTAGAGGCAGGTGGTGAGCATGGCGCAGGCGTTGCCGACCATGCGGCGACCGGGCTCGACAATGATGGTGAGACCGAGGTCCTTGAGCAGGGGGATGATGGCGTCCGCATAGCTCCGGATGGTAATCTGCTCGGGGTGGGCGGCCCACCACTCGGGAGAGCCGGAGGCGAGGCAGCCGTCGTACACGATGCCGATGCCGCCGCCGATGCTCCAGAACTCGATGTTGTAGAGCGCCTTGAACTTCTCCACGATGGGCTTCACCTTCTCGATGGCCATGACGAAGGGCTTCACCTCCGTCAGCTGGGATCCGATGTGCATCTGCAGACCCTTGATGTGCAGGTTCGGCATCTCGGCGGCGATGGTGGCGTACACCTGCTCGATGCGGGTGATATCCACGCCGAACTTGTTTTCATTGGTGCCCGTGGTGATGTACTTGTGCGTGTGGGCGTCCACATTGGGGTTCACGCGCACGGCGACGGGGGCTTTCACCCCCATCTCACCCGCGATGCGGTTGATTTCGCGCAGCTCGTTTTCGCTTTCGCAGTTGAAGCAGTAAATCTTCTTCTCCAGCGCGTAGCGGATTTCCGCCTCGGTCTTGCCGACACCGGCGTAGGTGCAGAGGGTGGGGTCGCCGCCGGCGTTGATGATGCGCCAGAGCTCGCCGCCGGACACGATGTCAAAGCCGACGCCCTGCTGCGCCATGAGGTTGAGGATGGCCTTGTTGGAGCAGGCCTTCACGGCGTAGGCCACGTGGGCGTTGAGGGGGGCGAGGGCGCTGCGGAACTCCGCGAGGTCTTCCGTGATGGTTTTCTTGCTGTACACGAAGGTGGGGGTGCCCACGGCGGCGGCGATGTCGCCGAGGTTCACGTTCTCACAGTGCAGGGAGCCGTTCTTGTAAGCGAATGAATGCATGGATGGTGGTGGTTTTGGTTGAAAGGATGAGGAAACAGGCAGGCGGTTTCAGCGGTGCGGCGGCGGTTCGGTCTTGCTGCGGTCGCCGTCCAGAATGGCGGCCACCCACCACAGGTCGTGGGAGTGCTCCAGCGCGAGCTTCAGCAGCACGGTGATGGGCACGGCCAGCAGCATGCCGCAGGGCCCCCACACCCAGCCCCAGAAGATGACGGAGAGCAGGATGACGGAGGTGGCAATGCCGAACTGTTTGCCGAGGAAGAGGGGCTCGATGCCGTTGCCGATGCCGCAGTTGATGCCGATGTAACCCAGAGTGACGATGACGACATCTCCCCAGCTGCCCAGCACGATGGTGAGCGCGATAGGCGGGAGGGCGGCCATGATGGAGCCGATGGTGGGGATGTAGTTGAGCACGAAGGCCAGCACCGCCCACAGGAAGGTGAAAGGCACATGCATGATGCGGCAGAGCCCCCACACGAGTACGGCGGTGAGCAGGCTGCTGATGGTCTTGATGAAGAGGTAGCGCTGGATGCCTTGCAGGGCGGCGATGAACTGCTCTTTGCCGCGGGTGCTGCTCGGCAGACGGCGCAGGTTGGAGAGGAAGAGGGGTGCCTCGCCCAGCAGGAAGGTCATCATGATGAGCACGAGGGTGCAGGTGCTCATGATGGTAAGAATCTGCCCCGTCAGCGACTGGGTGATGGAGATGAGCTGGTGGACATCGAACATGTCCTGCGGGGAGCTGTAGATGGCGCGCATGTGCTCCTCCAGGCCGAAGTTGGCGAAGGTGGACATGATGGTGTCATAGCGTTCGGTCAGGCGTTCGGCGACTTCGCCTTGCAGGGTGCGCACCATGTCCCGCGCCAGATAGTTGATGAGGCTGATGACGCCGAAGAGCACGCCGCCGTCTACGACCACCGTAGAGGCAACGGCCAGCCAGTGCGGGAAGCGCAGATAGCGGCGCAGCAGCGAGGTGACGGAGTAGCTGATGATGGCCAGAAAGCCCGCCATCAGCATGGGAATGATGACGGATCGCGCATTCTGCAAGCCCCAGAGCACCACGAAAGCGGCGGCTGCAACGACGAGAAAACGTCCGCCCTCTCCCAGACGAAAAGGGTGTTTTTCTTCGGTGGCTTGCGGTGCAATGTGATGTTCGTCACTCATAGGTCGGGGCTATGTTACAGAAAAAATATGACGTTTTCAAGCAAAATGCGCGTGCGAGAGCTGCTTCGTGTGCAGCGGTGGGAGAAGAAGCGCAGGGCAGAGCAGGAACGAGGCGTGCTCAGCGCATCAGACTGTGGTTCAGCGCATAGCCGATGCCGAAGCGGTGGGAGCGGGCGATGGCTTGTTCCGTGTAGTCCAGCGCACGGGCGCAGGCCTCGGGCAGAGGATGACCATGAGACAGGAAGGCGGCGAGCGCGGAGGAGAGGGTGCAGCCCGTGCCGTGGGTGGAGATGCCCTTCACGCGGGCGTGCTCCCATGTGTGCCGCGTGCCGTCGGGGAGAACGAGCATATCCGTGCAGACATCGCCGTGCAGGTGTCCGCCCTTGGCCAGCACAGCGCAGCCATAGCGTGCGACGAGGGCGCGGGCAGCGTCCGCCAGCTCGGCGGCGTCAGTCGGCGCGGGGCGGGAGAGCAGGGCGGCGAGCTCATCGCAGTTGGGGGTGAGCATGGTGGCGCGCGGGAAAAGTTCTTCTTCGTACACGCGCACGGCTTCCTGCTGCATGAGAGCTTCGCCCGCCGTGGCAATCATCACGGGGTCGATGACGAGCTGTCCCTCAAATTCCGCGAGTGCACGTGCGACCGCGCACACGATGTCGGGGGAATACAGCATGCCGCACTTGACGGCACGCACGGGGTAAGTCTTTAAACAGAGTTCTATCTGGTCACGCACGAAATCGGCGGGCAGGGGGACGATGCCGCGCACACAGCCGGGCACCTCGCTCACCACGCAGGTGAGGGCGGTCAGCGGATAGCAGCCGAGCGCAAAGCCTGTTTTCAGGTCCGCTTGTGCGCCCGCCCCCGCCGAGCAGTCCGACCCTGCAATGCTCAAAAAGACCGGAGTGCTCATGGGTTCAAGTCCGAAGTCCGAAAGGGGCGGTTATTTGCTCCACGCGGTTTCCATGGCGTGCGCCGTTTGCAGGAGCTTGGCTTCCGCAAAGTGCGGGGCAAGCAGCTGAATACCGACGGGCAGGGCACCCGCCGCTTGCGGGCAGGGGATGGAGATGCCGGGCAGACCCGCGAGGTTGGCGGGGATGGTGTAGATGTCCGACAGGTAGACCTGCAGCGGCGTCAGCTCGGTGTCATGCAGTTTGGGCGCAGGAGTGGGAGCCACGGGGCCGAGGATGAGGTCCGCTTTGGTGAAGGCATCGGCAAAATCCTGCGCCACGAGGGCGCGCACTTTCTGCGCCTTGGCGTAGTAGGCGTCGTAGAAGCCGCTGGAGAGCACATAGGTGCCGAGGATGATGCGGCGCTTCACCTCCGAGCCGAAGCCCGTCTCGCGGGACTTGCTGTAGAGGTCGTCAAGCCCCATGTTGCCGGGCGTGCGGTAGCCGTAGCGGATGCCGTCGAAGCGGGAGAGGTTCGACGATGCCTCCGCACAGGCGATGATGTAGTATGCGCTCACCACGGCCTCTGAGTGGGGCAGGGAGACCTCGACGATTTCCGCCCCGAGCTCCGTGAGTGTCTTGACGGCCTTGTCCAGCGCGGCGGCGACTTCGGGCGAGTTGCCGGAAGAGAGGTACTCCTTGGGCAGACCGATGCGCAGCCCCTTGATGTCGCGGCCGAGCAGCGCGGAGAAATCTTCCGTGGCGTGCGTGGAGGAGGTGGAGTCCTTGGCATCGTGGCCGCAGAGAACGTTGAGCAGGGTGGCGGCGTCCTCCGTGTTCTGGGTCAGCGGGCCGATTTGGTCCAGAGAGGAGGCGAAGGCCACAAGCCCGTAGCGCGAGATGCGCCCGTAGGTGGGTTTCATGCCCACGATGCCGCAGTGGGAGGCGGGCTGGCGGATGGAGCCGCCCGTGTCCGACCCGAGCGCGGCGATGGCGATGCCGCCCGCCACGGCAGCGGCGGAACCGCTGGAGGAACCGCCGGGCACATGCGCGGGGTTCACAGGGTTGTGCGTGGCACCGAAGGCGGAGTTCTCACCCGCAGAGCCCATGGCGAACTCGTCCATGTTGGTGCGGCCGAAGGGCACGGCACCCGCCGCGCGCAGCTTGCAGACGGCGGTGGCATCGTAGGGAGAGACAAAATTTTCCAGCATGCGGGAGGCGCAGCGCGTGGGGGCACCCGCGATGCAGATGTTGTCCTTCACGGCAACGGGGATGCCGCCCAGCGGCTTGCTGAGGTCGGCCTGCGCGGCGGCGGCCTTGGCGGCCTCTGTATCGAAGGAGATGTAGGCGTTGAGGGCGGGGTTCACCGCCGTCATCTGCGCGGCGAGCTCGTCCACCAGTTCGACGGGGGAGATGCTGCCGCTCGTGAGCTGCTTGCGCCAATGGGAGATGGTACCGAAAAGCATGGGTGGGAAGAGGGGTGAGGGGAAAATCAATGGGCGGATTCAACAACCTTAGGCACGCGGAACTGGCCTTCCTCCTGCGCGGGGGCGTTGGCGAGGGCGGCCTCGTTGCTCAGGCTTTCGCCGGGTTCATCGGTGCGCAGAGCATCGAAGACGGGCAGGGGGTGGTACATGGGCTCGGTGTTCGCGGTGTCCCACTGCTCCAGCTGCTGCACATGGGCGAGCACTTGGTTCAGGTCGCGGGAGAATTGCTCGGTTTCCTCCGCCGTGAGCTCCAGCTTGGCGAGCCCGGCGATGTAGGCGACGTCGATGGTCGGTTGTTCTGCCATGGTGATGAGTTGCTTTTGAAAGGGAACGGGCGCAAAAGTGCCCGCGCAGTATAACGCGCGAGTGTGCGATTTACAAGCAAAATCAGATGACGTGGTCAATGCGAAGTTCAGAAATATCGGACCTGCGCCTGAACGATATGTGTCTTGCATGCCGAAACGGCGTGCGGAGCGATGCGAATGACAGGCTAAAGCGTACCTATCAGCCGAAATCCGGACTTCGGACTTGTCACACGCCCTGCATGAGCAGGTAGATGCAAAGGCGATAGAGCCCGTAGATGGAACCCGCGAGGATGGCGAGCAGAATCAGGTTTTCCGTCATGCTGCTGCCGCTGTCGTTTTGCGGCACGGCGGTGGCGACGCGGTGGCGGTATTCGCGCTCGCGGCGTTCCATGACATCCTCCTGCGGGCCGAGGGTGTTGGCGGGATCTGCCACGCGACGGCTGCGGCGGGTAGTGCGGTGCGGTGTTTCCTGTTCCCACGCTCGCTCGACACCATACACCGTGTTGCGGCGGCCGTAGTCGCGCAGGCGGTCAAGGGAGTCACTGGTGCGGCGGGGAGACATGAAAGGATGAAATCAGAAAGTGATGACGGCGAGGTAAATGAGCCAAGTGATGAGTAACAGCAGGAAGAGCGGCAGGTGGAAGGCCAGCCCCTTCGCCAGCTCCAGCTTGAGGACGGACCAGTTGAAGGAGCTCTTGCGCTCCTCGCCGGGCTTGTCGAGGAAGAGGTCGGTGTGGCGGTAATGCGTCGCGCCGTAGT
This sequence comes from uncultured Verrucomicrobiales bacterium, assembly GCA_937893015.1. Lineage (GTDB taxonomy): Bacteria > Verrucomicrobiota > Verrucomicrobiia > Verrucomicrobiales > Akkermansiaceae > Akkermansia. The sequence goes on along the minus strand of CALBJX010000124.1, from coordinate 32,944 downwards.
AGGCCTCGTGGAAATCGTTCTCTGCTCGCTCCAGCTTGGGCAGTGCCTCTTGAAGGTATCGGGCAAAGTCGGCGGCGGGCCAAGTGTGCGGCTGTAGGGAGGAGAGGATCTCCAGGTGGCGCTTGAGACAGGCGTGGATGTGGCCCAGCTCCGTGCGCTCGCGGTCCATGGACTCCATCTCCTTTTCCATGCGCATCACAGCGTTGTGCAGGCGCATGCCGATGTCGTTCAGGCTGTCGTTGAAGAGATGCTTCTGTTCGTTGCTCTCCTCCAGCTCCGCCTGCTGCTTTTCCCACTGAGCGCGTTGAGATTCATAGAATTCCGCTTGCCGGCGGGCGGTCTCCATCTGCTCGCGCATTTGCTCCGGGGAGAGACGCTCCATGCCGCCTCGGTTGTCACCGAGTTCCATCTGGAGGTAGGGTGTGGCGTCCTGTCTCATGCGCGTAGCGTGAAAATTTTCTTTACGCACGAGAAATAGCAATTCCGAACGACCTTGTCAAGAAAATATCTAAGTTTTGTTGAAATTCAACTTTTCCGAGATAAAATTTCGGCAAAAGGGCAGGGAAGGGTTAGGGGGGCGGTCGGGCAGAGAAAAAACAAAAAACTGCGAGCCGAAATCGACTCGCAGTTTTTTTAATACGGGCGACGGGAATCGAACCCGTGTCTCATGCTTGGGAAGCACGCGTCCTACCATTGAACGACGCCCGCAGGTGTGGGCGCATTCTATCGGAGAAGCGCGGAACAGTCAAGCATAAAGTGAAAAAGTTGAAAAACGCTGACAAAAATACACGTTTGCGCTTGCCAAACGGGTGGCGTTGTGCTATGGTGCAGGGCGACTAAGCGGGTATAGCTTAATGGTAAAGCTCCAGCCTTCCAAGCTGATCATGCGGGTTCGATTCCCGCTACCCGCTCTCTTTTAACTATTTACAGATATGAAAATCGCTCAATTCCTGACGGCGCTTCTCGTTGGCGCGACAATGGTGACGGTGTCTTACGCCGGCTCCGGTAAGGATGACTCCGTGCGCTATGGCAAGGCGTCCAAGCTGGATAAGGTGACTGAGGCTGAACAATTGGCTAAAGATCCCAATGCGTCCGTTGAGCGAATTGCTCAGGCGATTGCGGATGCTATTAAGCAGGGTGCTTCTCCTTCCGATGTGCTCTCTCGTGTGCTTGATGCCCGCCCCTCTTGGTCCGATGAGCAGGTGGCATATCTGTACAAGACTGTGGTGTCGTCGACCCCCGGCCTCTCCTCCTCTCTCACGCAGGATGTGAAGGATTACATCGACGCCGGTAAGCCTACCACTGCGCCTCCTGATGCTTCTGAGGGTGTGAAGGTTTTGGTCGTTATCGGTGATTCAAACGTGAATGTCGATTCCGTGATTTCCGATGTTGTGACGGATAGCACCGGCGTTGTTGAAGTGGTGCCTGTGCCCCCGCTTCGCGATGTGCAGCCGGATGATCCTCATCCCGTGGAGCCGACTCCTCCCGTGGTGTCCAGCAACAACTAACACGTTCATCTCTTACGCCTTCTTGTTATGAAAAGCTTTTTTCTGAAGTCTCTCGTCGTCGCGGGTGTTTGTGCTACCTCTGCGTCCGCTCTGTCTCTGTACGAAACCGCTCCCATGGTGGGGTTTGCGGAATCGCAGTCCGCACGATATTTTGCGTCCGTTAATTTCGGCTATGATACGAACCCGCAGGGCACGACGAATAAGAAGCTTCGGCATGCCGGTTGTTATGTTAACGCCTCGGTCTCCTCGACCTACGCGGATATTGAGTCCGTGGATCAGCTGACGTACAACGCGCGACTGGGCGGGACTCGTTATCTGGGGAATGCTACCAGTGGCGGCGGAAGAAAGTATTATGGCGACTGCGCCATGGATGTGAGATATACGCATGCCTTCAGCGCCATGAGCCGTTATACAGGACGTCTGCATGTTTCCTACATGCCGGAACCCGGGTATGATAATGGGTTCTCTTCTGCCGGTATGATGGGTGATACGCTCTCCTGGAGCTTTGACAACACCTATTCGCAGGCGATTGATATGCGTTGGAGTTGGAACGCGGGCTTTAATGTTTCCGGTACTCACTACACGGAGACTTCTTATCGTTATGATGACCGCCAGTACTACAGCGCTTCTCTCGGCCTGAACTATCGCGCCTCCGATCGTCTGACGTACACGTCTTCTCTGAGCTATCGCTGGGAAGAGCGTACGCATGGCTCTTCCTCCCGCAGTATGTTTGCCAATGTCGGGTTCCAGTATGCTCTGGATCCCGTTTCGACGGTGTCGGCCTCTGTCGGTGTGCAGGGTAAAATGATGAGCGGTGACACAACCCTGAATCCGACACTGAATGTGGGGTATCGCCGCCGCGTCACGGATGGTCTTAGCCTGAATTCCTACATCAGTTACTCTGACGAAAATGTCAATAACTACAATAGTGCGAATCAAAGCTCTTACCGCTCCTGCGGTTCTTGGCGTGCCGGTATGTATGGCACCTATGTGCTTTCCCCGGATGTCTCTTTCGTGTTCGGAGCTCAGGTGATGCACACGGAGTATGCGAAGAATACGCTCGGCGCACCCGATGCTGAACGTATCTCTATCAAGCCTTCCTTGACGATGAATTATAATTTCACGCCCCGTTTGCAGGGGCATGTCGGAGCAGAGTATACATACTACACATACGAAAAAGCCGGTAATGATGCCATGTATAATCGTTGGCGTGTGTGGACGGGCTTGACCTATCGTTTCTGATTGCAGTAAGCCCTCCCTCCCATATAGCCTGAGTTATGGATACCCAGTCTCAACAGACGCAGCAGGAGGTAATCCTGCATGCGCAGGATTACCTGCAGGTCCTGCGCTCTCGTTGGAAGGAAGCTCTTCTGGTGTTTCTTTTGGTGTTTGTCAGCAGTGCCATCGTCACCAAGCTGCAGACACCGAAGTATACCAGTGTCATGAGCTTTGAGATTAAGCCTCCGCGTGATTTGATTAATGTCACGGTCGGCACGGATATCAATCCTATTCAGGCTGTGACAAGCGAGACGGGCAACTACATGCAGACGCAGTTCGAAATCCTCGTCTCTCAGCAGAATCTCATCGCCATTGCGAACAAACTGGATTTGCTGAATGAGTGGCAGATGGATGAGACGACGGCGGCGGCTTCCCTGTCGGGGATGATTAAGGTGAAGCCCCGTAGCAGCACCAACATCGTGGATGTTGAGGTGGAGAACTCGGACCCCCGTGTGGCACAGCAGATTTGCCAATCTGTGGCGGATTGCTATCGCGAATTGCGTGAGAATAGGGAGAACTCCATCATCACGGAGGCGATTAACAAGCGCTATGAGGTGCTGCGTTCTCGTCAGGATGAACTGGAACGCAAGGCAGATGTCGTTCGCCAATACATCCGTTCCGGCAAGTATATCCAGGGCATTTGGAATACGGCCACTGCACACGGCAGTTCCGTGCCCACATCCTCCGGTTCTGAAGAGCAGACCCTGACGGACCTCAATGCTAAGCGTTTGCAGATGGAGGCCCACATCGCTGAGATGACGGTGCATATCGGCAAGCTTCAGAACCTTAAAGATGAGGAGCTCCTGAGCTACGTCACCCGTACCGGCCTGCTGACTGCGGAATCCTATTGCTCCGCAAAAGTCCGCGAGCTCAATGACCAGTACACCAAGGAAGAGGAGCAGCGGACACAGATGCTCATCAGCGGTTATGGTCCTCTGCATCCCAACATTCTTCGAGTCGACGAGTCTCATAAGCATACCCGCGAGCTGCTCTATGCGGAACTGGTGGGTATGCGCGATGCCATGATCGACCAGTTGGATGTCAAGAAATCCGAATTGCAGGATTTGATGGCTCGCCTGAATGAGGCGAAAGACAAGCTGCGCGATAAGACTCTGGAAGACCAGAAGGTTCAGACGGCTTTGCAGGAGTATGCCGCGGAGAAACAGCGCTACGATAAGTTGGAGAACGACTATATCGCAGATAAGATGCGCATGATGGCCCCCCGCACCAGTTTGGAAATCTACACTCGCCCGGTGGTGGCGACGGCTCCCAGCAGCCCGAAGTACAAGCTCAACCTCATTGTGGGTGCCGTGGCCGGTGTGCTGTTCGGTATTGTGGTGGCCTTCATCTACAACTATTTCGATACCTCCGTTAAGACCTTGGAGGATGCGGAACGCTGCCTTGGTCTGCCTGTGCTGGGCGTGATTCCGCAGGATGCCGGTTTGCTGATTCTTCAGGGCGGCAACAGCCCGGATGCCGAGGCATATCGCATCCTGCGTACCAATATTGAGCTGAAGAAGGCTGTGTTCAAGTCTACTGTCTACACGGTGGTGTCCGCTAACGCAGCCGAAGGTAAGACGACAACGCTGAGTAACCTTGCGTTCACTTTCGCGCAGGCCGGTTTCAGCACGCTGATGGTAGATGCTGACCTCCGTCGTCCCCGTTTGGCCCGCTACGCCGAGCTGAAGAGCGAAGTCGGCCTCTCCAACTATTTGGCGGGTGAAATGGAGCTTAAGGATGTCGTCTTCCAGACAGGTGAGGATAATCTATATCTCATGCCCTCCGGTCCCATCCCCACGGATCCCAGCGGTCTCATCGGTTCTTATCGCATGGATAAGCTTATTGCCGAGGTGTCCAAGAAGTTCGATGTTGTGCTGCTGGACTCTCCGCCCGTTTTGGGTGTGAGTGATGCTTCTCTTCTCGTCAGCAAGTCTGATGCCACGTTGCTGGTGTTGCAGCCGCGCAAAATGCCGCTCAAGGCCTTGCTGCGTGCCAAGATGCTTATCCAGAATGCCGGTGGTCAGATTATGGGTCTGGTGATGAATAATGTGGATATCAGCGGCGATACTCAGTATCAGTACTATACCACCTATTATTCGTACTACTCGAAGGAGAACCGCGGTCGCAAGGAACCCTCTGCCCGCCGTTCGTCATCGCACGATTCCTCTCGTGTCGCTTCCCCGGCGGAGTCGGCCGTCGCGGCAGCGCCTGCCGAAGAACCGAAGACTCATTCCGAAGCTGCTGTTGCCGCCGCTCCGTCGCCTAAGCGCCATGCTCAGGCGGAAGAAGATATTTATTAATCCCCCCGTCCCCTCGTTCCATACGATGTACGCGATAATGAAACAAGTGCTTGCCGCACTGCTGATGCTGGCGGTGCTGCTGCCTGCGATGGCGCAGGATGAAGCGACTGAGCCCCGTGCTGTTAAAGGCGGTCATATTTCGGTGGTGCTCAAGAATATTCCTGCGGAGGATGCCGCCAACGTCAGCGGCGATTTTACCGTGAACCGCGGTGATGGCACTATCACGCTGCCCTACCTCAAGAATCGCATTCGCGTGGAGGGCCTGACAGCTCGCGATATTGAAAACATTGTTCGCACGAGCTATGTGAACCAGCAGATTTACGCTGATCCGATTGTTCAGGTGGTGTTCGGCTCCTCCAAGAACGAGCCCGGTTTGGATGCTCGCCATGTGTTGGTGTCCGGCTATGTGGCAAAGAAGGCCACGCTGCCGTATCGTGAGGGTATGACGCTGATCGAGGCCTTGCTTGAAGCCGGAGATATCACTGACTACGGCTCGCGCAAGATTCAGGTGACACGCGGCACGGTGACGCGCACGTACGATTACTTCAGTGCCCGCGATCGCGGCATTCGCCTGCTGCCGAATGACAGCATTTTTGTGCCGCGTCGCCCTGCGTTTGAGACCCGCCCCGGTGCCGTCGGTCCCTAAGATTTGAATAATTACCGAGGCTCCGGCTGCCTGCGAGCGGTCGGGGCCTCTTTTTTTATCGATAGGAGAGGTGGTATGAGCAAGCAAGCCGTGCGACGTTGCCTCATCTGTTCCGTGGGGTATGGGCAGGGGCATCATGCCGCCGCTGCGGCTTTGGCAGAGATTCTGAGTGAACGCGGATATGCCTGCCGCGTGTGTGATCCCTGCGCATCGGCAAACCCCGCTGTTTTTGCCCTGACTCAGGCTTTTTACCGCTTTTGTGTGCGCCGTGCACCCTGGTTGTGGGGGGTGACCTATGCCCAGACGGACACCGCCGACTGGCGCCGCGCTGTGAAGCTGCCCCTGTTGGGGATGGTGAAGCAGAGCCTCTGGCGATTGTTGCAGGAAGAAAGGCCTGATGTTGTGCTTTGCACCTACCCGCTGTATGCGTATATGCTCGATTCTTTGCGAGCGGAGGGCTCTTTTCACGGCCGATATGCGCTTGTCGTCACCGATGCGTTGGAAATCAGCCGTATTTGGCTGCAGTCGGAGGCACCTCTTATCGTTGTGCCGGATACTGCTTCTGCGCGCAAGGTGTGTGCGCAGTTCGGCCTTTCCCGGAGGAAGGTGTTGCCCCTGGGTTTTCCGGTGAGACACGTTTTCCGTCCGCCTGTGATTCAGCAGCCGACGTCGGATAATCTCCGGATCGTCGTGGGGGCTTATTGCCCGACGCGCCATATGGTGCGCATGGTGGGAGCATTGTTGGCAGTCTATCCTATGGCGCACATCACGCTTTTAGCCGGAGACAGGGCGCCTCGCCTGCGCTATGCGCTGCACCGGGAAACGGAAGGTGCGCATGTAGAGGTATTGCCGGGTACGGAGAAGATGGCGGAGTTGCTGGAGCATAGCCATATTTACATCGGTAAGGCGGGCGCGGCAACAATGTTTGAATGTTATGCCATGCGTCTGCCGATGCTCGTGAACTTTGCTCTGCCGGGGCAGGAGCAGGGGAATTTGGCGCTTCTGCTCCGCGACGGCGCGGGGCAGTATGCGGAATCGCCGGCGGACATTGTGCAGGCAGTGCAATCATTGCTGGCAGATGGGGCCGCCGGGTGGCATCGCTGCCGAGCGGCCATGGCTGCGGCCGGATATGACGGCGCGGCGATGCTCATTGCAGAGGAGATAGAGAGGAGGTTTTTCTGATGCCGATACTGGTGATTGATATTTCTAATGGGCGCACCAAACTGGCCTTGGCGCGGGGCGGTGTCCTTGTTTCTGCCGTGCGCGTCTGCCCGACGGCGGGGCTGTCGCCGCAAACGCTGAGAAGCCTCACGTCAGATTGGGCTTTTGCCGCGGTTGTTCTCTGCTCCGTGGTGCCGGCGGCGGCCCGAACGGCGCGTGATTTCTTCTCCGGTATGGTGCCGGTCTCACATGTTACGGCGGAGTCGGATTTGCCGGTAGATTTCTGCGGTTATGCCGGCCGTGCTACATTGGGGGCGGACCGCGTGGCGAATGCCGTGGCCGCGGCCCGGATGCCTCTTTGCGACCCTCTTGTGGTCATCGATGCCGGAACGGCAACAACAGCTGATGTCGTGATGCCGGCAGAGGGGGAGGGGGGGAAGCCCCTTTTCTTGGGCGGCGTTATTGCGCCCGGTCCCGGCACGATGTTGCGCACATTGCATAGCGGCACCGCCTTGCTGCCGGAGGTCCCGCGGCGAGTCCCCGCACATGCTGTGGGGCAGGGTACTATCGAGGCAATGCAGAATGGCTGTGTGCGCGGATATCGCGGGCTGTTGCGGGAGCTGCTGGCGGCCATGGAGCAGGAGTGCGGCTGCTGCCTCAAACCTGTGCTGACGGGGGGCGATGCTCCTTTGTTGGCGGAGTTGATGCCTGAGTTAGGCGTGCCTGACCCCTTGCTTACCCTGCGAGGGATTGCGCTGTGCGCAGAGGTAATGAAAAAATGTTAATTTTTCTTAAAAAAAGTAGTAGGAACGCAAATTTTTGTTGCAAGGACGGCATTCTTGCGCTAGTATAGGGGTACCAACAATCAGACACACTTATGTCCGAAAATATCGAAACTCAGGTGAAAGAAATCATCGCTGCTCAGCTCAGCGTTGAACCCGAAAAAGTGACTTCCGATGCCAAGTTCATCGAGGACCTCGGTGCCGACTCTCTCGACACGGTGGAACTCGTGATGGCTTTCGAGGATAAGTTCGGCGTCGAGGTGCCCGATGAGGACGCCGAGAAGCTCAAGTCCGTTGCCGACGTTGTCGCTTACATCGAGGCGCACAAGGCCTAATCGGCTCCACCGCTTCCTTTCATACGGGCGGTTCCCCCTGCGCGCCAGGTCGGAACCGCTCTTTTTTCGTTAAAGAGCATACCTCCCCGTGGATTCCGCCGCCATCAGCTATGCGATGCAGCAGACACGTATCCTCTACGTGCCTGACAGGCGGATTGACACCTTCGGGGAGACACGCTTCAACTACCGCCTGCTCTCCGAACCCATGGATGAGGTGGGCACCACGCGCATCCGCAGCGGATGGGTGGAGGCTGCGAAGCCCCGCATCCTGCGCCCTGCTGACTTGGTCGGCATCGAGACAGAGGGCTTCTCTGAGCAGGCACAGCAGTTTTTCGATTGGATGGAGCAGCACGGCGCGAGCCTGAAAGCGCTCTTTCAGTATGGTTTTCGTTTTTCCCGCACGGAGGTGATGAGCGAGGTGGTGCACGACAGCATGGCGAACGTGGCCGACCGCGTCAAAGAAGAAGCTCTCTCCTCCGGTGATGCCTACCGCGCCGTCATTCAGGGCGTGGACGATGCGTGGGAGGTTTCCCTCCTGCGTTTCATGACTGAGATGATTCAGCAATCCCATGAAATCAACATTTTCGATTTTAAGCGCCGCGGTTTGCTTTAACCTGCTGCTGTGCTCTGCGTTTGCCGCAGAGAATTACTCCCTCTGGCCCCGCCGCCCTGCGGAGCTGGAGCAGGCTCGCCGTCTCGTGCGCGAGCAGAAGGGCGCAGAGGCTGTGCATTTGTTGCAACCCTTCATTCATGACAACGGCATTGCAGGGCGAGAGGCCCGCCAGATTACCGGCTCCGTCAATGTGCAACGCTATCTCTCCCGCCGCCACCCCGATGCTCGTGTCTACACCGTGAAGCCCGGGGATAATGTGTTCAAGATCGCCGCTGTGGAAAAATGCCCTTTTGAGCTCATTATGCTCCTTAACGGCATTGTAGAACCCGCCGGCCTGCGCGTGGGGCAGAAGCTGGTATTGGTGCCCATGAATTGTCGTCTGGAAATCAATCTTTCCCAGCGGGAAATCTGTGTATGGGACGGAGATACGTTGGTGGCGGATTATAATTTGACCGCTGCCGGAGCCGCTCTCAATGGACAGGGTGAAACCCGTGTCTCTGCTTGTGAGGGATACTTGGAAGGAGGGCGCCTTCCGCGTCGTTCTGTTCAGTTTTCTTCATCTGACAGGGCGCTTTTGTTGGCAAATGGTATCACAATTTCCGGAGGAATGCGCACTGCTGACAAAGCGCTGCGCATGGAACAACGGGATTTGAACGAGCTTTCCCTTTTGATTGCGGCCGATTCTCCTGTGATGATTAAATAAGGATACGAAAATGAAAGTTCTTTGGCTTGGCAGTATTATATTACCCCGCATTGCAGAGGCTGAACATTGTGAGGCCGCGGTACACAATGGGTGGCTTATTCAGTTGGCGGATATTATTTCCGCTCTTCCTGATACGGAGCTCTTGTATCTCTTTCCGAGCGATAAACACCGCACCGGGAACGTCGCTAATCTGAAATATATCGGTTTGTCGGAGAAGAAGCGTAGAGAAAATGTAGATGCCTATATTCGCGATATTGAGGCGATTCTGAGTGCGGAAAGCCCTGATGTTATGCATATTTGGGGAGCGGAATTTGCTCACTCCGCTCCGTTTATGGAGGCGGCTGTGCGTGCCGGCATGCAGGAGCGTGTGGTGGTTTCCATTCAGGGGTTGTTATCTGTCTATGCTAAAGACTACACTGCTTTTTTGCCGCCATCCGTTGTAAATGGTTATACCCTCAACAGTCTGCTCAAAGGTAATATTCGTAGCGAACAAAAAAGATTTGAAAAGGGCGGGAAGAAAGAGATCGCTCTGTTGCGCTCGGCGCATCACGTCATCGGTCGTACGGATTGGGATAAGGCTGCAGCGTGGGCAATCAATCCCGCTGCGCACTATCACCACAACTACGAAACCCTGCGCCGCCCCTTTTATAGTGGAGAATGGTGTTATGAGAGCTGCGAAAAACACAGTTTGTTCTGTAGCCAGTCTCATTATCCCGTTAAGGGGCTGCACCTCGTCTTGCAGGCCTTGACCTTGGTGAAGAGAGAATACCCTGACGTCGTGCTTTATGTGGGGGGCGGGGACATCATGCAGATGCCTTTCTGGCGAATCAGCTCTTATCGCAAGTATCTCAGGCAGCTCATCCGCGAGAATGAACTACGGGAGAATGTGAAATTTATGGGGTTTTTGACGGCTGAACAGATGAAGGAGCGATATCTCCGCAGCAATGTCTTTGTCTCTGCTTCCAGTATTGAGAATTCCTCTAACTCCATCGGTGAGGCGATGTTGCTGGGGACACCTGTCGTGTCTTCATGTGTGGGGGGCATTTTGAGCCTGGTGGAACACGGCAAGGAAGGGCTGCTTTATCCCGCCAGCGAGGTGAATATGCTGGCGCACCACATCTGCACGCTGTTTGCAGACCCCGATTACGCCACACGCCTGTCCGCTGCGGCTCGCTGCCGCGCGGCCAAAATACACGACGGAAGCGAGAATGCAGCTCAACTGATGAAGATTTATGCAGAGATTGTAGCCTGTGCGAAATAAGCAGGAAAAAGACTTCACAAACGGCATAAAAATAGTATAATACCCCCGCGCACCTACGCAAGGCGCACCGCTCTAATATATACACCCCGAATACGACGATGAATACGACCGCAAACGAAACGACCCGCAAACAGATGACCGGTGCCGAAGCTTTGGTGCAAGCTCTTGTGCGTGAGGGCGTGGAGGTGGTGTTTGCCTACCCCGGCGGTGCGAGCATGCCCATGCATCAGGCCCTGAGCCACGAGCCCGCCATCCGCACCATTCTGCCGCGCCATGAGCAGGGCGGCGCCTTTGCGGCGGAGGGCTACGGCCGCGCTACGGGCAAGGTGGGTGTGTGCATGTCCACCTCCGGCCCCGGTGCCACGAACATGATTACGGGCATTGCGGATGCGTATCTCGATTCTGTCCCCGTGGTGGCCATCACCGCGCAGGTGGGCATCGGCCTCATCGGCACCTCCGCCTTCCAGGAGACGGACGTGTTCGGCATGACCGCCCCCATCGTCAAGCACAGCTACCTTGTGACGGCGGTGGAGGATATCCCCCACATCATCAAAGAAGCTTTTTATATTGCCCGCACCGGTCGCCCCGGCCCCGTGCTCATTGACATTCCTAAGAACTTCCAGGAGGCCCTCTTTACGCCCGATTTCGATGCCCCCGTCAACCTGCCGGGCTATGCGCCCGAGCTGCCGCTCGACACGGCGGCTCTCGATAAGGTGCTGCCGCTGATTGCTGCGGCCAAGCGTCCCGCCATCTATGCGGGCGGCGGTGTGGTGATTGCCGAGGCCGCCGCCGAGCTGAAGGAGTTTGCCGAGCGTACCCAGATTCCCGTGGCCACCACGCTGCTGGGTATCGGCGCTATGCCGGAATCCCACCCCCTCTCCGTCCGCTGGCTGGGTATGCACGGCGCGGTGTACGCCAACAACACGGTGAACGAGGCCGACCTTGTGCTGGCCATCGGCGCACGCTTCGATGACCGCGTGACGGGTGCCGTCCGCACCTTCTGCGAGCACGCCAAGATTGTCCACATCGACTACGATGCCGTGGAGCTCAACAAGAACAAGAAGGTGGACCTTGCCATCCGCGCGGATGCCAAGGCGGCCCTCTCCTACCTCAACACCAAGCTCGCGGAGCAGGGGAACGAGGTGAAGGAGTACGCCGTCTCCAACCGCCCCGAGTGGTTCGGTATCATCGAGCAGTGGAAGCGCGATTACCCCTTCTCCTACGAGAAGCGCGAGCATGAGATTGCCCCGCAGATGATTATGGAAGAGCTCTATAAGCAGTTGGAGGGGCAGGACCCCATCATCTGCACGGGCGTGGGCCAGCACCAGATGTTTGCCGCCCAGTTCTTCAAGTTCGAGCAGCCCCGCCGCCTGTCCACCTCCGGCGGCCTCGGCTCCATGGGCTACGGCCTGCCCGCCGCCATGGGGGCGCACATGGCCTTCCCCGACCGCCCCGTTATCAATATCGACGGCGACGGCTCCATCCTCATGAATGTGCAGGAGTTCGGCACCATCCGCATCGAAAAGATGCCCATCAAGTGCATCATCATGGACAACCAGCACCTCGGCATGGTGGTGCAGTGGGAGGACCTCAAGTATGACTCCAACCGCGCGAACACCTTCCTCGCCGACCCTGCGGATGAGTACGACCCCACGCACCATAACGAGGATATCCTGTACCCGAACTTCCCCGTGCTGCTTGCGGGCTTCGGCATCAAGTGCGAGCGCGTGGTGGAACCCGCGGATTTGCCCGCTGCTATCGAGCGCATGCTCGCCAGCAAGGAAGCCTATGTGCTGGACATCATGGTGCCGCACGATGTGCATGTGCTGCCCATGATTCCCGGCGGCATGTGCTACCGTGACGTGCTGCTGGAGCGCATCGCCGGCGACGGCAAGGGCCGCAAGGCCTCCGACCTCGGCAAGGAAATCCCCAGTGCGCTTTGAAACGTGTCTTTATCCGGTTATCTGCATTAATATCAATAATAGGGAAAGAATATGGGGAACGGCACTGTCAAAACCATCGTGATGCTGATGGTGTTGGTGGTATTGTCTTTTATCGTCGGCGCACAGGTGTCCGATAATGTGAAGGATAGTATCGGTGCCTTTGCGATTATCGGTGTTGTCGTCGGTGGCGGGTTTCTGGTATACATGGGGCCCAAGGTGTGGCAGTTACTTTTCATCCTTCCTCCTTTTGTGGAGATTTTGCCCATTTCATACTTGGGGCATGCCATTAAGCCGTGCGGCTTTGCTCCTGTTGCTGTGGCATCTGTGGTAATGGTGTATTGGGTGGTGCAGTGGTCCCTTGGTCGCGTGCGTATTCGTTGGCGTTGGGCTGCTGTGCTGGATATCCCGTTTCTGGTGCTTGTGCTCCTGCTGGTAGCGGCGTATGTTCGCGATCCTGTTGTGATTAATGCCCTGGGCTTGGATTATGACGGCATTGGTGGTGAGGAAATCATTGTGCTTTACTTTGTCCTGCTCTCTTATCTGGCGTTCAGCAGCATTCCCATTTCCGAAGCAGAACTGGAAAAATGCTTGCCCTTGAGCTTCAAATTATTCTTTGTTGCCTCCGTGCTATACATCATTCGCAGCGTATTCTTAGGCGATGGAGAACTTGGATTAGGGGATCACCGAGTCTATATTTTTTATCCCATGGCTTCAGCACTGTTTTTCTGGGCGTTCAGCAAGTACCCGGTGCTGCTGATGTTAGGGAAATGGCGTTGTTGGCTGGCCGTTGTATATTGTGCCGTTGCTACCTTGTTGACAGGGCAACGCCAAAATATGGCAATGCTGGCAGCCGGAGTTTTGTTCATCGCTTTCATTAAACGAGAGTTGATCGTGCTGATATTGGCGGTAATGGGCCTGTATTTGGGGCTTCTGTATATGGGTGAGATGGATCTCCTCTCTGCGCTGCCTCGCAGTATTCAGCGTGCTGCTTCTATTGCGCCCGGTGTTAAGGTTAGTGCCGCTGTGAGCAAGGATGGCACCGGAACCGTGAACCTGCGCTACGAAATATGGGCGTGTGCTCTGGATCCAAAAAGCGGAGTTATTAAAAATCTGATGTGGGGGGATGGTTATGGCGTCTCTCGCGCCTACCTTCTGAGAAATAGAGTGTCAGGCATGCGCGGAACGAGCCTCGGAACAAGTGATTTGGTGGCTATGGGTATTTCCCGCAATTTCCACAATGGTGCCATTCACACGATTTCCCGTATCGGTTATGTGGGCCTTGCATGGTGTGCCGTGGTGTGTATCGTCTTTTGGTGCGTGAGTATACAGGTGTTGCGTGCATGGCACCATTCAGGTGCCTATCCCTACATCGTAGTGGGCCTTATGAGCATACCCATCATCTTCCTGACATATGGCTTTTGTAACTATACGACAAAGGATTTCCTGTTCGCGTTGCATAGCTATTTCTTCCTGAAACTTTGCTACTGCATTGCGCGTGAGAAGGGTTCGCTACGTCCCCTGTTTGCGCCGCAGCGCTACGTGCCCCTGATTATTCAGGAAACAGAAAAGAAACTTGCTGTGCCGGCCGGCGCCCTCGCTGCCTAACGCTATGAATATCTGTCTTTTTTCCGCCAGCTCCATCAAACAGCACCGCGGCGGCGTGGCGGATTACACCTATTGGGCGGCCCGTGCGTTGACGGAGCGCGGGCACCATGTCCTCTGTATCACCACGAGTGCTGAAGCCTGTGCGCCGGATGCGGCAGGAACGCTGGAGATGCTGGATGCCTCTTCTGACGATTTAGAAGGGCAGGTGGAGCAGCTCTTGCAGTTGCATGGTATTGAGCTGGTATGGATGCAAACCCTCCATGCGAGGCATGTGAACCTGTGTCGTTCTGCCTGTGATGCGGTGGGCGCGAAATTGGTTTGCCATTTACACGTGAATCCCGCTGCATCAATGGCCGGGTACACCGACTGTTTGGCCGGTGATTGGTATGAATGCCGCCACGGCCGCCGTGTGGGAGCATTTTTGTATGCGTTGATGCGTTATCCCTTCTGCTATTGGAGACGCTCTCTCATCGAGCGTCGGCGCCTTCGTTTTATTTATCAATGCGCTGATGCGTTTGTTCTCCTTTCTGAGAGCTTTAAGGAGGAGTTTTGCCGTGTAGCCGGAATGACCGTCGCACCCAAATTGCATGCATTGTCGAATCCGCTTCTCCTTGCACCCCCTGCCGTTCTGCCGGAGAAGCGTAAGGAGGTCTTGTATGTGGGGCGTCTCCCGTGGCAACATAAGCGTGTCGATAGGCTCCTGAAGGCATGGAGCAGGGTGGAAGCTGATTTCCCGGACTGGCAACTTACCATTGTCGGGGAAGGGGCTGCGCAGGACCTTTACAAAGAGTTGGGACGAGAATTGAAGCTCAAGCGCGTTTCTTTTGAAGGCAAACAAGACCCGCGCCCCTATTATGCCCGCGCTCGCATCTTTTGCATGACCAGCTCATTTGAGGGCTTCGGCCTCGTGTTGATTGAAGCCCAAGCAGCAGGCTGTGTGCCCGTGGTGTTTGAATCTTATGCATCCGTGCATGATATCATTGATGACGGCATCAATGGTTGTTTGGTGAAGCCGTTTGATATCGCCGCTTATGCGGAGACTCTGGGAAATCTGATGCGCGATGAAGCTACGTTGAACACTATGGCCGAGGCGGCGAGGAAATCCGTCGCACGCTTTGATTCAGAGCGGATTATTACACGTGTGGAGTCTCTGTTAGAAGGCGTGGCGGACGATGCCTTGAAAGATTGAATTCCCGGGCAGAGCTCTTTCCCTTCCGATTTCATACAGAGAAACAGAAAAGACGATGAAAAAAATAGATCTTCCGGAGTTGAAGCTCCTGCAAATGGAGGTGCTGAAAGCGGTGCATGCGTTTTGCGGAAGTGAGGGCATCCCCTATTCCATGGCATGCGGCACGATGCTGGGTGCTGTGCGCCATCGGGGGTACATTCCGTGGGACGATGATATTGATATTTATATGTTGCGCACGGATTACAACTGCTTCATTGAGCGTTTTCCCGAGACTTTGGCCGGGAAATATAAGCTCGCCGGCAGCTATAATATCAAGGGGTGGAAGTTCCCCTACTCTAAGGTGTATGATAGCACGACGCTAGTCAAAGAACCTAATTCGAATCCGGATGTGGGTGTGAATATCGATGTTTTTCCCATCGATAAGGTGCCGGAGGATGAGGGAAAATGGCGCTCTTTTGACCATCTCCGTCGTCTCATGTTCCAATGTCTCATGCGGCGTGCCCACCCTTTCTTCTCCGGCTATAAAGCATTGCTGAAATGGCCGTTTTATCTGCTGCCGTACCGTGTTTATCTGGCCGCTTTTGAACGCTATATACAGCAGTACAATAATTCGGATTCTTCCTGCGTTTTTGAATGCTGCTCTGGCGTTTTTCAGAAACGCCCGTTTAAAAAGTCGCTTTTTGCCAGTATGTCCCCGTATCCCTTCGAAACGGAATCTTTTATGGGATTCTCGGATTTTGACAGCTATTTAAGTAACGCTTTCGGCAATTACATGCAGTTGCCGCCGGAGGAGAAACGCGTGTCCCATCATACTTTTGATGCCTATTACTTGTAATATCCCAAAAGCCAACTAAAAAGACCACTAAGCCACCTTCGTCGGAGCAGCAGGGATCTGTGAGGATGAAGCTCGACTGTTGGTCTATACTCAGAAATGGTTTTGCGGGGGCACGCAGTATTCTCCCAGCTTGTGGTATAAGCGCCGCGTGAGATTCATTTGCCGTTCCTGCTGATTAACGTTTGGGCATGCGCAGGCCGTCCGAGCACATCATGCCGAGTCTTGCCGCGCCGAGCTCCCGGCAGCGCAGGGCAACGAGGTCCGGGAGGTTGACAAAGGGAATGCCGATTTGGGCCTGCAGTTCCTCAACGGCGTCGTGCGCCGTGTTGCAGCACATGCACAGCTCGGTGCAGCCGCAATCGCGCAGCTTTTGGCCGATGGAGATGTAGTCCTCAATCCACGAGGGACCGCGGCCTTCCAGATACATGCTGCGGGAAGGGGCCTGCCTCGCCTGCTACACCAGCATTTCCGGGTGGTGGGCATCGCGGAACGCCCCCGCGCGCGTCAGTTTTTCTTCAATGAGGCAGCCGAGCTTGTTGGTGGCTGCCACGCCGTTGCCGCCGATAACGCCGATCATAATTTCCAATCCTTGGTGATTTCCGAAACGCGGAGATAGTCGTTGTAGGTGTCGATGTCGTAGGCGCGCACCTTGATGCCGCGCATCGGGCAGAAGGGTTCAAACATATTGAACACGTTCTGCGAGCTGTAGGTGAGGTGCTCCTTGTACATGCAGGCGGGGCCGGTCCATTCATAGTCGCCGCCCTCGCGGGAGAAGCGCAGCACACGGCCTTCCTCATCCGTGCGCACACAGACCGTGTCTTCCGAGGTGATATCGCTGTAGCAGATATACTCACCGGGCGTTTGCAGCAGCATGCGGACATCATCGGGGTGCACGAGCAGGTCGCCGTCCCATTCCACCGTTTCTCGGTTGGCATGGCGCGCTCCCAGATAATAGCTGGCACCTGTCTTGGTCTCAAAGTAGCGGTGGTTGTAGCAGAAAATCACATCGCGGCGCTCTTTCATTACCTCCTCAATGATTTCACTTGCCTGGAAGCCGATGACCAGACGCAAATCCGTCACATCCCTGAAGAGCTTGAGCTGCCAGGAAATGAGGGAACCGCCGTTGATTTGCACCAGTGCCTTGGTGAGCCCCAGCCCCAAGCGCGAGCCGATGCCCGCGCAGCTGATGACAACGGATTTCGAGCCGTCGCATTCGCCGCAGAGCTGGCGCAGTTGGCGGGTGAGGGCTGTTTCATCGTAGATAACGTAATCGCAGATGGAAAGCAGGCTTTGCGCCGGGCTGTGAGTGAGGCCGGCAGCAATGCTGATGTCGGCGTGGCGCATGGCCTCCATGTCATTGTTGCCGTCGCCGATGAAGACGACGGTTTCCCCCATGGCCTTGTATTGGTCGACAATCTGCTCTTTGCGCAGGATGCTCTTCAGCTTGACAACTTTGTCATCCTCCACCGCAGCCTCGGAGCCGCAGCAGCGGCAGCCGATTTTTTCAAAAAGACCTTTGCACCAGCAGGTCAGGTTGCCGGTGACAATCACGCAATCCTCGCTGTGCTCGGCAATGAACTGTGCCACGTGGGGGTACAGGGGCACCTGCGCCAACAAATCCGACGTTTCCGACACGGAATAGTTCCCCAGAATATTGACGCGGCGGATGAAGCTCTCCACAAAAGGAACATTGCCCTGAACCGTGCGCGCCGTCAATTCCGCGATTTGTTCCGTGCAGCCGAAGTGCTGTGAAATAACAGGCAGCGTTTCCGCCGCTGTTACCGTGCCGTCAAGATCGAAGAGGAATTTCATGGTCGGAAGGTGTCTGTCCCTGAATGCGCTACGTGTGGGGGAGAATATAGCTTTTTTCGCCACATTTGTCAAAACTATTTGCGGGGGCCAGGGCAAACGCCACACGTGTCTCCTTCACCTATGATGGGTACAACCTCAACCACGATGTGATGGAGCATGAAAAGCTCCGCAGCATCATCGGCGGGTATGAGATCCTCATTTGCGAATACGACACCATCTCCAAGGATTTTCTGGAGGCGGCAACGAACCTCAAAATCATCATCTGCTGCCGCGGCGGTGTAAAATCCGTTGTGGATTTGGAGGAGGCGGAAAAGCGCGGTATTATCGTGTGCAACAACTCCGGTCGCAATGCCTCCGCCGTGGCAGATTTGGTTCTCGGCTACATGATTGACATGACCCGCCACATCACGGCCAGCAACAACAGCATCCACAACCGCATCATCACGCAGGATACCAGCACCAAGCCCAAGGAGTATCAGGATACCATGTGGGGCCTCAACAACGACAGCCCCTTCATCCGTTTTCGTGGACGCAGCCTTAACCACATGGCGCCGGGTATCTTCGGCTTCGGCTGTGTCGGCCGCCTGGTGGCGCAGCGCACCCATGCGTTCGGCATGCGCATCATTACCTGCCACCCATTCACCCCCAAGAAGGAGCTCCCTGAATATGTGGAGGATGTGAACTGGGATGAGTTTCTGGTACAGAGCGATGTCATCTCCGCTCACTGCCTGCTGACGGATAAATCCCGCAACATGTTTAACAAAGGCCTCTTCGCCAAGATGAAGGACGGCGCGTACTTCATCAACACCGCCCGCGGCGGCATTGTGGTGGAGGATGACATGCTTGCCGCACTCAAGATCGGCAAGCTGGCGGGCGGCTCGGGCACACGTTTTACGGGAATGGTGCCCAAGCAGTATTGTCTGTTGGCGGGTAAGGAGGTCATCTCCTACTCCATCGAGGCGTTCCGCAAGGCGGCCGCTGTGGATGAGGGGATTGTCATTGTGGATGCCAAGGAGTATGCGGAAGGCCGCATTGCCAAGACCTACGGCGTGACCACCATGCTCGGCGGCAGCACCCGCAATGAGTCCTTCGGCAATGCATTGGCCTATATCCGTAAAAACTTCCCCGCCTGCACAAAAATCATCGAGAACAACGCCGCTTGCCCGCTGGTGCAGCCGCAGCAGATTGATGCCATGGTCGCCGTGTTGGATGAGTATGACTACGTGCAGTTCTCCTTCAAGATTACCGATGCGCTCGGCTCCTACAGCTGCCGCATCGCGGATCGTGAGGATTATTTCCTGATTCAGGCACCGGATGCCTACCGCTTCCCCCTGTTGGATAGCTGTTTTGATGCCGCTCACCCCAACGGGCACCCCGCCGTACAGCTGCCGACGGAGGCACGGGGATACTTTTACTTTGTGGAGGGGCAGCCCTTCAAAATCACCTATCCTGACGATTTGGAAATTGCTGAAATCTTATTGCAGCGCACCCGGCGATAGGGGCTGGCCTCGCGGCTGTGGCAGCAGGGGCTGCATCACTCTCTGCCGCCCGTCAGGACAGCCGCGAGTTTCGGACAACGCTTTACGACTGCATAGAGCGTGAGGCAGACTGCTGTGCCCAGTGCAAAGGTCAGCCACATATCTGCCACCAGCATCGGCAGGTTGACGGGGAGGTAACGCACGAGTCTGGTGCCGATTTTGCCGCAGATAATAAAGTGTGTGGCGTAAAGGAACATGCCCGCTGCGGGGGTGCAGAACGAGGGCAGGGGGCAGCGCATGAACAGACCGGCCAAACCGGCCCCCCAGAGGATGAGTGCGAGTAGCTTGATGATTTCCCGTACATCGCCCGGGAGGGCCGTGGGGCAGAAGAGGGAGAGAATAGAGAGGAGGAGTGCTGCTCCCAGCGCGGGTTTCCACGGCAGCAGCTCGACGATTTTGCCCAGGGTGATGCCGGAATAGGCCAGATACCCCCCCAGCAGCAGGGGCCAGTTAAAATAGCAAAAATCCAGCGGCAGGTTGCAGAGTGCCAGTGTTAAGCAAAGTGGCAGGGTGAAGTGTTTGAGATACCGGTAAACAAGATAATAGAGAGGGGAGAGTAGGCTGAAGCAGATGAGGCTGCGGATAAACCAAAAGCCCGGCGCTGCAACATGTCTCGCGGGCGAGAGAGGCCAATAGGCATTCAGCAACATTTCGAACGAGAGGCTGCCGCTGCACCCCCCGCGGACATATCCGAAGAGGAGGTAAAAGGTGCACCACACCAAATAGGGGGTGAGCAGCCCCGTTAAGCGGGATTTCAGCTTGCTAAGGTAATCTTTGCGGAAACTCCATGAGTCATCGGCATTGCGGAAAAAAAGGTAGCCGGAGAGAATGAAGAGCAGGAATAGCGGGTTACAGCAATAGAACAACCGGTGCCAAGTCGCTGCTTGCTCGTAGATGGTAGCAGAAATCTGCTCGAGTGCTTCCGGTTGTCTATGAACTGCACTATGAATCATCACGACGCAGAGGAGAGAAAAGAAGCGCAGGCGGTTAATCATTTTGCCTTCAGCGGGAGAAAGGGTAATCATGGCGAAAATAACGTGGCTGCGGTTTGCTTCGGCGGCGCATGCTCAGCCGCTGGATTGAAGCGGAGTATAGAGGATTCCAAAAGCGATATCAAGGCATTTGTTCTAACACAACGAAGATAAAGGCAAAAATGCGATATCCCGGAAAGCAGATGCACAGCATGGTGAGCGGGACAAAGGCGGAATCCACAGATGAAGAATCTGTATGGAGTAGGCGCTTTTGGAATACTCTATACGGGAAATTGGCGTTACCCTTTTTGTGCCGTATTGTATTCAATGCTGCCGTTCTTCTTTTGTCCCTTTGGCAGATGCTTACACCTAAATTGTTCCCGTTATTCGGAAATGATTCGGAAATGACTCCACTGATATTTCTTGACAAAATTAATACCTGTTGCTACATTCGCACAACATTATGGGACGTTTGCGAGATGAAACGCTGAGTGGCGCTAAATGGCTGATGTTGCAAAAGGCAACATTGCAGCCGCTGCAACTGTTATTCAGTATGGTGCTGGCGCGTCTTATCACCCCTGCAGAAATGGGTATTCTGGGGTTGACGTCCATCTTTTTTGCGGTGGCGGCGCAGTTGGCATCTGCCGGATTTGCTTCTGCCCTTATCCGCAAAATTGACCGCACGGAGGCGGATATCAATACGATGTTCTGGTTCAACGCGGGGATGAGCCTGCTCATGGCGTTGTGCCTTGGCGCCGCCGCGCCTTGGTTCGCGGAGTTCTTTCATCAACCCGATTTGGTGCTACTCACGCGCGTGTCGGCCGGCATGATGTTTCTCAACAGCTTTGCGGGGGTGCATTGGACACTCTACACATGCCGCCGTGATTTTAAGACACCGGCTCTCATTCAGGGATCTGTGGCTATTCTCAGTATGCCTCTGTGCCTTGTGCTCGCCTACATGGGCTGGAGCTATTGGTCTCTTGTGGCTCAGGGGGTGTTCAGCGGTGTGCTGCAATTAGTGGTTGTCTGGTATCTCTCGCCGTGGAAGCCCCGTCTGATGTTTTCTTGGACCTCGTTCAAAGAGCTTTTCGGGTTCGGAAGCAAGTTGGCTGCCTCCGGCTTGCTTTGGGTTATCTACGCCAATCTGAGGACGTTCATTATCGGTAAATTTTATTCTCCTGCAGACCTAGGCTTGTATAACAGGGGAAGCCATTTGGCCAGTTTTGTGCCTACTACGGTGAGCAATATGTTGGAATCTGTCTCCTATCCCGTTTTGGCTACTGTGCAGAATGATGACGCTCGCTTGGTGGCTGCCTATCGGAAATACATCTGCCTGAGCACACTGGTGTTAACATGGGGGTGCCTACTCCTTTGCTCATTGGGTGAGCCTTTGGTGCGTCTGATGTTTGGAGAGAAATGGCTTTTGTGTGTTCCGTTCCTGCAAGTGGTGGTTTTGGGGGAGGCTTTTAACCATATATGTGTGATTAATTTGAGTTTGCTCAAGGTGAAAGGCCGTTCGGATTTATTGTTGCGGCTCGAGATTATTAAGAGATTCGTTTCCGTCTTAATGATGCTCTATGCTGCTTCTGTCAGCGTGTTGGCTGTATGCTGGAGTTCGGTTATTTATACGCAGATGGCTATTTATATCAATTGTTATTATACCGGAAAGCTTCTTGGCCTGACGTGGTGGCAGCAACAAAAAGATTACCTGCCCTACGTGATTTATGGCGCTTTCAGTACTCTGCCGGCCTGGCTGTGTGCCTGCGCCCCGGTGGATTCATGGTTCCCTGTGGCGGAAGAGACCCTTCTCAACGCGGTCCTTTATTACGGCGCTGTATTTGCGCAAGTCGCTGTCGGCGGATTGCTCTCCGCCGTGCTGTATGTCGGTATCCTCCATTGTCGCCGAGATGCAGCCTATATGGAGCTGCTCCGCTGTGTGCGCTCTAACGAGAAACTGATGCGCTTCGGGGTTCTTCGCCGCTGGTGTCGGATTGCCGGGGAGGCTTCTTGAAATGTAGCTCCATGGGAACCCCAGGCGCGGGTGAAGGTCGTTTTCAGACTTGCAAAATGGCATCGACAATATTTTGCGCTGCCGTTTTGCCGTGCGGGGGCAACAGGTAACGCTCACGCATCGTTGCTCGCACGTCTCGCAGCGGGTCTTCCGTGTTGAGGACACAGCGCTGCAGGAAATCTTCGATCTCATCTTCGGAAATGCCGTAGAGATAGGCCATTAAGCAGTCCAGAGTCTGTTGATTGTACTCCTCGTATCCCTCGTTTTCGCGCAGGAACATGCAGGGCTTATCGGCATAGAGGTATTCCAGAATGAACGAGGCACTATCATGAATCATCGCGTCGGATTGCATGATAAGCGCGGAGTAGGGGCCTTCTTCCAACTGCGTGTTCGGCATCTCAACCCACTTGCGGTAAAAATTATCTGTCTTTTCCCTGCCCCATCCCGGCAGCTCGCAAAGCGTGCGATACAGGTTGGGGTGGGGCTTGAATGCAAACTGAATGTCCTCGCGGTGTCGCTCCACGATATTCATCATGGCATCCACGGTCTTGAGGAAGGTAGCGCTGTGAAACCAACCATAATCAGGGACGACTGTCCAATGCGGTGCCCAGATGACCTTCTTCATGGGCTTCCCGCAATCTTTCCATGTCGTGGTTGCTCGAGCCATTTTCCCCATGAAGAGGTCGGCGATAGGGGTGCCCGTTACGATGGCGTTTATCCCCCTGTTGGCGCTGTTTTTTTTCTGGTGGGCCCAGCATGACTCATTCTCAATAAAGTCAAACACTGCGCAATTTTTGCCCACGGCATCGTAGGAGACAACCTTATTTGTATTGCGGAAACTGTAGGGAACGTAGCAGAGTAGCTCCTGTTCTAAACCACGGAATGTTTCTGTCTTGAAGAGTGTGTCGTATGGCTCATAAATAAAGATGAGGTCCGGTCGCTCCTCTGCCGGGAAATCATCAATCGTAATGTAGCTGCGGAGGGGGATGCCGCGCTCTGCAAAATAGGAAACGATACGATTTTTCTCTTGCTCGTATGCTTCCGGTCTTGTCAGATGGTGGTTGCCGTAGGGTACACACCAAACAAAGGGCATGAAATGCGGATCCTGCTGCATGAGGCTCAGAACGCTTTCGCTTTTCCACTTAGCCAGTTGGGCAACCTGAAACGCAACCCTCACCGGTCGCTCCTGCAACAGCTCCCGTAGTTTTGCCCGCCTCGTCTGCAATACTTTGGGCGTATTCTTCTTTTTTTTCTGCTTTTTAACCTTCCATTCGTGGAAGCGGTGTTGGAGCGGGTCTGTATGTTTCCGCAGACTCGCCGGCAGGAATGCAGAATAGAGGCGAAAAGCGAGACTCATAGGGATATGGATTTATTTGTGGTAACAGACACGTGTCAATAACGGAAGGTTGCTGGGGAACGCCACCCTTCGGCGTTGTTGATAATCTGGATTATAATTTCCAATCCTTGGTGATTTCCGAAACGCGGAGATAGTCGTTGTAGGTGTCGATGTCGTAGGCGCGCACCTTGATGCCGCGCATCGGGCAGAAGGGTTCAAACATATTGAACACGTTCTGCGAGCTGTAGGTGAGGTGCTCCTTGTACATGCAGGCGGGGCCGGTCCATTCATAGTCGCCGCCCTCGCGGGAGAAGCGCAGCACACGGCCTTCCTCATCCGTGCGCACACAGACCGTGTCTTCCGAGGTGATATCGCTGTAGCAGATATACTCACCGGGCGTTTGCAGCAGCATGCGGACATCATCGGGGTGCACGAGCAGGTCGCCGTCCCATTCCACCGTTTCTCGGTTGGCATGGCGCGCTCCCAGATAATAGCTGGCACCTGTCTTGGTCTCAAAGTAGCGGTGGTTGTAGCAGAAAATCACATCGCGGCGCTCTTTCATTACCTCCTCAATGATTTCACTTGCCTGGAAGCCGATGACCAGACGCAAATCCGTCACATCCCTGAAGAGCTTGAGCTGCCAGGAAATGAGGGAACCGCCGTTGATTTGCACCAGTGCCTTGGTGAGCCCCAGCCCCAAGCGCGAGCCGATGCCCGCGCAGCTGATGACAACGGATTTCGAGCCGTCGCATTCGCCGCAGAGCTGGCGCAGTTGGCGGGTGAGGGCTGTTTCATCGTAGATAACGTAATCGCAGATGGAAAGCAGGCTTTGCGCCGGGCTGTGAGTGAGGCCGGCAGCAATGCTGATGTCGGCGTGGCGCATGGCCTCCATGTCATTGTTGCCGTCGCCGATGAAGACGACGGTTTCCCCCATGGCCTTGTATTGGTCGACAATCTGCTCTTTGCGCAGGATGCTCTTCAGCTTGACAACTTTGTCATCCTCCACCGCAGCCTCGGAGCCGCAGCAGCGGCAGCCGATTTTTTCAAAAAGACCTTTGCACCAGCAGGTCAGGTTGCCGGTGACAATCACGCAATCTTCGCTATGCTCGGCAATGAACTGCGCAACATGGCGGTACAGGGGGACTCGTGCCAGCAAATCCGATGTTTCCGATACGGAGTAGTTTCCCAGAATGTTGACGCGGCGGATGAAACTCTCCACAAAGGGAACATTGCCTTGGATAGTGCGTGCCGTCAGCTCAGCGATTTGCTCTGTGCAACCGAAGTGCTCAGAAATAATCGGCAGTGTTTCCGCTGCTGTAACAGTGCCATCGAGATCAAAGAGGTATTTCATGCGCGTTTCGATTCGGAAAAAGGTGGTAAACACTTTCTCTTCACTAAGGAAGATGAACCAGCCTCCCTGTGCGGATTGTACCAGCAGAGGAGAAAGATGTCAATTTTTTATAGCCGGATATCAGGGCAAACGCATTTGGAAGTCACATAAAATTATTGACATGCGGCTTCGGTGTCATCAGAGGGGAAAACGTCAAAGAGAATTTCCTCCAATGCGTTTGTGTCCCATGCAGCCTGTTTTCTCATCCTCGCCATGGATTTGGCCCCTCCTGTTTTCTTTTTATGGTTTCGTAAAAGGCTCATGACTACTTTTATCAGACGGGAAAAGTTTTCCGCTGCATTCCACCTACGCTTGCGTCCGGCATCTTCACCGAGGACGCTTGGGCTACGCTTCGGAAACGCCCGGAAAATGGATTGACATCAGTCCTCGCTTCATGCCTTAGAAACATCATCCGCTCGCCTAACGTAAAAATGTTTTCGAGTCAAACGCGGGGCAGCAGCGTTCGCATCCCATTTTGGAAATGCCCCGGATTTGCAATATGTCCGGAGATTTGTATGATTAAGAGATATCGGAAGGCTCCGGTGAACGCTATGCAAAGCTTGAGGATTCGATGATTCTTTGTGGCCTGGTATCGAGTTGGGTAAGAAGTAAGCTCTGCACACTATGGCGGGCAGAGCTTACAGTTTTATAATATTTCATCGGATGTTCTTAACCCCCATGCCGCCAGCGCGGCATCGAGAGAGGGAAACTCCGTCCAGCCCACGTTCACTCCTTCGGGCGTGCGGACACGGCGGCAGCAATCCACCGCCCAGCGGGAGCCTTCGGCATCGGTATATTCGCCATCTGCCTGCTCTTGTTTGCGATAAATCATAGCTCGTATAAATGTTTGTTTTGAAACTCAAAAACAGCGATATCTTCTCCGCCAAACGCCGTAGGAGTTGTGCGCATCGGAAGTGACAATACATTGACTCCGAGCCCTTCATTGCAGTATGCCGATATCACGAAATCAAACGAAGCGAACGAGCGCGACGGAAAACGGAAGAGCATGACTAAAGTTTCTCGTCCCGAGTGCGCTAGAACATCTGATAGAGGTCGGCGTAATTCTGTCCCGGAAAATCCGCTCTCAATAAAGCAGCTCCCGCCATGAACATCTAGGGAAAAACGTGAAGCTGTCAATCCGTCACCCGAATAGAAAATGATATTTGAGTCGTCATATATGCCTCGCGAACTTTCCACCACCGACGACTGAACGTGCGTGCGCGCACCTCGTATGGTCGACCCTAAACATGCACACAAGTTGGCGGCAAACGTGTTTCTTCGATATGCTACACCATCATCGTGGTTGTAAATGCCCCAACATACGTCTGAATATCGGCTTCCAGTCTTCGTAATGTTCTCCAGAATATAAAGTCCAAGGTGAGCTTCTTTCGCCATATTTTCAGCAGATGCAGGCAAAGGTGCTGAGATTTCCTCAAAAACAGCATTTTGAGGCGTCACCGAATGAGCGGGGAAATACAGCTCACTCGGCTGCCCCGTTTCCGTCGTGGCGACACAGCCGCCCAATAATGTGAGTCCGAATCCAAGCATATCACGCAGGGGTAGAGAGATTCACAGGCAGCGCGTTTGCGAGAATCACGTTGCCGATTTGCACAAGGGTGATGATGTAGCTCCACCCTGCGGGCATGGCGATCTCCCCGAAAGGCCAGCGCACGACGCCCCCCTCTGCGGCTGTGAGCCAGCCGGAAGGCATGGGGGCGGCGGGTGTGAGCAAGAGGTGGGTCTGAACAATGGTCGCCTCGTCGGAGGAAATAAGTGTGCAGCTCTGTGTCGCGGCATTCAGCTCATACCACGCCTCGTGGGCAAGCTCAAGGTTGGGCGTCTCCCCCTCCACGGGGATGATGCCGCAGCCGGTCGGCGGAACAACGCTTCGACCCCCGTTGCCGCCGTTATTTCCAGCGGGGGTAGACTTAAAAGTTTCGGGGAGCGCTGTGAGCAGGGCTGTGGGGGAGGATAGCTCCAGTGTAGCTCCGGAGGGGACGATGATGGTTGCCTGACCTCCCTCGCTGAGTATGTTCCAAGTGATGGTCGTTTCTCCCTGTGTCAGCGTGGCGGAGCAGGGCTCCTGAGACGTGACAAGGTACATTCGTGCAATAGACGTTGTATTCGTTGCCATGTCTCGACCATAGCGGCCATGTGTGCTCCTGTCCAGTATGTGTCAGGTTTCTGCAATGCGTGCCCATGGTGGGCTCATCCATCCAGTCCAAGTTTGTCGTTAATGGTGGCGGCAAGGCCCTGTTCAAAGGGAGTGGTGGGTTCCCAGCCGAGCTCGCGGCGGACTTTGCGGCTGTCCAGCGCGTAGCGGAGATCGTGGCCGGGGCGGTCGGGGACAAAGGTGATGAGCCGGTCGCTTGCACCTTTGGGACGGCCGAGGGCGCGGTCGGTAAGGCGGATGAGGAGGCGCACGAGGTCGATGTTGCGCCACTCGTTGCCGCCGCCGATGTTGTAGCTCTCGCCGTCGCGACCGCGGTGGAAGACGGCATCGATGGCGCGGGCGTTGTCCTCCACATAGAGCCAGTCGCGCACATTCTCGCCCGTGCCGTAGACGGGCAGGGGCTCGTTGCGGCGGATACGCTCAATCATGAGCGGCAGCAGCTTTTCGGGGTATTGCCCGGGGCCGTAGTTGTTGGAGCTGTGGGTGAGCACCACGGGCAGCCCGTAGGTGTCGTGAAAGGCGCGGACAAAGTGGTCGCTCGCCGCCTTGGAGGCGCTGTAGGGGCTGTGCGGGGCGTAGGGCGTGCTTTCCGTGAAGGCTTCATCCTTGGGCCCCAGTGCGCCGTAGACTTCATCCGTGGAGACATGGCAGAAGCGCTTGCCCTCCCATGCGCCCTGCCAAGCCTCCTTGGCGCATTGCAGCAGCGTGAGCGTCCCCATCACATTGGTGCGGGCGAATACAAACGGGTCCTCGATGGAGCGGTCCACATGCGATTCTGCGGCGAGGTGAATCACCCCGTCGATGGCGTATTGCGCGAAGATCTCCTGCATGCGGGCGTAGTCGCAGATATCCGCCTGCTCAAAGACGTAGTTGGGGGCGTCGGCAATGTCGCGCAGCTTTTCCAAGTCGCCCGCGTAGGTCAGCTTGTCCGCGTTGATAATGCGGTATTCGGGATACTCTGTCACAAAACGCCGCACCAGATGCGAACCGATGAACCCGGCTCCGCCGGTGATGAGGAGGCTGCGTTTCATATCCGCGCTTCATTATAAGGGAAAGGGCAGGGGGCGTCAAGCGTGCAATGTCTGTGCTTGGGCCGCGCGGCGGTAAACAAAAAAAGCACCCTGCCGTGCGGGGCAGGGTGCTGAAAGAAAGGGGCGGAACCCGGCGCCTTACATGCCGGTCTGGGCGATAAGCGGGTAGGTGCCCAGGGCGATGATGGCGATGGCACAGACAGTGAGCACAGCCGCCGTGCACACGGGCACACAGAGAGGCTTGTCGTTGTCGAGGGGCTTATCCCAGTACATCGCGCGGATGACCTTGAAGTAGTAGTAGAAACCCGCAGCGGCGCAGATGACCATGACGGGCAGCACCCAGGTGAGGGTGGTCCACGTGGGAATGGCGTTCAGCAGCACGATGAAGCTGAGCATCTTCACGAGGAAGCCGTAGGTCAGCGGTACGCCCGCGAGGGAGGCGAAGGCGATGGTGATGAGGAAGGCCAGCCGGGGGTTGGTCTTGCCGAGACCGCGGAAGGCGGAGATCTCCTCGCTGCCGCGCTGCGTGCGCACCATGGCGATGGCGAAGAAGGCTGCCACGGTGGCGATGGTGTAGGCGAGCAGGTACTTCCACACGCAGAAGAAGGTGGCGTTATCGGGGTTCAGGAAGAACACAAGGATGAAGCCCGCCTGACCGATGGAAGAGTAGCCCAGCAGACGCTTGGCGTTGCTCTGGGGGATGGCGCCGAGGTTGCCGATGAGCAGGGTGGCGGCGGCCACCACGGAGAAGGCAATCACGATACCCTCGGCGGCGGGCACGCCCGGCACCATGAAGGGGATGAAGGGCATGACAAGAGCGCTGAGGAGCACGAAGCCCGCTGTCTTGGAGGCGACGGCAAGGAAGGTCGTCGTCGGGGTGGGGGCACCCTGATACACGTCAGGAATCCAGATGTGCATGGGGGCGGCACCGACCTTGAAGAAGGCGCCCGCGAAGAGCAGGGCGACGGCCATCAGGAAACCCTTGGCAATGTCCACGGAGCCGGCTTCGCCGCCGTTGATGGCGCTGAGCACGACGTTCGGGTCCAGCAGGAAGGAGCCGCTCATGCCGAAGTACCACGCGGCACCATAGACCATGAGACCCGTGCTGAGGGCACCGAGAATGAGGTACTTGATACCGGCCTCGATGGAGCCGCGGTTGCGGCGGAAGTAGCCCGCGAGCACATAGGAGGTGAGCGTGATGACCTCCAGGCTCACGAAGAGCATGATGAGGTCGCGAGCCTGAGTGAGGCAGAGGATGCCTGCGCAGGCGACGAGGGGCAGGGCGTAAAACTCGCCCGAGCCTTCTTCCTTGCTCTTGCCCGCGACGGATTCGCAGGTAATCTTCGTGTAGTCGAAGGCGAGGAAGAGGGAGAGCGCGGTGCCGAGGGCGGCGAGGGCGCCGAAGGCATCACGATGCCCGTCCTGCATGAGGTACACGGTGGCGATGAGGCAGCCCAGCGCACCGATGAGGGCGTAGCTGCGTTTGGGCAGCTTGGGCAGGAAGGTGTCCGCCAGCAGAATGAGACCCGCCAGAATGACCAGCGCAAAGGCGGGGCAGAACTGGCACCACGTGTAGGTGGCCGAGATGGTGATGGTTTCCGACATAGTGAGTGGAGTGGGGTATCAGGTTACAGGAAGGAGGGAGGCAGGATGCCGAAGAAGACGATGAAGAACGCGAGGAAGCCGGCCGCGATGATGTCGCAGGCGCTGAGCTTCGTGGCGCGTTCGGCGGTGCGGGCGACATCGGCCTCAAAGATGCGGCGGAAGGCGCGCAGCATGTAGATGGCACTGATGACCAGCCCCCACAGGGCGAAGATGAGGCAGATCTGCACAGGCCCGAGGGAGGTGCAGAGGCAATCCGTGGTCGGCTGCCAGCCGATGAAGGTGGAGAAGAAGATGGTGAACTCACCCGCGAAGTTGGCGAGCAGGGGCAGACCGATGGAGGCGAGCCCGGCAAGACCGAAGAAGAAGCCGAGGGTGGGGAGTTTCTGCGCAAGGCCGCCCATGGAGTCGAGCTCCAGCGTCTTGGTCTGGCTTTCAATCTGGCCCGTCAGCAGGAAGAGCATGGCAATGGTCAGACCATGAGCGAGCATGAGCATGGCGGCACCCTCCGCCGCGAGATCGTTCGTGCCGTTGGAATAGACGAGGGTGGCGAAGGCGAGGAAGATGTAGCCCATGTGCATGACGGAGGAGTTACCGATCATATCATCAAGGCGCGTCTGGCAGATGGTGACATAGCCGACCCACAGCACGTTGCCGAGCAGCAGGACGAGCAGCACATTGTTCCACGCGCCGAAGAGCGCGTAGCACTGCGGCCCGAAGGCGGCGGCCAGGGTGAAGAGACCATAGAGACCGAACTTCTTCAGCACGCCTGCATGCAGCATGGCGATGGGCGTGGGGGCACTGGCGTACGCGGGGGCGGCCCAGCTGTGGAAGGGGAAGAGCGACACCAGCGTGCCGAAGCCCGCCAGCAGCAGACCGGAGATGAGCACGGGGGAGGTGGGGGTGATGCCGTTCTGCACCGCTGTGTACATGCCGGAGAAGGTCCAGGCGCACATTTCCGTGCAGAGAATGAGCAGACCCGCGAGCAACACCATGGAGGCAAGGCCGAGGTAGAGGGTGGCCGTCCATGCCGTGGTGCGGCGGTCGCCGCGGCCGTAGCAGCCGATCATCACGAAGGTGGGGATGAGGGCGAGCTCATGGAAGCCGTAGAAGGCGATGATGTTGTCGCTCATGAAGGCACCGAGGGCACCCGTGGAGAGCAGCAGGGCGGAGATGGCCCAGCTGCGCTCAGCGTTCTTGTCGGGGGCTTTCATGCCGATGATGGCGGCGAAGGTGACGAGCACCGTCAGCAGCACCATGATTTTGCTGAAGGGCAGCGCGAGCGTGAGTTGCAGGGGAGTCTCGCCGAAGGTGGAGAGGCTGTCCGCGCAGCTCTCGGGCAGCAGGATGGCTGTGATGCCGAGGATGAGGGTGAGCACCGCGCTGATGCCGGCGGTCAGGCGACCGGGGGCTTTCAGCAGACCGATGCAGGCAGCGGCCAGCACAGGGATGAGAATGAGCCAGATAAGCATTGTCGTAAAAGCGGTTTAGTGAATGAAGACCATGAGGACGATGAAGACGAGCAGACCGAAGCCGCATACGAAGGCGTAGGCCCGCAGGGAACCGCCCTGAATGTAGCTCAGGAGCAGGCCGATGCGACCCGTGAGCCAAGCGGAACCCTGCATGAGCAGACCGCGGATGACAGCGGCGTCGATGAATTCGATGATGTGGGCGAAGATTTCCTGCACGCCGCCGATGATGACCTTGTCGTAGAGGTCATCGATGTAGAGGCGGTTGCGGAAGGCCTCGGAGAGGAAGTTGCCCGCCAGCGGGTCCTTGCTGCGCTTGCCGCAGCCGTAGAGGGCGAAGGCGAGGGCGAGACCGATGACGAGGGCGCCCATGCCTGCATAGAAGGGCAGCCCGATGGCGAAGCTGTGCGCATGGAAGCCTTCATAGGGCACCAGCGCATCCGCCACAAAGCCGTAGCCGGAGATGATGGCCATGACGGCGAGGATGAGCAGGGGCAGCAGCATGCTGGCACCGGCTTCCTTGGCGTGCTCCGCGCCGTGGTCACGGGCGGTGCCGCAGAAGGCGACGAGGCAGAGACGCGCCATGTAGAAGGTGGTGAGGGCCGCCACACCCGCGCCCACCCAGAAGAAGGTGGGGTTGTGCTCCAGCGCGGCGTCGAGGATGGCCTCCTTGGAGAAGAAGCCGGAGAAGCCGGGAACGGCGATGAGCGCACAGGTGCCCATGAGGAAGCAGAGCACGGTCAGCGGCATGCGCTTGGCAAGGCCGCCCATCTTCCAGATGTCCTGCTCGTGGTGGCAGCACACGATGACGGCGCCGGCGCCGAGGAAGAGCAGCGCCTTGAACCAGGCGTGCGTGTAGAGGTGGAACATAGCGGCTTCCCCCGCGAGCAGACCCACGGCCATGACCATGTAGCCCAACTGGGAGAGGGTGGAGTAGGCGAGCACGCGCTTGATGTCGTTCTGCTGCGTGGCCATGAGGGCGGCGAGCACGGCGGTGATGGCACCGACAGTGGCAATCACATTGCAGGCGGAGGCGGTGAAAGCGGCCTCGCCCATGGAGATCTGCAGGCGCACCAGCATGTACACACCCGCGGCGACCATGGTGGCCGCGTGGATGAGGGCGGAGACGGGGGTGGGGCCTTCCATGGCGTCGGGCAGCCACACATGCAGCGGGAACTGGGCGGACTTGCCGACCGCACCGCAGAAGAGGAAGAGCACCGTAGCCGTGAGAATCGCGGGTGCGATGGCCGTTGCCTTGCCGCCCATGTCGGCGAAGTTCAGGCTGCCGAAGACACCCAGCGTCAGCAGAATGCCGATGAGGAAGCCGAAGTCGCCGACGCGGTTGGTAATGAAGGCTTTCTTGGCGGCGTCCGCAGCGGAGGCTTTGTGGAACCAGTGGCCGATGAGCAGGTAGGAGGAGAAGCCCACCATTTCCCAACCGATGAAGGTCAT
>CALBJX010000123.1 GCA_937893015.1 uncultured Verrucomicrobiales bacterium | reverse complement strand
CGACATCAACGAGCTCGTGCTCGTGGGCGGCATGACCCGCATGCCCGCCGTGCAGGAGATGGCCAAGCGTCTCGCCGGCAAGGAGCCCCACAAGGGCGTGAACCCCGATGAGGTTGTGGCCGTGGGTGCTGCCATTCAGGGCGGCGTGCTGACGGGCGC
This sequence comes from uncultured Verrucomicrobiales bacterium, assembly GCA_937893015.1. Taxonomy (GTDB): domain Bacteria; phylum Verrucomicrobiota; class Verrucomicrobiia; order Verrucomicrobiales; family Akkermansiaceae; genus Akkermansia. The sequence continues at coordinate 1,831 of CALBJX010000123.1, read as the reverse complement.
GGTGAATGACGTGCTGCTGCTGGACGTGACCCCGCTCACGCTCTCCATCGAGACGATGGGCAGCATCGCCACGCCGATGATTGACCGCAACACCACCATCCCCGTGCGCAAGTCCCAGGTGTTCTCCACCGCCGCGGACAACCAGCCCGCCGTGGACATCCGCATCTGCCAGGGTGAAAGAAAAATGTTCAACGACAACAAGCTGCTGGGCAACTTCAAGCTCGACGGCATCCAGCCCGCTCCCCGCGGCGTGCCTCAGATTGAGGTGACCTTCGATATCGATGCCAACGGCATCCTGAAGGTGACGGCCAAGGACAAGAACACGGGCAAGGAACAAAACATCTCCATTCAGGGTTCCTCCGGTCTCTCCAAGGAAGAGATTGAGCGCGCCAAGCAGGATGCCGAGATGCACGCCGAGGAAGACCGCAAGAAGGCCGAGGACATCGAGGCCATCAACAAGGCGGACTCCATGGCCCACAACATCGAGCGCCAGCTGAACGAGATGGGCGACAAGGTTCCCGCCGACCAGAAGGCTCCCATCGAGGAGAAGGTGAAGGCTCTCAAGGCCGCCGCCGAAGCCAAGGATGTGGCCAAGTGCAAGTCCCTGACGGACGAGCTGGAGCAGATTTTCGCCGCGGCAGCTCAGGCGGCTCAGGCGCAGGGCGGCGCCCCCTTCGGCGGCGCGGCTCCCCAGTCCGAACCCGCTGACAACAACGGTCCCCGCCAGGCCAAGGGCAAGGTCGTGGACGCGGAAGTCGTGGATTGATGGAATTACAAATTACAATTTACAAATTACAAATTGGAAAGTTTGCGCGGCTCTGCCGCGAGGTCACACGAACGGCAGAGCCGCAAACGCCGAGTTTTCTCTCTCATCTGAACCTTTTAACCAAAACAACACACTATTATGATTAAACCGATTGGACAGCGTGTGCTCGTGGAGCGCGTGGAAGCTGAAACGAAAACCGCCGGCGGTCTTTTCCTGCCGGATACCGCTAAGGAGAAGCCGCAGGAGGCTGTTGTTCGTGCGCTCGGCACGGGCAGCCACGACAAGGACGGCAACCCCATCAACTTCAATGTGGCCGTGAACGACAAGGTGCTCATCACCAAGTACGGCGGCACGGAAGTCACTTACGGCGGCACGACCTATGTCATCCTGAACGAGAGCGATATTCTCGCCGTCATTGACTGATGTACAAAGTACAATGTACAATGTACAAATCTTGAAATAATGGCGCGGCAAAGCCGCGCGGAATATTTCAAATCAAAAATCTCAAATTCAAAATCAAATATCACATATTATCATGGCTAAACAACTTTCTTTTGATGAGACGGCGCGTCAGAGCCTGCTCAACGGTGTCACCAAGATTGCCAAGGCGGTGAAGAGCACACTGGGGCCTGCGGGTCGCAATGTGGTCATCGCCAAGAGCTTCGGTTCCCCCAACATCACCAAGGACGGCGTGACCGTCGCCAAGGAGGTGGAGCTCGAAGACCCCTACGAGAACATGGGCGCTCAGCTCGTCCGCGAGGTGTCCAGCAAGACGAACGACATCGCGGGTGACGGCACCACGACCGCTACCGTGCTCGCCGAGAGCATCTACCGCGAGGGTCTCCGCAACGTGACCGCGGGTGCCAACCCCATCTCCCTGCAGCGCGGCATCATGAAGGCCGCTACCGCCGTGGTGGAGGAGCTGAAGAAGATTTCCAAGCCCGTGGATTCCACGAAGGAGATTGCTCAGGTCGCCACCGTGTCCGCCAACTGGGATTCCGAAATCGGTGACATCATCGCCGAGGCCATGGACAAGGTCGGCAAGGACGGCACCATCACCGTGGA
>CALBJX010000122.1 GCA_937893015.1 uncultured Verrucomicrobiales bacterium | reverse complement strand
TTTGACTTCGTACATCGTACATCGTAAATCGTACATCCCTACAAACTGCTCATTTGTCTGACTTCGCGTAACGGCAAAACGCCCGACAGCCTTCGGCTGTCGGGCGTTGACGTTTTTCGTTGCTCGGGGGCTTAACCGATTTCGGCGCGGCCGGAGAGGCGGGCACCTTCCTCCATGGAGAGGGCACCCGTGGTGATGTCACCGGCAATCACGGCGTGGGAGTTGAGGTGGCAGCGATCGCTCTTGACGTTGCCGTCCACGTGGCCGTAGATGTGAACTTCACCGGCCTGAATGTTGCCCTTGATGTCGGCCATCTCGCCGATGGTCACCTTGCCGCTCTCGGAAAGGATTTCACCATCAATCTTGCCGTCGATGTGCATGTCGTTCTGGAAGCGGATGGAACCGATAATCTCGATACCGGAGGCCAGTACATTAGTGGTGGGAGTGCTCATGATATGAGGTAAACGGGGTTAAGATTCTTGCTGCGTGGCGGCTTACACCGTCATGATTTCCTTCTCTTTGGCGACGACCTTCTCGTCCACGCCCTTCACGAACTTGTCCGTGAGTTTTTGGACCTTGTCTTCGATGCGACGCACGTCATCCTCGGTGATGACGTTGTCAGCCTTCATCTTCTTGACACCATCCATACCCATCTTGCGGGCACCGCGGATGCGCACCTTGGTTTCCTCGGCGATGCTCTTCACATACTTCACCAGCTCCTTGCGGCGTTCGCCGGAAAGCTCGGGGATGGGAAGACGCACGGAGCGGGCGTCGATGATGGGGGTGATGTTGAGGCGGCTCTCGGCGATGGCCTTCTTGATGTCGTTGAGCGTGCTCGGGTCAAACGGCTGGATGAGGATGGAGCGGGCATCAGGGGTGGAGACCACGGCGATGCTCTTGAGCTTCATGCTGGTGCCGTAAGAGGCGACATAGATGTCCATGTTGTCCACGAGGGAGGGGGAGGCCTTACCCGTGCGCACGCCACCGAAATCGGTGTTCATGTGCTCCACGGCTTCTTCCATGGCGGTCTCGACTTCGAGCAAGAGTGTTTCTTCGTCCATAGTGTGTGCGTGTGTTATGTGTTAAAAATATTGAGAAGAATGGTTCAATCAGCTGATGACGGAGCCGATTTGTTCGCCCAGCAGTGCGCGGGTGATGTTGCCCTCCTTGTGCATGTCGAACACGATGATGGGCTTCTTGTTGTCCTTGCAGAGGGTGAAGGCGGTCTGGTCCATGACCTTGAGCTCGCGGGCGATGCACTCCTCGTAGGAGATGGCATCGAAGCGCGTGGCGGTGGGGTCCTTCTTGGGGTCGGCGGAATACACGCCGTCCACGCTGGTAGCCTTCATCACCACCTCGGCATTGATTTCGCAGGCGCGCAGGGCGGCTGCGGTGTCTGTGCTGAAGAAGGGATTGCCCGTGCCCGCGGCGAACACCACGACCTCGCCGTGGCGCAGGTAGTTGCGGGCGGTGTTGCGGCCGTAGGGCTCCGCGACGTTGCGCATCTCGATGGCGCTCTGCACATGGGCGGGCACGCCCGCTTCCTGCACGGCGGAGCAGATGGAGAGAGCGTTCATGACCGTGGCGAGCATGCCGACATAGTCAGCCGTGGGGCGGTCCATGCCGCGCACGCTGGCCTTGGCACCGCGCCAGATGTTGCCGCCGCCCACCACGATGGCGATTTGCAGATTCGCTTTCTGCTGCGCCTCCGCGATTTCCTTGGCGATACGCGCCACGATTTCGGGAGAGATATTGTCCTTGCTGCCGGGGGCACGCAGAGCCTCACCGCTGAGTTTCAGCAGGATACGCTTGTAAGTGGGTTGTACGGAATCGCTCATAAAACGCAGTCGTTTTTCTGTCTCGCCTAGTGTGCCATGTTCAGCCCCGAAAAGCGAGCATAAAATGTGCCTGTCACCTGTTTTCCTTGTCCTCGCCGCATCAAAAGCTCACCCCGACACCTGCGCGGAAGTACCAACCGGGCTTAGCATGGAATCTTTCGTAGGTGTGGGAGCCCGTCTTGTCCTTGAAGCGGAAGCTGTTGTGGATGGTAGCACCCACATCGCAGAGCCCGCGCAGGGACACGGAGCCGACGCGGCCCTTGCCCTCCGCGCCGAGGCCGAGAATGACATTGTTCATGCGTAGCTGCTCCGTATGGCGGTGGCGGTGCACCGTCCAGATGCCGTTATTCCATTGGAAGAAGGGCCCGAAGCGGAACTGCTCCCGGCGAGCGTAGGTGAAAGAGAGGCGGGTTGCCTCCAGCCCCAGCTCCCACTGCGAAGGCAAGCGGTAGCGGAAGTTCACCATCGGCAGCACATAATGCTCATAGTAGGACGGCATGAGCGCCACGCCCACCGAATAGGAGAAGCTCGGGGAGAAGCGGCTTGCAAAAGCAGCGTAGCCGCCCACGTAGAAATCGCGGCTGCTGAGGTTGTCGAAATCCGTCGAAAAGTTCGGCGTAAAACCCAGTTGCACCTGCGATTGCTGCCCCAACTTGTGGGAGACGGAGGCATGCAGCCCCAAGGTCGTCAGGCGGTTCTCATCCAGCGCATGCACCGCGGCGCCCTTCATCCACGTCTCGCGCAGAGAGAGCTTGGCGTCCAAGTTCCACCCCATCCACGTGGTGCGGGCGGGGTCGTTGAGCGGCAGAGAAACAAAGACGCTCGACACGCGCACGTGGCCGTGACCGCCCTTTACACGCATGCTGCCGAGATGCTCGAAATAAGCCTCATTCGGCACGAAAGCGTGGCGTCCTTCATGGGAAGCGGGGGCGGAATCGGGAGTCGAATAGATGGGGTCGATACCCGTGTCGTAGGACGCATCGTAGCTCGCGTTGTACGATGCATCGTAGCCGCCCGTCGCATAGCTCGGTTCCGCCGCCACGGGAGAATTGTCGAAGGCGGGCGCGGTGTAGACGGGCTCGTTGTCATAGCTCGGCGTCCCCTCGAAACAATCCTGCGCGGAAAGAGGGAGAGCCGCCCCCTCGAACCAATCCTGTGCGGAAAGAGGGAGAGCCGCCAATGCCGACAGACAGAGGAGAAGGCGCTTCATGACAGGAAAGCGGTGTCAGGCTTCGTCCGCATCGCCCAGCAGCTCTGTGATGAGGCCGTCGGGCGTGGTATGCGCGGATTCGCGCGTCGCAAGGTTCTTGAGCTCCACCTCAGGGTATTCGGAACCGATGATGACGGCGTACTTCGCGCCGATTTTCTCCGCGCGCTTGAGCTGGTTGCCCATCTTGGCGGGGGAAAGCGGCAGATCCACACGCACGCCCGCATCGCGCAGGGCGGAGGCGAGGCCGAGCATCTGCGGGCGCATCTCCGGCGCGGCGAGCACGAGGCACACATCGCAGGCGTTGGGGCGCAGAGCGGCATCGCGCAGGGCCTTGGCCGCCGGGCAGGCTTCGATGAGGTGGGCAATCACGGCATCACCCATGGCAAAACCCGTGGCGGGCATGTCCACCGCGCCCGCGGAGAGCGTGGAAACGAGGCCGTTGTAGCGACCGCCGCCCGCCACCGCACGCAGGTTGTGCCCCTTGTCGAAAATCTCAAACACCAGCCCCGTGTAATACGCCAGACCGCGCACCACGGAGAGGTCGAGCTTCACATAGTCCTCCAGCCCGCGAGCCTGCAGCTCGGCATACACGATGTCGAAGTGCTCGGAGCAGCCGGCGGGCGGGTTCTGAATGAAGGCAACCAAATCCTCACGCTTCATACCGAAGGCATCGAGCTTCTCCTGGCAGTACTCGGGGCGGTCGCGCTCAAACTTGTCCACCACGGCGAGGAAGTCACCGACCTTCTCCTCGGGCACGCCGTGGTCGGCGGCATACTTCAGCCACACCTCGCGGTCGGAGATGCGGACGACGAAATCATCGGCGGTGAAGCCGAACTCGCGCATGCAATCGATGGCGAGCGCAATCAGCTCGGCGTCGGAGCCCTCACCCGCTTCGCCCAGAATGTCGGCATTGAACTGCACGAACTCGCGCAAACGGCCCTTCTGCGGCTTCTCGTAGCGGAAGCAGGAGCCGATTTCAAACCACTTGAGGGGCTTGGTGTACTCGCGCTGGTAGGCAGCGGCGATGCGGCCGAGGGAAGCGGTCAGCTCCGGGCGCACGGTGATGTCGCGCTCGCCCTGGTCCTTGAAGCGGAAAAGCTGGGTGGGCAGCTCGCCGCCGCTCTTTTTCAGGTAGAGCTCGGTGCTTTCAATCGTCGGGCCTTCCCACTCCACAAAGCCGTAGCGGTGCGCCACGCGACGCCACGTGTTGAACAGGTAGGTGCGCAGAGCACACTCCTGCGGGGCAAAATCGCGGAAACCGGGCAGCGGAGAGAAACGAGCGTCAGGCATAATGGTAAAGAATGGGGTTGCAGATGTTGCGTGTATTATACTCCTCCCCCGCGGCGGACGCAAGAGCAGAGAAAGACATCTTCGACAAAAGCTGCGAATGCGCACGCCATCGGCGCCCTTGAACGCTCTGTTCCTTCTCAATCATTGCCGAATCGAAACTTTTTGTGGAGTACACTCTCAAAAAGTCTTGCCTTTCCAAGGAATCCGTGGTGTAATATCCGCGTAGCAATGAGATATACGATTTCAGCTTTGTCACGCGAGTTCGGACTGTCCGTCCACACGCTTCGTTTTTACGAGAAGGAGGGCATTCTGAAGTATGTCGAGCGCACCAAGTCCGGTCGCCGCATCTACGGCGAGGCCAGCCGCGCCCGTCTGCTGGGCGTGCTCCTGCTCAAACAGGCGGGGGTTACGATTCCCAACATCAAGATGTTCCTCGATGCGTTCACCGAGGGCGATTCCACTCTGAAGGAACGCATCGACATGATGGAGGGCGAACGCCGCCGTTTGCTACAGAGCATGGAGGATTTGAAGCGCGGTCTCGCCATCGCGGATTTCTTCATCGACGGCGCCAAGAAGATGCTCGCCGCCGCAGAAAAGGGCGAGGACACCTCCCATGCGTTCCCCTATTTCTCGCTGGAGGGTGTCTCCAAGTTCCCCTTCGTGCGCGACAACACAGGCAAGCTGGAACCCGGCGCCCCCTGCGACTGCGTTCAGGCCTGAGCTGCCGCCCTTCCCCTTTCACCAAGACCATTGCCTTTTGCAATGGTCTTTTTTTCATTTTGTTTGAACGGAGACACGCACTCGCGTGTCATTTTACGGCAAGCGGCAACTGTGCGCTTGACTTATGCGCCTCGTGTCCTTACAATATCCCTGTTACAAACCTCATCATTATGAAGTTCCCCATCATCTCCACTGCTATTGTTTCCCTGCTGGCCATGGTCGGCACGGCTCAGGCTGATGTCAAGATTGCTTCCGTCAACGTGCGCGAGCTCTACACCATGTACTACAAGCGCTTCGACACGGAAAACGTGCTCCAGAAGCAGCTCGCCGACATCAAGGCCGATGTCAAGGTGCGCGAGGACAAGCTCCGCGCGCTGCAGGAGGAAGACAAGAAAATTAAGGACAAGTATGATTCCAGCCTTTCCGAGTCCGCCGTCAACAAGCTGCGCGACGAGCACAACGCCAAGGTGAACGAAATCAAGGCTGCCGATCAGGAGCTGAAGGACTTCGTGCAGCGCCGCTCCGTGGCTTTCCGCGAGCTCCGCAACCGCGAAATGCGCCTCCTGCTTGAGGACGTGCAGAACGGCATCAACTCCGTGGCCGAGGCTCAGGGTGCTGACCTCGTCGTGGACGCCGCCGCCATCTCCGCCCAGCAGGACATCGGCATCGCCACCTCCGCTTTCCCCTACATCAAGAAGGGCTTCGATATCACTCCCGAAGTGCTCAAGGCTCTCAACGCCGATGCTCCCGCGGGCTTCGACCCCGAGGCTGAGCTGAAGCGCCTGTACGGCCAGCAGCAGGAAGCCGCCGAGGCTCCCGCCGCCAACTAAATCAACTTTTTTCCGACCCAACGGGCTATGAACATCACTCTCTCTGAAGTTCTGGAGCTCACGGGCGGCAAACTTCTCAACGACACGACGCCGGAGGTGACTATCTCCGGCGTCGCTACGTTGGCGGAGGCCTGCCCCGGTGAAGCCGCATTCCTCGGCAACGAAAAATATTTCCAAGACTTCCTGACAACGAAGGCGAGCCTCGTGCTGGTGCCGCCCTCGCTGCCGCGCTACCCCGAAGGCCCCGCCTTCGTGGAGGTGGAGAATCCCTCCCTCGCCTTCAATGCGCTGGTCGGCCACTTCATGAAGGCCGCGAAGGAGTTCACGCCCGGCGTGCACCCCACCGCCGTCATCGACCCCACCGCCAAGCTTGACCCCACCAAGACGCGCATCGGCGCCCACGTGGTGATTGAGGCGGGCGCCGTCATCGGCGATGGCTGCGACATCGGCGCGGGCTGTGTCATCGGGCAATCCGTCACCATCGGGGAGAGCTGCAAGTTCTTCGCCCGCGTCGTCGTGCGCGAGCGTTGCGTCATCGGCCACCACGTCGTCATCCAGCCGGGTGCCGTCATCGGCGGCGACGGCTTCGGCTTCCTGCTCAACCCGCAGACCATGACCTACGACACCATCGACCAGGTGGGCATCGTGGTCATCGGCAACCATGTGGACATCGGCGCCAACACCACCATCGACCGCGCCCGCTTCGGCCGCACGGTCATCGGCGACGGCTCCAAGATTGACAATCTCGTCCAGATCGGCCACAACTGCAATGTCGGCAAGAACACTGTCATCTGCGCCCAGAGCGGTGCCGCCGGCAGCACCAACATCGGCAACTATGTCGTCATCGCGGCGCAGGTCGGTCTCGGCGGTCACCTCACCGTCGGCGACCAAGCCCAAATCGGCGCCCGCGCCGGTGTCATGGGCGACCTCGAGGGCGGCAAGAAGTACTGGGGCGCCCCCGCCTGCGACGCGAAGGACGCCGCCCGCCAGTTCGCCGCTATCCGCAAGCTGCCCGACGCCTTCAAGGAGCTCAAAGCCCTCGAAAAGAAGGCCGACGAAATCAAGGCTCTCATCGATCAGGCCATCGCCGGGCAGATGTAAATCGCCCCGTCTTTGACCGAAAAAACCGCCCGATGCATGGCATCGGGCGGTTTTTCGTATCAAAGGGGCAAATGAGCTTCAGCGCAGCTTCGCCAACACGTCGTGCAGGATGGCGAGGCCTTCTTCCAGCAGCTCCTCGGGGATGTTGAGGGCGGGGATGAGGCGCAGGGTATCCGCACCGGCGGGACAGGCCAGCAGGCCCGCCTCGCGGCAGAGGCCGTTCACATAGCCCGCAGGGGTCATGCCCTCGGGCACGGCAAAGCTGTTTGCCTTGAACCCCACGCCGCGCAGCAGGCCGAGGCCGCGCACGCCCTCCACACAGGGGAGGTTCCAGCCTTCCACCACAGCCTTAATGTGCTCGCCGAGCTGCTTGGCACGCTCGGCGTAGTGCCCGCGCTGCAACTCCTTCACCACGGCGAGGGAGGTCGCGCAGGCGATGGGGGTTCCGCCGAAGGTAGAGCCGTGCGAGCCCGCCCCCATGATGGAGGAGAGCGTGGTGCCCGCCTCGTCGATAGCGCGGTCGCTCACCCAGAAGCAGCCCATGGGGAAGCCGCCGCCGATGCCCTTGGCGCAGGAGACGAGGTCGGGCTGCACCTCCGGGCAGACAGCCTGCCAACCCATCGGTGCGCCGCAGCGGCAGAAGCCGCACTGCACCTCGTCTATCATGAGCAGAAGGTCTTTTTCTTTGCAAAGCTCCGCCACCGCACGCAGGAACTCGGGCTTCACGGGGTTCACGCCACCCTCGCCCTGAATCGCCTCCAGCATGATGCCGCAGGTCTCTTTGCCCACTGCCGCACGCAGGGCGTCGATGTCATTGAAATCCACATACTTGAAGCCCACCAGCAGCGGATCGAACTCAATCTGAATCTTCTTCTGCCCCGTGGCAGCCATGGAACCGAGGGTGCGGCCGTGGAAGCTCTTGTTGAAGGTAATCACTTCGTAGCGGGGGGAGCCGTCCGCGGCGGGGCGGCGGTGGCCGAAGCGACGCGCGACCTTGATGATACCGTCATTCGATTCCGCACCGGAGTTGCTGAAGAACACCTTGCCGGGAATACCGATGATGTTTTCCACAATCTGCTCCGCCAGCTCCTCCTGACCGGGGATGCCGTAGAGGTTGGAGCAATGCATCAGCTTGTGCGCCTGTTCGCAGAGGGCGTCCACCACCACGGGGTTGGCATGGCCGAGACAGCAGGTGGCGATACCCGCGCAGAAATCCACATAGCGTCGCCCCTCCGCATCAAACAGGAGGGAACCTTCACCGCGCACCATGTCCATGGGGGCGCGTCCGTAAGTGGGGAGCACATACTGATTTTTCATAGTGCGCCTAAAATACTCCCGAGGGGTGGGGAAGTCAAGAGAATTGCAGACGGAAGAAAAGGAGAGGAGAGACGAATGAGCAGTTTGTAGGGATGTACGATTTACGATGTACGATGTACGAAGTCAAATTTAGGCGCGGCTGCGCCGCGCGAGGAAGAAGGACCAAGGACGCAAAGCGTGTATGAAAAGTCAGCCATTGATGAACGCTTTGCGTCCTTGGTCCTTGCCCTTGCGAGCGTAGCGAGCGGAACTCAAACTTCGTACTTCGTACATCGTACTTCGTACATTCAGTTCGACAAATCCCTATTTGTCGTGTTCACCCTTTCCTTGCCTCTTGCCTCCGTTTGTGTTACACTCCGCGTATGAGCACCAGCAAGCACATCCGGCCCGCGATGGTCGCCATTTTGGCGGCGATTTTTATCGCGCACTTCGGCAACGGCATCTGGGATTTGCTGCTGGCCAACTGCCTGAGCGACGTGCACGGACTCTCCACAGAGCAGAGAGGGCTCACGGAGCTGCCGCGCGAGCTGCCGGGCGTGCTGAGTTTCTTCGCCATCTGCTGCCTGTTTTTCCTCAACGAGGTGCGGCTCGCCGCCGTGGCCTGTGTGCTGACGGCGGTGGGTGCGCTGGGCTTCTCTCAGCTGGGGGCGGGCACCTCCTTCCTCGTGCTCAGCTGGTGGGTGCTGCTCACCAGCCTCGGGCAGCACATCTTCATGGGCACGGTGGATTCCATCGTCATGCACACGGCGCGGCCCGAAAACCGCGGGCTGCGGCTCGGGCAGATGCGTGCGCTCTGCACCGCCGCCATGCTCGGCGGCGCGGCCTACATCTGGGTGAAGTGGAAGTTCAATGCAGACTTCGCCGTGGACTACATCCTCATGGCCGTGGTGCTGGGCGCGGCCGCTCTTCTGCTCTTCGGCGTGAAAGCGGGCAGCGATTTTCCCGCCCGCCGCTCGTGGAAGGAATGCTTTATCTACCGCCCCGATTACAAGGTCTACTACGGGCTGGAGATTCTGCACGGCATCCGCAAACAGCTCTACCTCACCTTCGGCTACTGGCTCATGGTCAACAAGCTGCAACAGCCGCCCGCCACCATCGGCATGGTGATTCTCGCGGCGGGGGTCATCGGGCTTTTCACCCAGCCGCTCATCGGGTGGAGCATCAAGCGTTTCGGGGAGAAGCGCGTCACCATCTTCGACAGCATCGCCCTCTCCCTGCTCTGCGTGGCCTACGCCTTCGCGCCCGACTGCTTCCCGCATGCCGTGGCGGTGTACGTGGTGGCAGGCTGCTTCGTGCTGGATAACCTGCTCTTCGCCATGGGCATGGCGCGCACCACCTACATCGCCCGCGTCTGCGGCGAACGCCATGCGGAAATCACCCCCTGCATCTACACGGGGCTCGCCATCAACCATGTGGCCTCCATCGCCTTCGGCGTGGCGGGCGGGCTTATCTGGCAGGCGGCGGGCGGTCCGCAGGCGGTGTTCCTCATCGGCGGTGCGGCGGTGGTCGCCGCCGGACTTCTGGCACGCAAAATGTAATAGTTACCATGTTCATCCGCTCTTTCACCCTCGCCGCCTTGGCGTTCACGGCCTTCGCCGCCGAGCCGCCGAGCTATGTCTGCCAACGCGCGGATACCCCCGTCACCATCGACGGCAAGGGGGATGAAGAGTGCTGGCAGCGCGCCGCCGCACTCTCGCCCCTGCGCGACATCGAGGGCGGAGAGATAGCGGATGCCACCCGCATCAAGATGCTGTGGGATGACAGCTACCTTTACGTCCTCGCCGACATCCCGGAGCCCGACCTGCGCGCCACCCTCACGGAGCACGACAGCATCATCTTCCGCGACCCCGATTTCGAAGTCTTCATCGACCCCGCGGGCGAGGGCAACCACTACATCGAGCTGGAAATCAACGCCCTCGGCACCGTGTGGGACCTCTTCATCGCCCGCACCTATCGGGAGACGCACCCCGTCATCCTGCACGACTGGAACATCCCCGGTCTGCGCCGCGCGGTGCACTGCCGCGGCACGCTGAATGATGCACGCGACCGCGACGAGGGCTGGAGCGTGGAGCTGGCGATTCCCTGGCGCAGCATCACGGGGCACGGCACCATCCCCCGCCGCGACACCCCGCCCGAGGCGGGCACCCGCATGCGCATGAACTTCTCCTGCGTCAACCACATCGGGAGCGCGGAGACGAACCACGTCTGGGCCCCCACGGGGGTGGTGAACATCCATCTGCCCGAGCATTGGGGTTACGTCACCTTCAGCGACAAGGCGGCGGGCACGCCGGAACAGCCCGCGCCGCGCGTCTTTCTCTGGGTGCACGGCGGGGAGGACACGCACGATACCGCCCTGTGGCGGGACCGCTTCCGTTCTTACGCCGAGGCGGGCGTGGACACGGTCATCATCGGCGACACGGCGGAACAGGTGCACGCGCTGGCACCCCTTGCCCGCGCGGAGGGGCTGGAAGTCTTTGCGTGGTTCTGGACGCTCAACCGCCCGCAGGATGCCGAGCCGCTGCGCCACCCCGAGTGGTTCGCCGTGAGCCGCGAGGGACGCTCTTGTTTTGCGGAGGCCGACCGCCCCTACGTCCCCTACTACCAATTCCTCTGCCCCAACAACGCAGAGGTGCGGCAATACCTGCTCACCCAAGCGGAAAAGCTCTGTTCCCTGCCCTGCCTCGCCGCCGTGCAGATGGACTACTTACGCCTGCCCGATGTCATCCTGCCGCGCGAGCTGTGGAGCAAGTACGGCCTCACCATGGACAGGGAGCTGCCGCCCTACGACTTCTGCTACTGCAGCACCTGCCGCAGCCTCTTCCGCGAACGCTATGGGCGCGATATCGCGGAGGATGCAGAACACGATGCCGACTGGCGCGAGTTCCGTCTGCAAAGCGTCGCGGAGCTTGCCGCCCTGCTCTCCAAGCGCATTCACGCCTGCGGCAAGCGCGTTGCCTGCGCCGTCTTCCCCACCCCGCAGATGGCCGCGCAACTCGTGCGGCAGGACTGGAGCCGCTTCCCCCTCGACCTCGCGCTGCCCATGGACTACAGCGCGTTCTACGATGCACAGGTCGAGCCGACCGCATGGACGCAACACGCCCTGCGCTCCGCCCGCGAGCAAACGCACACCCCCCTCGCCCCCGGGCTGCACCTCCCCGACCTCACCCCCGAGCAATTCCGCGCCCTGCTCGACCTGCTCCGTCGCGAGGGAGCCGCCGGCATCGGCCTTTTCAGCAGCGAAACCCTTTCCGAAGCCCACCGCCGCGTGCTGCGCGAGTGGAGGCAGGGAGAGTGAGACAAATCGTGGATTTGTAGGGATGTACGAAGTACGATGTACGAAGTCAAATTGAGGCGCGGCTGCGCCGCGCGGGGAA
>CALBJX010000121.1 GCA_937893015.1 uncultured Verrucomicrobiales bacterium | reverse complement strand
CTCCATGCTCAATGTTTTTTCTAACCTCGCTCTTCTTTCTACGATGTGTTTCGGACACCGATGCGGTTTCATTCCACAAAAATAGACGAAGAGCCAGGTGTTGCCCCGCGCAGCGGGGCGAGCTGCCGTGAGGCGGCAGCGAGTCAATCCCATCATCCGCGACCTCATCCTAAGGTGCCCGAAGGGCACACGAATTTCAGTTCCCTGCAGCATACGACAGGCGGTCAATACGCCCATCATTACTTTCGCCCTTCCTCTTGACACCCGCCGCCCGGCGCCCTATAATGCCACTATCATGAAAAGCCTGATTCTTGCTTCCCTTTTCCTTGCCCCGTTGGCCTTCGGGCCGGCAGCAGCCTCCGAGCAGCCGACCGAGAGCGCGGCGGAATCGGTCACCACGGCGGTGACACTTCCCGTCGGCGCGGCGCACACCATCATCCTGAACGGCAACCCGACCACGGGCTACACATGGAATGCCATGGTGAAGAGCGGTGATGCCGTCCGAGTGGAGACGGAGGTGATGGCCCCCACCAAGGCGGAAGACGGCGTCATCCTCTGCGGCGCACCCTCGCCCACGAAGGTGACTCTCACGGCGGAGAAGCCGGGAGAAGCCGTCATCGTGCTGGAATACAAGCGCGTGTGGGAAACCGACAAGCCCGCCGCCAAAACCATCACCTGCAAGGTGATGGTCGCTGCCGAGTAAGGTGCCCTTCCTCATGAACCGCACCGAACTCCGCCAAGCCCTGCGCACCGCTGCCGAGCCGAGCTACGCGGCCTTTGCCGCCAAGCTGCTGCCGGACAACACGCACCCTCTGCTCGGCGTGCGGCTGCCGCGCCTGCGCTCGCTCGCGCGGGAGATAGCGAAGAGCGAAAGGGCACATACCTTCCTCTCCCGCCCCCTGCCGCAGCAGGCGAGTTTCGAGGAAATCATGGTGCAGGGTTTTGTCATCGGCTATCTGAGCGGCATCACTTTTGCGGAGCGCACGGCTCTGCTCGATCGCCTCATCCCGCGCTTGGATAACTGGAGTCTTTGCGATTCGTGTTGCGCGACCTATCGCTTCGCAGCCGAGCATCGGGACGCGTCATGGGAGTGGCTGCTGCCCTACACCCGCAGCGCGGCGGTCTATGAACGCCGCTTCGCCGTGGTGATGATGCTCGACCACTTTCTCGCGGATGCGGCGTGGGCGTCGCGCGTGGCCGGCCTGCTCCCCACCCTGCTCTGCGGGGATTACTACGCCGACATGGCGACGGCATGGTGCGCCTGCGAGCTCTGTCTGCGCTACCCGCCCATGGCCGAGGAGCTGCTCACCGCTCTGCCCGCGCCCGTGCAAAAGCTCACGCGCCGCAAGTTGAGGGAATCACGGAGGGATATGTGATAAGAAAGATGTGATTTTGGATTTGTGATTGAGAGAATTCGCGCACCTGGCGGCGCGAAGTTAAGAAACCTGTCTGACGCAAGCGTCAGACAGGTTTTTTCTATCCTTGCGGCGAAAGCCGCACTCTCTTTCCCAATCAAAAATCTCAATTCACATCTTTCTTATCACAAATCTGCTTGCGTCAGTTTCTCAACGCCGTGATGGGGAGGACAAAGACGCCGTCGGGGCGGCGGTAGGCGGCGCGGGTCATGCCGCAGATGACGGCGAGCACATGCGGCGGGCGCGCGCCGTCCGCCACGAGGGCATCGCGCAGTTTCAGGAGCGAGCGGGCTGCCGCCTCAATCTGCCCCGCCCCGAGTTTGATTTCAAACGCACACCAACGCCCGTCCTCCAGTTCCAGGACGGCATCCGCTTCCCGATTGGAATAATCGCGGTAGTGGTAGAGTTTAGCGCCGAACGTGTCCGCATACACGCGCATATCGCGCACACAGAGCGATTCAAACAGGAAGCCCAGCGTATTCAAATCCGCCAACAGGGCCGCGGGGGTGGTGTTCAGCAGCGCACAAGCCAGCGAGGGGTCGGCAAGGTGGCGTTTGACAGTCTGGTGCACGCGCACGGAAGAGCGCAGATTTTCCGCATAGGGGGGCTGATTCTCCGTCAGGAACAGGCGGTCGAAAACATCCAGATAGGCGGCGACGGTTTCGCGGTCGATGTCGGCATCATCCACCGCCTTGATGTCATTCGTCAGTGCCTTGTTAGAGACCATAGTGCTCTCATTGCGCGCCAGCGAGCGGAGCAGAAGCCGCATTTTCGCCACATCGCGGCGCACGCCGTCCAAGCGATAAATATCGTCCTCCAACACGATTTTCAGGTATTCCGCAGGCACGCGGCGAGCTTGGCGCTCGGACAAGCCCAAACTGCCGGGCCAGCCGCCGCGCACGATGAGGGAAACGAGCGTTTTGAGCGACACCTCCCCCGTCATGGCGGAGCTCATGCGCCCCTCGCACAGGTCGCGCAGGGAAACCGCGCCCGTGGAATCCCCGGACTCAAAGAGCGACATCGGTCGCATACGCAGCTTGCCGAAACGCCCTGTGCCGCCGTGCAACACCCCTTTGTGGGGCGGCGTGGCCGAGCCCGTCAGGATGTATTGGCCACGCCCGGGCTGAGCATCCACCCGAAAACGCACGGCATCCCAAATCGGGGGTTCTTCCTGCCATTCGTCAATCAAGCGGGGCTGTGCGCCGTCCAGAATCAGGTTCGGGTCTTCTTTTGCCAACTGACGGTTCAGGAAACCGCCCGCAGGGTCCCCCAGCGAGACGGCACTGGCGGCATGGTGTTGCGCCGTCCACGTTTTGCCACACCATTTCGGGCCTTCAATGCACAGCGCACCGAAGGTTTCCAGATACTCCTTCACCATCGGGTCAATCAGGCGGGGCTTATAATCCGTATTTTCCATGAGTTCAGCGACTTATTCCTCAACAGAACTTACACCACCCCGCAGGATTTGTCAACTCCATTCCGCAGGATTCAGACTTTTCAACCCGCAGGATTTTGACATTTCATTCCGCAGGATTTTGACATTCCGACCCGCAGGATTCGGAGATTTCACCCCGCAGGATTTTTCGCAAACGTTCCCGCCGTCCTGTCTCAGCGCACACGTTTAAAGCGTCATTCGTGCGGCAGAGCCGCAGGGCAGACGGACAAAAGAGACGCGGGGATGTTGCCGATACCGAGCGTCA
Source organism: uncultured Verrucomicrobiales bacterium (assembly GCA_937893015.1). Taxonomy (GTDB): domain Bacteria; phylum Verrucomicrobiota; class Verrucomicrobiia; order Verrucomicrobiales; family Akkermansiaceae; genus Akkermansia. The sequence goes on along the minus strand of CALBJX010000121.1, from coordinate 10,753 downwards.
GGTGGGAGGATGCTAAGCCCTGCAGAGGAGAGGGGTGGACGCCCACATTCAATAGGCGAAAAAAACGCAAAAACGACGAAGAAACGTTTTGACTACCCTCCCCGATAGCTAAAACGCAATGTGTTGATTTTCAACAATTTACAATACTTTAACAAAGAAACTTCCAACTCATTACATTTTAAAGGCTTATGAAAAAGACTTTGTTCACGATGCTGGTCCTCGCCATGGTTATGCCCGCTATGGCTGAGAACCGGGAGTGTGTATCTGCGTATTTCACCCCATACAAAGAAGATGGAGTACTTATTACCGACTACACTAAATACTCCTTCTATCTGATGGTTCAAGAAAACTCCGATATCACTTCCGTGAAAACGATGGTGGCAGATGATACATTCTCCGAATTCACTTCTTCCGACACTGAAAGTGTGTCGGTTGTAAAATATCATGCCCCTTGGAAACAACTCCGGACGGAGGAACACAAGCAAACAGAGTTCCCCACCACTATTGACGCTAAGAACGGTATCTGGGGCGTTAATGTCTATCCGAACGAAGAAGTTGTTCGGTTCCAAATTGTGCCGGTCTATCAGACGAATGACCTAGGCACCCAGTTTCAATTTGACACAGATTGGCTTAAAGGCTCTGGCTACACCTCCTTCAAGCCCGAATCCCCCACCACCCCCGAACCCGCCACGGCGACCCTCTCCCTGCTGGCTCTCGCGGGTCCGGCTTCCCGCCGCCGCCGCAAGTAACGTCCATTCGACAGCTTCTTTCTTTCAGCTCCCGCTCTTTCATGAGCGGGAGCTTTTTTGACGCAGAGCGGGAAAGGATGTGGGGGTAGGGAACAGAAACGCGGGGAGGAGTGCAAGGGACGTGCGACCCATCCTGCGGCGGCGTACAAGAGACGTGCGAGCGGCGCATCGTAACCAGCCTGCCCTGCGGCAGGGTTAGCGGGGGTGTAACGCCACCCGCCTCAACCCCAACTCTCACGAGTTTGGCTAAAATTCATATTGCCCAAGGGCTCGGCATAAGATGCGCCCAAGGGCGCCTCAAAGGGCGCAAAGCGCCTTAAAAAGCCCGGATGAAAGATAAAGGGCACTTCGCATAAGTAGCCATATGTCTTGGTACTGAGTGTTACCTATGATAAGCCTTATTCCTTACTCAAACAGCGGGATGGGCTGCGATTGCCACCGCTTGATGGTGGCAATCTTCATGACTTCAACCATCGAAAGCTCATTGTTCCACTCGTAGCTTACCGATGAGGGCAAACCCGACTTGACGCAATGCACGATTTTCGCCCAAAGACTAACAGGCTTAGGCGGATTCTGAGGCCAGTCAGTGATGTACACTTTCTTGTCCAAGTCCTCGGGCGGATAGAGGATGCGGGAGTAGTAGGGGGCATAAACGGAATGAACGGAACATTCGCCCAAAAGGATACCCTGTGCCTTGAAGAAATCAAATGCGCTATAGAGCTTTTCCAGTTCTTCCTTTACATATGTATCTTCCGTATCTTCGTCTTTGTAATATTGGTACAGAAAAAAATCCTCACCATCTTGTGTAACAAAGACGATGTATTGGTCATCTTCCAAAAGAGTCCCCGGTATCATGTACTCAAAAACAGCGACAAGCTTTTCGGAAGGATGAGTTATAAAAGAGTCTATAATATCTTCTCCTCCACCCATGGCTTTAATGTAGCCTATTTAGTGCATACAATCAAGTTTTGTTATCGAATTTTCGAACACACGCAACTCCTTATAAGAAAAGAGACCACGCAGCAGAGAAAAGGCTCTCTACTGCGTGGTACAAGTTTAGCAACAATGTTTTGCAGAGACAGGTTACCTATCGTTCGATTACTGAAGAAACATCTTCTTTATTTGCCGAACATATCCCACATCACGTCAACGGCCTTTTCGCCCGCCATAGATCCGGCTGCTCCACCGATTAAGGACCCGACAAGTACAGTGGCGGGATTACGCCCCACTGCACCTATTAAAAAACAACTCTCCACTTATCTCTGCGTGCCCCTTACGTCCAAGGGCACTTAACTGCATCAAGATACTCAGCGATTTCTTCTCAGAGTCCCAAGGAGTAAGCGAACATAGGGCGGGATGCCCCCCAGCCGTAGGGCCGGATGGTGGCAGGGCGCGGAGTACCTGTAGCTTGTCCCCACCCCTCGCGCACACCCCCATGCTTGTAACAGGCAAAAAGGTTAGTTGACACTAACACATTCCCGCCCGATATTTTCTCCTGCTCGGTGCGACTTTAGGCTTGAAACGGGGAGGGTTTGGGTGTTTAATAGCCACGCGCAAAAGTGGCCGCAGGTGGCCCCGTATTCTCTGCTTATGAACACGACAAAAATCTTACAAGTGCCTGACGCTGCAACGGCTGCAGCGGATTATCTGACCAACGATGCAGATGACCACGGCGAGCTCGTGACCCTGAATGTGGGTCCCTCCCACCCCGCGACACACGGCGTGTTGCGCCTCAAGATTGTCATTGACGGTGAGGAGATTGTGTCCTGCGACCCCATCATCGGCTACCTGCACCGCGGCATGGAGAAAATCGCGGAGAACTGCCACTACAACCAGTTCGTGACCTACACGGACCGCATGGACTACCTCGCCCCCATGAGCAACAACATCGCCTACGCCTGCGCGGTGGAAAAACTGCTCGGCTGGGAGCTACCGGAACGCGGGCAGGCCATCCGTGTGCTCTGCTGCGAGCTGTCCCGCATCTCCTCCTGCTTCCTCGGCACGGGCGTGTTCGCCATGGACACGGGTGCCATGACCGCCTTCCTCTACGCTTTCGAGGAAAAGGAACGTGTGCATAACCTCTACGAACAGATTTGCGGCGCACGCTTCACCTCCAGCTACACCCGCATCGGCGGCATGACGCGCGACCTGCCCAAGGGCATTGAGAAGCAAATCCTCGACTTCTGCGACCACGCGCTCAAGACCGTGGACGAGATGGAGAAACTCCTCCTCCACAACAAAGTGTTCATCGACCGTCTGGTGGGCGTGGGTGTCATCTCCAAGGAGATGGCGCTGCGCTGCGGCATGACGGGCAACAACCTGCGCGCCAGCGGCGTGCAGCGCGACCTGCGCAAGACGAACCCCTACCTCGGCTACGAAAACTACGAGTTCGATGTCCCCGTGGCGACGGAGGGCGACTGCTACGCCCGCTTCCAAGTGCGCATGGAGGAAATCCGCCAGTCCGTCCGCATCATCCGCCAGGTTATCGCCAAGCTGCCGAGCGGCCCCATCTGGGTGCAGCAGGACAAGGGCATTCTGCCCCCCAAGGAAGCCGCGATGATGGGCATGGAAGAGCTCATCCGCCAGTTCATGGTCTCCACGCAGTGCGTGAACGCCCCCGCAGGGCAGGTCTACTTCGCCGCGGAAAACCCCAAGGGCGAGCTCGGCTTCTTCCTCGATTCCAAGGGCGGCGGCATCGCCAACCGCCTGAAGATGCGCAGCCCCTCCTACTGCACGCTTTCCATCCTGCCCGAGCTGCTGCCCGGCCACCTTGTTTCCGATATCGGTGCCATCCTCGGCTCCTTCGACTTCGTGCAGGGCGAATGCGACCGCTAACTTTAACCGAAACTCCCATCTCTCATGTCTGAAACCCCCAATGCGATTGAAGCCGTCACGGCTCCCATCCCCTCTCCGGGCGAGCAATACTTCCCGAAGTTCAAGGTGACTGCCGCGCTCGTCAAGGAAGCGCAGGCTCTCGTGGCTCAGTACCCCGAAGGCAAGGAACAGTCCGCCGTGCTGCCCATCATCCACATGATTCAGGAGAAGTTCGGCTACGTCTGCCCCGAATCCATGCCGTGGATTGCCGAGATGTGCAAGAGCACGCCCATCCATGTGGCGAGCATCGTAACCTTCTACCCCGGCATCCACCGCAAGTGCCCCGGCAAGTTCCACTTCCGCGTCTGCCGCACCATCGCCTGCGCCATGGGCGGCGGTGAGGAGCTGCTGGCCCACATCTGCAAGAAAATCGGCGTGGACCCCGCCTCCCTCACGGATGAAGAGCCCATGGGCATCTCCGAGGACGGCATGTTCTCCATCGAGGCGGTGGAATGTCTCGCCAACTGCGGCTTCGGTCCCAATGTGATGGTGAACGACGCGCTGCACCAAGAGATGACGCCCGCCAAGGCCGACAAGCTCATCAACTTCCTCAAGAAGAACACCATTAACGCCTGACCCCCTTGCGAACCATGAGCGACATCACTTACCTGCCCGGAAAGGAACCGCATCCCAAGGAGACGCGCCGCATTTTCCGCAACATCAACCGCGAGGGCTACACCCCCTCCATCAAGTGCTTCATGAAGGACGGGGGCTATGAGACCCTCAAGAAGGTCATGGAGATGGAACCCGCCGACGTCATCAACGAGGTGAAGAAGAGCGGCCTGCGCGGCCGCGGCGGCGCCGGTTTCCCCACGGGTGTGAAATGGACCTTCATCCCCCGCGGCAACACCAAGCCCGTCTACCTCGTCTGCAACTGCGATGAATCCGAACCCGGCACCTTCAAGGACCGCTTCATCGTGCACCAAGACCCGCACCAGCTGCTGGAGGGCATGATTATCGCGTGCTACGCCGTGCAGGCGCACTTCGCCGTCATCTACATGCGCGAGGAGTTCCCCGAAGCGGCGCAGATTGTCCAGAAAGCCATCAAGGAGGCTGAAAAGGCCGGCTTCCTCGGCGAGAACATTCTCGGCAAGGGCTTCGACCTCAAGATTGTGCTGCACCGCGGCGCAGGCGCTTACATCTGCGGTGAGGAAACAGGCCTCATCAACTCCATCGAGGGTGTGCGCCCCTACCCCCGCATCAAGCCCCCCTTCTTCCCCGCGGCCATCGGTCTGTACGGCTGCCCCACCATCGTCAACAACGTCGAATCCCTCTGCCAAGTGCGTCAGGTCATGATGCGCGGCGGCGAGGCCTACGCCGCGGAGGGTGCCCAGCGTTCCCCCGGCACGCGCATCATCGGCGTGTCCGGTGACGTGAAACGCCCCGGCGTGTACGAAATCGTCAGCGGCTCCATCACCTACGGCGAGCTGCTCTACGACATCTGCGGAGGTCCCAAGAAGGGTCGCACCTTCAAGGCCATCATCCCCGGCGGTGCTTCCGCCAAGGTCATGCGCTGCGACGAAGTGCTGAAGGGCCGCAACCCCGACGGCTCCGTGCGCAAGATGACGATTTTCGACGTGCCGATGGACCTCGACTCCATCGCCCAGCACGGCTCCATGAGCGGCTCCGGCGGTGTCATCGTGATGGACGACACCCGCAGCATGCCCAAGATGCTCAACAACCTCAACCGCTTCTTTGCGTGGGAATCCTGCGGCCAGTGCTCCCCCTGCCGCGAAGGCAACCCGTGGATGCTCAAGCTCTCCACCCGCATTTGCGAGGGCAAGGGCGCACCGGAGGATGTCGACCTGCTCAAGTCCGTGGCGGACAACATCTGCGGCCGCACGGTCTGCGCCTTCGGCGAGGCCTGCTCCTGGCCCACGCAGGCTTTCACCACCAAGTTCCGTGACGAGTTCCTCGCTCTCACCAAACCCATCAACGCGGAAAAACCGCACTCTCCCGAGGCGGCCGAGGCCCGCAAGTTCCTGACCCGCGAAGACTAACACACCCCTTTCCCGACATGAGCACAGAACCCTCTATGCTGCCGAAGGACGCCGCTGCTGCCGAAGGCAAGGTGAACGTCCAAATCAACGGCAAATGGTACCGTTTCCCCAAGGGAACCCGCATTGCGGACGCCTGCAACTCCGTGGGTGCGCACGTTCCCTGCTTCTGCTACCACCCCAAGCTCTCCGTGGCGGGCTCCTGCCGCATGTGCCTGGTCGAGCAGGGCATGCCCCCGCGCTTGGCTCCCGGTGCCACCCCGCAGTACAATGAAGACGGCTACCAGACCATCAGCTGGATGCCCCGCGCCGTCATCGCCTGCGCCAACACCGTGGCGGAAAACATGGGTATCCGCACGGACAGCAAGCTGACCGCCGAAGCCCGCCGCGGCGTGCTGGAGTTCCTGCTGAGCAACCACCCGCTGGACTGCCCCATCTGCGACCAAGCCGGTGAATGCAAGCTGCAAGAGTACACCGCCGACTACGGCCGCGGCACGCACCGCTTCACGGAATCCAAGACCAAGAAGGGCAAGAACCTCTCCATCGGGCCCCGCGTCAACCTCGACCAGGAACGCTGCGTGCTCTGCCGCCGCTGCGTGCGCTTCATGAAGGAAATCGTGGGCGAGGAAGTGCTGGGTGTCGTCGGTCGCGGCACGCACAACGCCATCTCCTGCTACCCCGGCACGGAGCTGGACAGCAACTATTCCATGAACGTCGTGGACATCTGCCCCGTGGGCGCCATGACGAGCAAGGACTTCCGCTTCAAGATGCGCGTGTGGTTCCTCAAGAGCACGCCCACCATCGATGTCACCAACGGCACGGGCACCAACATCAACATCTGGACGCGCGAGCAGCAGGTCTACCGCATCACCCCGCGCCAGAACGACGAGGTGAACAGCTGCTGGATGCCCGATGACGCCCGCCTTGCCTACAAGTACATCAACGCCGCCGAGCGCATCACCACCCCGCTTGTCCGCACGGATGCGGGTGCCGACCAGCGCCCCTCCACGTGGGATGCCACGATTAACCTCGTCACCGAGCAGCTGCACAAGTGCGCCCCCACGGAGGTCGCCATGATTGCCAGCGCCCGCATGACGAACGAAGAACTCTACATGGTGCGCGCACTCGCCAAGCAGCTCGGCATCACGAAGCTCGACATCGTCGCCCGCACGGGTGAGGCCGACCACCTGCTCGTCTCCACCGACCGCAACCCGAACAGCACGGGTGCCAAGCTCATCCTCGGCAAGGAAGGCAAGGGCCTGAGCGCCATCCGCCGCGGCGTGCGCAACGGCAGCATCCGCTTCCTCATCGCCCTGGGCGAAGACCTCACGAGCCCCGAAGCCGGTTTCACGGCGGAAGACCTCGCGGGTCTGGACTACCTGCTCTGCGTCTCCCACAGCGAGAACGCCACCACCAAGGCCGCCGATGTCGTGCTGCCCGGTGTGACCTTCGCGGAGAAGTACGGCACCATGATTAACGTCGCGGGCCGCATCCAGCGCCTCAACAAGGCCATCGAGCCCATGGGCGAAGCCCGTTCCGACTGGGACATCTACCGCTCCATCTCGCAGAGCCTCGGCTGCGACTGCGTGAACGTCATCGCCTGCCCCAGCCCCATGGCGGTGCTGGAACAGATGGCGCTGGAGTTCGAACCCATGCACGGCCTCACCTGGGGCAATATCGGCAACGAAGGCAAGGCCATCATCGAAACGGGTGTCACCATCCCCCTCATCGAGCGCGAAAAGGCTAAGAAGTAATCCTCAACCCCACACCGAACACTGATATGACCTTTATTTGCAACTGGTGGAACGACCTGATGAGCAACCCCATCTGGTTCTATCTCATCGCCACCATCCTCAAGCTGGTGCTCATGTTTGCCGTCATTCTGGCATTCGTGGTGCTCTCCGTGTGGATTGAACGCCGCGTTGCCGGCTGGATTCAGGACCGCCCCGGCCCCAACCGCGCCGGTCTGCCCCTGTTCCTGCTCAAGCGTCTGGGCAGCAAGGAGAAGCAGCCGCTCAAGAACCTGCTGCACTTCTTCGGCATCCCTGAGACCTCTTGGATTGCCAAGCTCTGCACGTGGCTGCGCCTTGACCGCGAAATCCCGACCTTCGGTCTCATCCAGCCCTGTCTGGACGGCGGCAAGCTCTTCCTCAAGCAGGAGTTCACCCCCTCCTACGTCCGCAAGCTGTACTTCATTATCGCGCCCATGCTGGTGCTCGGCCCGCCCATGGTGAGCGCGGCCGTCATCCCCTTCGCCAGCAGCGTGGATACCGCCTACGGCACCATCTCCATGTGCGTGGCCAATCTCGGCATCGGCCCGCTGTGGATTTTCGCCGTGTCCGGTCTCTCCGTGTACGGCCTGACGCTGGCGGGTTGGTCCTCCAACTCCAAGTACCCCTTCCTCGGCGGTCTGCGTGCCACGGCCCAGCTCATCTCCTACGAGGTGTCCATGGGTCTGTCCGTCATCCCGCTGCTGATGATGTTCGGCACCCTCAATCTGCAGGAAATCGTGCAGATGCAGGCCACCGACGGCTGGACACTGCTGCCCCTCTGGGGCGAGGGTCTCTCCCTGCAGCGTTGGGCGATGATGGTCCCCATGGCACTGAGCTTCCTCATCTTCGTGACCTGCGTGTTCGCGGAAGCCAACCGCACGCCCTTCGATATGGCCGAGTGTGAAACCGACCTCGTGGGCGGCTACCACACGGAATACTCCTCCATGAAGTTCGCCTCCTTCTTCATGGGTGAATACGCCGCCATGGTCATCGGCTCCGCCATCGTGGTGACGCTCTACCTCGGCGGTTGGAGCGTGGGCTTCGGCGCGGATGCGTGGATTGCCGAACACTGCGGTCAGTGGTGGGCGGTGACGGCGCAGTTCTGCATGTTCCTCGTCAAGCTCCTCGCCTTCATCTTCTTCTTCGTGTGGGTGCGTTGGACGCTGCCCCGTTTCCGTTGGGACCAGGTGATGAAGCTCGGCTGGCTCGTCTTCCTTGAGCTGGCGGTTGCCAACATCTTCCTTGCCGCCGCCGTTCTCTACTTCATCCAGTAACCTCTGCTTTTCTCCGACTATGGCTTACATTACCATCAAACGCCCGAAGTTCAGCCTGCTCGACCGCATCTATGTGGTGGAGCTGGTGAAGGGGCTCGGCATCACCTTCAAGCACATGGCGCTCTCCCTGCTCCGCAAGAGCCGCGGCAAGGGCGACTTTTCTCAAGAAGGCGTCGGCGTCTGCATGCAGTTCCCCGAGGAACGTTGGGATGCCCGCATGCCCGAATATTACCGCGGTGCGCCCACGCTGGTGCGCGGTGAAGACGGACGCGAACGCTGCGTCTCCTGCCAGCTCTGCGAGTTCATCTGCCCTGCCCGCGCCATCAAGGTGACCCCCGGTGCGGTGGATGAGACCTCCTCCTGCGCCAAGCAGGAAAAGGCCCCCGCCGAGTTCGAAATCGACATGCTGCGCTGCATCTACTGCGGCATGTGTCAGGAAGTCTGCCCCGAGCAGGCCATCTTCCTCTCCAAGGAATACCTCATCACCCCGCAGGACCGCAAGGATGCCATCCGCAACAAGGAGACGCTCTATCGTCTCGGCGGCACCCGCAAGGGTCTTGTCAACAAGTGGAACCAATATAAATAAGATACGATTATGTTTGAATCCGCTCTCTGCCAAATCATCTTCTACGTCTTCGCCCTGCTGGCACTCATCTGCGCCCTGTGCGTGGTCGGCTCCCGCAACCCCGTGAACTCCGCCATGAGCATGGCGCTGTGCTTCGCGCTCGTCGCCGCCATCTTCTTCGGCATCGGTGCGCAGTTCCTCGGCATCGTGCAGGTCATCGTATACGCGGGTGCCATTCTGGTGCTCTTCCTCTTCGTCATCATGATGCTCGACATCAAGGCGGAGGAAAGCCGCGCCCACGCCTGGCTGCCCGCCGTCTCGGGCATCCTTGTCGGGGCCGTGTTCGCCGGCATGGTGTGCAGCATCTCCCTGCAGCTCCCCGGTGCGCATGACGGCACCTGCCCCGCCAAAACCCTCTGGGACAACATCGGCGAGCTGAGTCTCTCCGCCCCCGAGCAGGGTGAGCCCGCGCCGCTGGCGGCCCGCTTCGGCGGTCCCCTGCCCGCCATGAGCCCCGTGTCCGCCGCCAAGGCGCTGAACCCCGAGCTCACGCCTGAGCAGTGCGCCAACGCCACGAGCTACCCCGACGTGAAGCTCATCGGCCACAGCCTGTTCACGCAGTACAACATCCCCTTCGTCATCCTCGGCTTCGCCCTGCTCTCCGGTTCGGTCGGTGCCATGGCCCTCGCCCGCAAGTATCGCAAAGACTAACACCCCTTATCAACCATGATTCCGTTAGCTCATTATCTGATTTTCTCGGGTCTGCTCTTCTCCGTCGGTCTGGCCGGCGTGCTCATCCGCCGCAACATCCTCGTGGTGTTCATGTGCCTGGAAATGATGCTCACCGCCGCCAACGTCTCGCTTGTCGCCTTCTCCCGCGCCCAGGGGACCGAGGGTCTGCCCGTCTATGACGCGCAGGTGCTCTCCCTCTTCGTCACGGGCATCGCCGCCGCCGAGGTTGCCATCGGCCTCGCTCTCATCGTCGCCATGTTCCGCTCCCGCAAGTCCGTGGAGAGCACAGAGCTCACCTCCCTGAAAGACTAACCCACCCCCGATACCATGATTCAGAATCTTCCCTGGCTCTTCCTCCTGCTGCCCCTGCTGGCAGCCGTTATCGACTGGGTGGTCTTCCGCAAGTGCGCCAAGTGCGCCGCTGCGGTCTCCATCCTCTCCGCCGCCGCCACCTTCGCGCTCTGCGTCGCCTACCTCTGCGGTCTGCAGACAGGCACGCCCGGCGTGTACACTTGGCTGCCCGCCGCAACGGAGCAGATTTCCCTGCACCTCGGTCTGCTGATGGACCCGCTCGCCCTGCGCATGATGCTCGTCGTCACGGGAATCGGCCTGCTCGTCCACATCTTCTCCGTGGGCTACATGAAGGGTGACGACTCCAACCACAGCCGCTACTTCGCGGGTCTGAGCATCTTCATGTTCAGCATGACCTGCATCGTGCTGGCGGACAACCTCGCCATGACCTTCATCGGTTGGGAAATGGTGGGCTTCTCCTCCTACCTGCTCATCGGCC
>CALBJX010000120.1 GCA_937893015.1 uncultured Verrucomicrobiales bacterium | reverse complement strand
AGCGTAGATGTTGTAGGTGTTGTTACCCTGCTTGACGGCAATGAGCTTGCCGGGGGTAAAGTCACCCGTCACGACCACGTTATCCAGACCGGTGTAGGACTCCACATCCCTGAAGATGAGAGCCATACCATTGCTTTCCAGCTGGTCGTAGTAGGCCTCGCCGAGAGCAATCGTCGTGCCCGTGCCGAAGTCGATGGAGCAACCGAGGGTCACTACACCATCGTTGAAGGTGAGGGTGCTCTGCGCAGCGATGACGAGATCCGCATTGATGGTGGAGTCGCCATTCACGGTCAGAGCGCTGGTGGTCAGCTGACCGGTATGGTCTTCACCGATTTCAATGGTCGTACCTGCATTAAGAGTCAGGCTCGTCACCGTCACGTTGAGAGCGCTCTCGGCCGTGACAATACCATCGTTGAGCACCAGAGCGCCCGTACCAAGCGCGTTGGCGTGGTTCAGCTCAAGCGTACCGCCGTTGACAATGGTGTCGCCGGTGTAGGTGTTGTTGCCGGAGAGAACAAGCGTGCCTTCACCGCTCTTCACCAACTTACCCGCGCCACTCAGGTTGCCGCTCAGGGTGATGGTCTGACCGTCTTCGGTGTGGAAGTCAGTACCCGTATTCTTGCCGGCCAAGGAGATGGTGTTGACGGTGGCAGACCACCCTTCGGAACCTTCACGCACGCCAACCGTCATGTCGCTGAATTCGATGGTCTTGGTGGTATCAGTCGTCACGCCGCCACTGCCCAGATTCAGAGTCACGCCGGAGAATGCAGCCTTGGTCGTCTGATTGGCAACCTTCAGGCTGTTGGCATTGATAGTACCCTTGCCGTTGATGGTGTTGACCATGCCACCGGTGGACACGATGAAGTCCGTTGTGTTGATTGTGCCGTTCACGGTCAGAGTCTTAATACCCCAGCTGTTGCGCAGCTCGCCCCCGATATTGAGGGTAGCACCCTCTGCAACGGTCACGGTGGAGTTAGCCGAACCCTCCCCAGTGGTGAGAGTTGTCATTGTTGCATCAGCCTTCAGCACAAGGCTGCCGCCTGTCAGATTCACGCCACCGAAGGAGGATGCATTGTTCACGGTCGTGGTGCCGCGACCGGCCAGCGTCATAACAGCGGTCGTGTTATCAGCATACTTGCTCACCGTGTCAATCGTCAGCTCGCTGCCGGCAGAGACTGTCACCGTGACAGCATTGCGGATAAGCATCTTTTCAATGCTGTTATCCGTGCCGGACACGGTAATAGCACCGCCGTATGTGTTAAAGCCTTTCTCACCCGTAATAGCCGCATGGCCATTCATGATGACGTTAGACTTCATTGTTGCACTATAGTCCGTTGTCTGCGCCAAATCCAGCGTAGCCGTACCCTCGGCGGAACCATTGAGAGTCACGCTCTTAACACAGGTATTAGCCGTATAACCCAGAGCATCATGCCCCCCGGCCACGCGGAGAGTAGCACCGCTGTTGATGATGACATCACCATTCTTGATAAAGCCCGTATGGTCAGTATCCGTTTCGGAGTGTGTCGTCGTCACCAGACCGCTGTTGATGGTGAGAGAGGAGAACGTGTGCGCACCATCACCCAATTCAAAGGCGTTTTCCGTATTCAACGTGTCAATCACCACATACTTGGCGCCGGCAGCGTCAGAGATAGAAACGCCCTCGCCATTGTTGTAGAAGTAATAGGTGTTGGAATCACCGTTGTAGCTCAGCGTATGCGTGGCGGCATCATAGGAGCCGGTATAATCAGACAGCGTCCAAGATGTCACGGCATCGGTGTTTACCGTACCGGAACCGGTAGCGATAGTGGCAGAAATATCGGCAGTGCCGAGACCATTCCCCAGTTCACGAGCGCGGTCTGTGATGCTGCCGTTGCTGTGTTCAACGCTAACCGCACCGGAAAGCTTGAGTGTCGAACCTTCCGCGACATTGAATGAAGCACCGCTGCTCAGCGTGGTATCAGCAGTCTTGATGTCAACGGTACCACCGCCGGTGAGATTGATTGTCTGATTGGCATTCACAATGAAGGCACCGCCTGACGTGGCGGCGGTCGGATTTCCCGTGTTTGTGAAGCGAGCGACAGTCAGCGTTTTCCCGGTTGCGATGTCCCATGTACCTCCGGTTGCGACGGTGAACGTATTCTTGCCGGCATTGGCACCGACAGACACATTGGTATCAGCACCGATGCTCATATTGGCACTCTTGCCGTTTTCCGCTTGAAGGGTGATGGCGCAGTCCTTGGCAGCAGGCGCACGCCCGATGGTGTAGCTGCCGGTGCCGCTCTCCACGATCAAACCGCCAAGCGTAAAGGGGGAGAACTGTGTCTCATTGTATATGGCACTCGTTGCGCCGGTGAGACGGAGCGTTGAATACTTGCCGGCACCATCACCGAAGGCGAAGCGCCAGAAGTCGTTGCCGTCAGATGTGTTGGTAGTAGTTGTGTTAGCACCGAGGTAGTATTTTTTTTCCGCGCCTCCCCACGTCTTCGAGCTGGTCCATGTACCTTCTGCATTTTTGTAGTAGTTGCTGAAGGTGCGGTTATGGAACGTGCCGCTTGCCGTGGTCTCAAGTGTGTAGATGTTACCTGAATAGGTCACACCATTGTATTCCGTGGCTGCCCATGCTGTTCCGCAAACAGCGGCCAGCAGCGCAACACACAGCATTTTCGGTAGATGTAATTTCATCTTAATGAGTTGGTTATATTGTTGTTGGTTGAAGCCGCAGCCGCTCCTCGTACGTTGAAACAGGCAGCACGCTTCGTGGGCTAGTGTACAGCATTTGAAATGCTGTAGGCATGCCGATACGCGTAAGCCGTTGATAACGCATTATCAGCGAAAACAGAGTTCCCATCTCAGCTCGGTTGCAAATCTCGCGCTCTCGCCCCCTGTCGGGGGCAATGTTCAATCCCCCTCCGAGCCCGCCGGGGTTTTGATGGGAAGGGGGCCTGCTACGCTAAGTAGCCGGGTATGCCTTGTGTCGGAGCGCAAGGCGATAAAACGGGTGGAATGCCTGTTTCTTCCGCCTCTTTTGCGCTCCGCCTATGCTCGATTCTCTTTTTTGTTCCGCTGCACCCCCTAACCTCATTTTTTTCAATCATTTCTGCAAAAACATCTTGCTACAGCATTTCAAATGCTGTATACTTGCCCCCGTAGAGGTCTACGGCTCAGTAACGTACGAACTACTGTATACTTCTGCATAACAACAAATAACATCAATCCTATACGATTATGAAAAAGACTATGTTCCTTGCAGCTTTGCTGGGCGCCGTTATGGCGGTCCCTGCGATGGCTGCCATGACATACACCACCAGCTATAGTGCCGGTGACGCGCTGGCACTGGGCCAGACCACCACCATGTCGGAAGCGCCTATCTTTGTGACGCTCAATCTGGCAAATCTGTCTGCTGTTTCCGCTAACACCGATTTGGTGCTGACGAAGAATGCCAACAATGCTATTTGGGGCTCCCGCGCCACGGCGGGCGGCTCGGTGACGGCTAACTGGCAGGGTAACAACTACGGCACCATTTCCGCCTCCTACGCCGATATCGCTGCGCTGGATACCGAAAGCACGGGTTCCGTGACGCTGATGGCCACCATCGGCAAAAATGGTGTGAAGCTCGCAACGCTGGATGGCGCGACCGTGTTTGAAAACACGGCTTGCAAATCCACCACGCACAACATCGTGTCCTACACCATTGACGGCACGGGCGTGGTGTCTGCCGCGAATAAGAGCAACATCGACATCACGGTGGACCTCGGCGGTGAATCTCCTGTGACCTACTCCAACGTGGCGGTCAACAAGATTTCCGACACGGCTGTCGGCGCAACGGTCTTGGGCGGCGGCACGAGCAATGCCCGCACGGAAGCTAAGGGCGCAAGCGCAGAGGCACTCGACGCTAACGGCGGTGACATCATCATCGGCACGAAGGGCCAGCTCTACTTCACGGGCGGCACGCTGAACAACGATGTCTACATCGGCGGCAGCGATATTTACACGGAAAACTCCGCCGGCTACGCCTACAGCGGCGACCTCCGCATGCAGGGTGACAGCGGCGTGGAACTGGCCGGCAACCTGATTCTGACGGACAATGCCACCATCGTCGGTGACGGCAACGGTGTCATCAGCGGTGAGATTCAGGGCGAGGGTAAGAACCTGACCATCAACGTCGGTGCTTCCGGCGTCAACAAGACGATGACCATCTCCGGCGGCGGTGAGGTGAACGACCTGACGGTCGGCACGGCTGCTCATCGCATCGGGCTTAAGTTCGCTGATGAGGATTTCTCCCTGAACTCCCTCACCACGAGCGGTGCCATCACCGTGGACGGCGCGACTCTTGCCATCGCGCAGGACACCACCATCAACACGCTGACGCTCAACGCCGGTTCCACCATCGAGATTAACAACCACGACGGCCAGCTGACCACCAGCGCACTGACCGTGAATGGTGACACCTCCATCAATGCGGACCTCGTCATCGCTGCTCAGAGCACCCTCGCCTTCAACGGCGGTGTGGTGACCCTCGGTTGCTCCATCGACTTCGGCACGGGCACGACGATTGCTCTCGGTGAGGCCTACTATTCCGATTTGGAAGCCAATGGTATGACCCTCCTCTTCACGGATGTGGAGTCCTACACCGGTCTGGATAACGTGGTTGTGACGGGTGACTTTACCCCCGGCAAGCTCATTGCCGTCAAGCAGGGTGACAACACCTACAACATCTACGCC
>CALBJX010000119.1 GCA_937893015.1 uncultured Verrucomicrobiales bacterium | reverse complement strand
TCGTACATCGTACATCGTACTTCGTACATTCAGTTCGACAAACTGCTCATTTCTCCCTCTCTCCTTCCGCCTCGGCATTGACGGCGGGGAGCGTCTGCGGTATGATGAGGGCATGACAGAGCACCCTTTTCTGCAGGACACGCTGAATGTGGCGTGGTCGAAACTGACCCCCGCGCAGGCACGCATCGATATCCCCTTTGCCATTGAGCAGGCGCAGGCCGCCGTGGATGCCATCTGCGCCGTCACCGAGCCGACGTATGAGAACACCTTCGCGGCACTGGAGAACGCGGGCGCGGAGCTGATGCGCGGCTGGCAGCGGCTGGTGCATCTGCGCTCCGTGATGGATGAGCCCGAGATTCGCGCCGCACTCAACGAGTTGATGCCCGCCGTGGTGACCTACAGCGGCAGCCTGACGGTGAATGCCGCGCTCTACGCCGTGCTGAAGAAGGCTGCCGAGCAGCCCTGGGTGGCGGAGCTCTCGCCCGTGAAGCAGCGCTTTGTGCAAGAGACGCTGGCCGACTTCCGCGAAAACGGCGCGGAGCTGGATGACGCCGCGAAGGCCCGCTATGTGGAGCTTTCCACCGAGCTGGCGCAGGCCTCCCAGCAGTTCGGGGAGAATGTGCTCGATTCCACCAACGCATGGGAATACGTGACCGCCGACAAGGCGGAGCTCGCGGGCCTGCCCGAGTCCGCCATGGAGAACGCCCGCCAGGATGCTCTCGCCAAGGGCTACGGCACGGAGGAGGCGCCACAGTGGCGTTTCACCCTGCAAATCACCAGCGTGCAGCCCGTGCTCACCTTTGCGGAGAACTCTTCTCTTCGCGAGCGCATCTGGCGCGCCATGGGCACCAAGGGCACGGGCAAGTATGACAACGCCCCGCTCATCGACAGGATTCTGCGCCTGCGCGTGGAGAAAGCCGCGCTGCTCGGCTACGACAAGTATTCCGACTATGTGACGCACCGCCGAATGGCGGGCAGCGGGCAACGCGCGCTGGACTTCGTGAACGACCTGCACGACAAGGTGAAGGCCGCCTTCCTCGCGGAGCAGGAAGCCGTCCGTGCCTATGCCGAGGAACAGACGGGAACGAGCATTCCTGCCTTGGAGCCTTGGTCCGTAGCCTACTGGACGGAGAAACGCCGCAAGGCCCTTTACGATTTCGACACGGAGGAGCTGCGCCCCTACTACGCCATGCAGAGCGTGTTGGACGGCATGTTCTCCATCTACGCCGGGCTGTACGGCATCCGCTTCACGGCGAAGCCCACCGCCTGCCTGAAGCCCGGCGAGGCCCTGCCCGCGGGCACCATGGAAGTCTGGCACCCGGAGGTGCTGTATTACGAGGTGCATGATGAGGAAACAGGCGAACACCTCGGCTCCTTCTACGCGGACTGGTACCCGCGCGATTCCAAGCGCGCGGGCGCGTGGATGGACCCGCTGTCCACGGGCCTTCCCCCTGTGGGCGGCCACGCTCGCGAACCGCATCTGGCCTTCATGTGCGGCAACCTGAGCAAGCCCGTGAACGGCAAGCCCGCGCTGCTCAGCCACTACGAGGTGGAGACGATCTTCCACGAGTTCGGCCACCTGATGCACCAGATTCTCTCCGACGTGGAGGTGCGCTCGCTGGGCGGCTGCAACGTGGCATGGGACTTTGTGGAGCTGCCGAGCCAAATCAACGAGAACTGGACATGGGAGCCCGAGGCCATGAACCGCTACGCCCGCCACTGGCAGACGGGCGAGGCCATGCCCGCCGAGCTGCAAGGGAAAATGCTCGCCGCCCGCAACTACGGCGCCGCCACCTTCTTCATGCGCCAGCTGAGCTTCGGCAAGATTGATCTTGAGCTGCACACGAACACGGCGCAGTACCTCGACCGCGACATCGAGGAGCTGGACCGCGAGGTGCTGGCCGACTACCGCGTGCCGACTACGGAGCAGGGCAGCAGCATGCTGCGCGCCTTCTCCCACATCTTCGACGGCGGCTACGAGGCGGGCTACTACTCCTACAAGTGGGCGGAGATGCTGGAGGCGGATGCCTTCTCGCGCTTCAAGGAAGAGGGTATCTTCAACCCCGCCACGGGGCGCGACTTCCGCCGCTGCATTCTCTCGCAGGGCAACTCACGCCCCGCCGCCGAGCTCTACCGCGACTTCATGCACCGCGACCCGAATCCCGCCGCGTTGCTGGAGCGCAGCGGCATTCAGTAACGAACGCTCTCAAACGTCGCACGACAAAGAAGCCGGTCTGACACACAGGTCAGATCGGCTTCTTTTCTTCGCGGCGCTTCCGCGCCGGGGGTATACTTCTTACAACCGCATCACTCCGCGGGGATGATGTCCAGCTCGCTCATGGTGGCGGTGTCGCCGTCGCCGTAGGCGGAGATGGCAACCACGCGAATGTACTTGGCGGCGGTGGGCTCGAAGAAGAGCACATCCTGCTTTTCGTCGGAGTCGGCGAAGGAGCCGCGGGCGACAGCCTCGCCCCAGTGCTCGCCGTCGCGGCTGACGTAGACTTCGTATTCCTTGATGCGGCCTTCGTCCATGGGCGCACCGCGGTAGACGATGCCCTTCAGGCGGCGTTCCTCACCGAGGTTGAGGCGGATATCGTGCGGGAAGCTGGCCACCGTCACCCCCGTCATGGTAATCCAGTAGGTGTCGGGGTTGCCGTCCAGCACATTGCGGGCGGGGCCTTCCTCGTCATCCTCAGAGGAGACATACTCCACGGAGAAGAAGGCGTGCGCGGGGTACTCGCCCACCACGCGGTTGACGATGGGCTTCACCTCTGCCAAAGCGGCGTAGGGTTCGCCCTCCTTCATGGGCTCCAGGAAGACCATGCGGAAGAACTTCGCCTCCGCGAACTCGGGCAGCAGCACCTTTTGCGTGGTGTCTTCATCCGCGAGCTCGACTTCCACAGCGGGCTTATCGCCCCAGTTTTTGCCGTCCTGAGAAAGATAGAAAGCCATGCGGCGCACGCGGGAGGAAGCGCGGCCCTGACGCGGGGTCACCTCGAAGCCGCGCAGCTCGGAATTCGCGCCGAGGTCAATGACGACCTCGTGCGGGTACTGCGCCGTGGGCTCGTGCCAGCGGGAATGCCAGAAGGTGTCGCGGCGGCCGTCGATGAGGCTCCACGGGGATTCGGAACGACCCGCGCTGCTGGAGCAGGAGACGATGCGCATCAGGTTGTCGGGCTTCCATTCCGTGATGTACTGGTACACCTGCGGCGCGGCAAGGCAGCCGGGGCTGACGGCATCCGCACGCACAATACCTTCTTCGCGCTGGAGGAAGGGGCCGGTGTAGGGCATCACGTCGCCGTTGGGCAGGGTGATGGTGATGTCGGCATCGCGCCCCGCGCAGGAGGCGTGCATGTAGCCCAAACCGTCGCGGGAGAGCGTGACGGCACCCGTGAGGGGCAGAGCATCGCGGGCGAGCTCATCGGCCTTCTGGTTCACGCGGATGGGGCGCAGGGAGAAGGAGATGGTCGTGGGCGCGGAGAGGGGGATATCGCGGTCCATGGGGCGGGGGCCGCAAGCGGCACCGCCGAGGCCGAGGGTCAGCACATCCACGCTGAGGATGGTGGCGTGTGCGGGCTCCACCTCCTCCGGGTGGGGGGCGGCGAAGATGGCCTGCGGGGTGTAGGGCAGCGCAGAGAAGTTGAACTTGCTGTCCTGATCCGCGCAGATGAGCAGGCCGATGCCGTCGTTATCCGTGGCGGCGACCCACTTGCAGTCCATGCGGTTGCCCATTTCCATGGGGAAGGGGTATTTTTCCACCATGTCGGCAACCTTGCGGTCGTAGATGCCGACGGGGGCACCCGCCTTGCGGTCGGGGTAGTTTTCACCGGGGCCGCGGCCATACCAGCGCACGTTGCCGTAACGCTCCGGCAGGGCGAGGGTGTAGCCGAGCTTGGGCATGATGACCTTTTCCTCGCTGGGTTGGATGCCCGCCTGCACGCTCACGTAGCCGTTGGGCAGGATGGTGTAGACCATCTGCGTGGTGAAGTGAAAATCGCTCTCCTTGACGGGGCCGAAGTCCGTGAGCTCGAACTTGCCGTTGTCGTAGTCTCGGCTGTCGAGGCCTTCCTTGCGGATGCCGCGGCTCTCGATATCCGTGGAGATGAGCACGGCACCGCCCTCCAGACGCTTGACGATGAGCGGGGCGGCATCGTGCGTGAGGTTGCGCAGGCCGTTGTTGAGCCACTGGTTCATGGCCCATTTATCGTTGGCGAGCGGCGCGCGGAAGGCGTTGAGGAAGAGCGTCGGCTTGTCGCCGATGAGTTCCTTGCCGTCCACGATGTAGTTGCGGAGCCCGCCCGTGGCCTTGTCGATGGTGATGGTGAAGGAGGAGCCCGTGACCGTCATGCGGCCGTTCTGGTTGCGGACTTCCAGCTTGGCGTTCGGGTCGATGGAGACGAAGTGCGCCTTGGGGTTGAAGTGCGTGACCTTCTCGGGCAGCACGAACTGCTCCGTGGCAATCACGTAGCCCTTCTCCGCCCAGGCGTTATCCGCCTTGAGGCGCAGATGCAGGGTGAGGAAGTAGCGGCGGTCGGCCGCGAGCTTATCCAGCTGCATGGTCGCCGTGGGAATCTGCACCTGCAGGGTGCGCAGGGGCGCAGCGCTCGGCGCAAAGGTGCCGGAGGCAATGATGTTGGTGCCTTCCTCCGCCAGCTCCCAAGTGCCGTCGTACTCACTCAGGTCGGTGAAGAGGTGCTTGTTGCGGATATCCACGAGGAGGTGGGAGCCGTCCTCGGAGAGCCCGCGCATGGTGAAGTCTGCATTCTGCTGCGCCTTGCGGATTTCCGCATAGAGCGGGGTGGGCGTGCGGTCGCTGTAGATGACGCCTTTGATGCAGAAGATGCCGTCGTGCGGGTATTCGCCGTGGTCGCCGCCGTAGCTCTGGCGGGTGACGGTGCGGCCGTCGGGCAGCGTGACCTCCTGGTCATAGCTCTGGTGGATCCACTCCCAGATGCCGCCGCCGATGATGGAGTCGCTGGTGTCGATGGCGTCCCAATAGTCCTTGAGGTTGCCCATGGAGTTGCAGAGGATGTGGGCGTACTCGGAGATGTACCACGGCTTCTGCAGCTTGCGGGAGGCGATTTCTCGTGCCCAGTTCACGCTGGGGTACTGGTTGGAGCAGAGGTCCGCCAAATCGTTGTTGCGCTCGTACTGTGTGACGCGGGAGGTGTCGCGGCTCTTAATCCAGTCGCGCACGGCGGCGAAGTTGTCGCCGGGGCCGGCTTCGTTGCCGTAGGACCAGATGACGACGCAGGGGTGGTTCTTGCTCTGCTCCACCATGTTTTTGTTGCGCCACACATGCTGGGCGCGCCACTCCTGCGGGTGGGAGAGGGAGTCCTCGCCGTAGTAGTAGCCGTGGGATTCGATGTTGGCCTCATCGCAGACGTAGATGCCGAGCTCGTCGCACATCTCGTAGAAAAAGTCCGGCTGCGGGTAGTGGGAGTTGCGGATGTGGTTGATGTTGCCGCGCTTCATGATGAGCAGCTCTTGACGGCATTCTTCCTTGGTAACGCTGTGGCCGTTGGCATGCTGGCTTTCGTGGCGGTTCACGCCCTTGAGCTTCACGGGCATGCCGTTCACGAGGAAGCGGCCGTCCTCCAGCTTCACCTCGCGGAAACCGATGTTCTTGGCAATCGTCTCCGTCACCTCGCCCTTCTCGTTGCGCAGCGTCAGGATGAGCTTGTAGAGGTTCGGCTTCTCCGCGCTCCACAGGGCGGGGTCCAGCACAGAGGCGCTGAGCTCCACGTTCTGCTCTTCCCCGGGCAGGAGGTCGGCAATGGCCGCGTGCATGGGGGCAAGGCTCTTGCCGGCGGCATCCACCAGTTCGGCGTCAAGGCTCAGCTTGGCGCGGTCATCGGTGCGGTTCTCCACGGCAACCTCGATGCTGATGTCCGAGGCGCGGTAATCCGTGCTGCCGTCCTCCTTCTTGGGGAAGGTCGTGTGCACGAAGAAGTCGCGCACCAGCGCACGAGGCGTGGTATACAGGTAGACGTCGCGGAAGATGCCGGAGAGGCGCCACATGTCCTGGCACTCCAGATAGGAGCCGTCGGAGTAGCGGTATACCTCCACGCCGATGGTGTTGGTGCCGGGGTGCACATACTTCGTGATGTCGAACACGGCGGCGGTGCGGCTGTCCTTGGAGAAGCCGACCTTCTCGCCGTTGACAAAGAGGTAGAAGAAGGAGTCCACGCCGTCAAAGCGGAGGAAGACCTCGCGCCCGTTCCAGTCGGCGGGCAGCTCGATGTCGCGGCGGTAGGAGCCCACGGCGTTCGGCTCCGTCTGCGGGGTCGTGTATTTCTTCTCGCTGTCGTTCTGCGGCTCGCTCATCACATACGGCCAGTTGCGGACGAAGGTGTAGCGCTGGTTGCTGTAGATGGGGGTGCCGTAGCCGCGCATCTGCCAGTTGGAGGGCACATCGATATCCGCCCATGCGCTGACATCGAAATCGGGGCGGTGGAAATCCACGGGCCGCTTATCGGGGGAGGGCACCCAGTTGAACTTCCACGTGCCGTTGAGGGAACGGACGAGGGACGAATCCTCGCGGTGGCCTTTCAGCGCTTCCTCGCGGTTGGCGAAAGGGACAAAGAAGGCGCGGGAGTCCTCGCGGCCCTGAAACAGGTTCTGCGGGTTTTCCCAATCCGGATGGGGGGCGTCAGCGGCGTGCCCCATCCCCATGAACGCTGCGACCGAAGCCAACATAAGCATGGTACTCTCGTAAAGGTTCATATTGGCGGGTATTGTACCAAAGGCCCGCGGGATAGCAAGCAAAAAAGCCGCGCGGGCGTTAGGCGTGTGCGTGTGCGCAGGTCCGCACTTTTGAGCTTGCTTCTCGGTTCGGCATGGAGTACAATCCCCGCGTACATGACCACTGTCGGCAAAAATTCTCTGGTGCAGTTTGCTTCCGTCGCGGATTTTCTCGCGGCTCTGGTCTTTGCATACTATTCTCCCCAGCTGACGAATGCCATCGCTCCGTTCATGGGGTGGCATGTCGAGGAGCTCATCAACATCCTCATGTGGTCGCCCTTCCTGTCGGGGATGGCGATTACCTTCGTACCCATCGTGCTGTATGTGGTCGGGTTCTACCACCGCGGCAATGTACAGCGCATCAGCACAGCGCTCCGCCAGCTGCTCCTCTTCACGGTGTACTACCTCTGTGCCGTTGCCTTCTACCAAACCCTACGCGTGCACAGCACCTATGTGAGCCACATCCTGCTGGTGAACATGGTGGGTATTCCCGTCTGCATTTTCCTTCGCTTCCTGCTGGTGCGCATGTGGAAGCTCCGCATCCACCGCAATCCCAATGACCTGCGCCAAGTAATCCTCGCCGGTACCTCGGAGGAGAAAATCAATACGGCATGGAAGAAACTGCCCGGATACTGGCGGCGCGGCATGCATGTGGTCGGTCATTCCATCGCAGGGCAGACGGAAATGGCGGATGTCCAAAAGCTCATTGCCGCCAACGCGGTCTCCCACCTCATCGTCTTCGGCGGCATCTCCGCCTACCACGACAACGAGCCCACCATCCACCTCTGCGAGTTGCAGGGCATCGACATCTACATCTGCCGCGACGAGCACCGCTCCATTGAGCTCAAAACCGACGTCAACGAGGTGGAAGGCGTCTACATGCTCATCCTCACCTCCACGCCGCCCTACTCGTGGGAACGCTTGGCCAAGGGGGTGTTCGACCGCGTGATGGCCCTGCTGATGCTTGTCTGCTCGCTCCCGCTGTGGGTGATAACGGCTATCGGTATCAAAATCAGCGATCCCAAGGGGCCCGTGTTTTACCGCCAGATGCGTTCGGGTCTGTACGGCAAACCCTTCGGCATGTGGAAGTTCCGCTCCATGTACGCGGACGCGGAAGAACGGCTGGAGGAAATCAAGAAGCAGATGGGCAACGAGATGGACGGCCCGCTCTTCAAGCTCCACAACGACCCGCGCATTTTCCCCTTCGGCCGCTTTATCCGCAAGATGTCCATTGATGAGCTGCCCCAAGTGCTCAACATCCTGATGGGCGATATGAGCATCGTCGGCCCCCGCCCGCTGGCCGTCTATGAGACAGAGGAGATGCCCGACCTCGCGCACCGCCGCCGCATGAGCGTGAAGCCCGGTCTCACCTGCTATTGGCAGATTGAGGACCGCAGTAATGCCGAGAACAGCTATCAAAAGATGATTGAGAAGGACATCAAGTACATCGACCACTGGAGCTTCTGGTTGGATATCGTCCTCTTCCTGCGCACCATCCCCGCCGTGCTCTTCGGCAAAGGGGCCATGTAACCCCAGTGATTTTGCGGAGCCGTGTTCCATATTGTTCTCTACCATCCTGAAATTCCGCACAACACGGGTGCGGCCGGCCGGCTGGCCGTGGCAACGGGCTCCCGCCTGCACCTCATCCGCCCGCTCGGTTTCAGCATCGACGATAAACAGGTGCGCCGCTGCGGGCTGGACTACTGGCAGCATGTCGACCTGCACCTCTGGGACAGCATGGAGGAGCTGGAACAACAGGCCGAACCCGGTGCGCATTTCTGGTACCTCTCCACCAAGGCCAAGGGCGACATCTGGGATGTCGCGCTGCCCCTCCGCGACGGAGACTACCTCGTCTTCGGACCCGAGACCAAGGGGCTGCCCGAAAGCTGGATTGAGCAACACCCCGACACCGCGCTCCGTATCCCCATGCCGGGGGCACATGCACGTTCGCTGAACCTCTCCACCTCCGTGGCCATTGTTTTGTACGAAGGACTCCGCCGAGCCGCTCTCTGAACCCCTCCCGATACCCATGCGCAACATTGTTTATTTCGACCTCGAAACGCGCCTTTCCGCAGCCCAAGTGGGCGGCTGGCATGAGACCGCCAAGATGGGCATGTCCGTGGGCGTGACCTTCTCCACCAAGGACAACGCCTACCACATCTACACGCAGGACCAAGCGGAGGCGCTCATTCAGGAGCTGCGCGAAGCGGACCTCGTTGTCGGCTACAACCACATCGGCTTCGACTACGGCGTGTTGCAGGCCTTTTCGCTCTGGGATATCGCGCACTCCACCATCAATCTCGACATCTGCACCGACCTCACCGAGAAACTGGGCCACCGCCTGAAACTCGACTCCGTCGCCAAGGTCACGCTGGAGGGCAACTCCAAAACCGCCGAGGGCACGGATGCTCTCAAGTGGTGGGCGGAGTACGAAAAGACGGGGGACCCCGAAAAGATGATGCTCATCGCCCGCTACTGCTGCTTCGACGTGAAGGTGACCATGGAGGTCTACAAGTTCGGCGCCGAACACGGCTATGTCCTCTACGAAAACAAGCAGGGAGAGACGGAGAAGATTGAGGTGGATTGGAAGATGTAGCAGGGCGACAAATGAGGATTTGTCGGGATGTACGAAGTACGATGTACGATGTACGAAGTCAAATTTAGGCGCGGCTGCG
>CALBJX010000118.1 GCA_937893015.1 uncultured Verrucomicrobiales bacterium | reverse complement strand
ATGGCATTGCGCCCATCCCTGCGGGGCGAAGTATACAGCATTTTAAATGCTGTAGGCTGGATTAATCGCATAACAGACTGATGACGTGTTCTATACATAAAACGATAAAACAAAAAACGTCCGATTATTCGGACGTTTTGACGCGGTGTGCTTTCGTGGCGGATTTCTCTGTGATTACAGCGCAGAGAGCGGGAAAGAGCGGTGCCCGTAGCCGAGGTCGGTCTCTGTCTCCGTCGTGCAGAGGACGAGCCCTCCACCAAGCTTTGCCTTGCCGAGGGGGATAGCGCGGCAGCCCTTCAAATCGTTGCGGTGCGGGCTGCTGCTGCTCTTCACCTCCATGGGGTAGATAATGTTCCCGTCCTCCAGCAAAAAATCCACCTCGGCCCCGTTGGAATCGCGATAGTAACTCAGCGTCGGCATTTGCCCGGCATTGTGGAAGCGGCGCAACAACTGCCCGAATGCCCATGTCTCCGCCATGGCCCCTGCAAAGGCTCCGTGCTCCAGCTCTTCGGCTGAATGAATGTGCGCCAGCCAGCAGCACAACCCTGTGTCCATGAAATAGAGCTTGGGGGATTTGGTGAGTCGCTTCGTGGTGTTGATGTGGTAGGGCTCCAGCAGAGTGATGATACCCGAGGCCTCCAGCACAGAGACCCACTCTTTAGCCGTCTTGGGGGATACCCCTGCATCGCGGGCCAAATCGCTGTATACGAGCTGTTGCCCGCTGCGCCATGCGGCAGAGCGCATCAGCTTGACGAAGGCGCTCTTGTTACCCACTTGGGTGAGATCCTGCACATCGCGTTCCACATAGCTCTGCACATAGGCTTGAAAGAACATGGCGGGCTCTATTTCGGGGTGCTGTATCAGCTCCGGGTATCCGCCGCGGAAAATGCGGCGGAAAAGCGTCTCTCGGTCGCAGACGGGCATTCCTTCCGCAGTCGCCGTAATCGGGTGAAACGCCTCGTTCTTTTCCTCTCCTCGGCCTACGGCTTCTGCTTGGGAAAGGGAAAACAACTCAACAATACCGAGACGCCCCGACAGGCTTTCCGTCACGCCCTTCATCAGGCGAAACCGCTGCGAGCCCGTCAGCCAATACATGCCCGGTCGGCGCTCCTCATCCACCTTTTGCTTGATAGCGCGGAAGAGCGCGGGCGCATATTGTATCTCATCGATGCAGAGAGGGGCTCCCATGCGTTCCAGAAAGGCCAAGGGGCGTTCCTGCGCTTCTGCCGCCAGCTCCACGTTATCCAAGGTCACGTACCTCATGCCCTTCGGCAGCAGATGCTGCAGCAGGGTCGATTTTCCCACCTGACGCGCCCCCGTGATGAGGACGCAGGGGAAGAAAGCCGAGAGTTTCTGCAATGTCCGGCTGATGGTGCGCGGGAGATAAGCGGGGGTATCGTTCATCGTGCTACGAGGGGGGGCTTCTCGGAGCACAGATTAACGCTGATTTTTGTCGTCGTCAAGCAAAAACCTGAAAATCAGGAGTATTACTCCCGATTTTCAGGTTTTTCTTGTAAGTCGTTTACTCTAGGTATATCACAAAGCCTTTTTCTTAGTTTGCACTATAAAAGCCCATCCGCGCCTCCGCGGATGGGCTTTTGAAATGCTTTTTGCCGTGTCGCTTTAGTGGCGCTTGCGGCGGGCAGCCAGAGCAGCCAGAGCCAGCAGGCTCAGCGTCGCCGTGGCGGGCTCGGGGGTGACCGTCAGGGATTTAATGTTGATGGTGTAGGGATTCGCACCTGTTCCTTGTCCCCCCTTGTAGGCAATGGCGATGCGATGGTTTTCCGTGAAGGTAACATTGTCCAGATTCAGAGTCGTCACAACATCGTTATTACTTTTAGCGCTATCAAGGTGAGAATTGGCAGAGCCGATCAGTTCCCCATTCTCATACACGACAACATAAAAATCACCACCGACTGTCTCCGTGCTGGTAAGGGTACCCGACCCAGTCAACGTCAGGCTGTTCACGACCTTGCCGACGAGATCGTTATCCTTGAGAACCATGACAAAGGTGTCGCCTGCAAGTTGTGTGCGCCCCAGAAGGGTAACGGAAGCGGAGGTGAGGTCAGAAGAAGTCACCAGTTTGCCTTCATTGTTGGCCCCTTTGTTGCCAATATCACTGGCATTAGTGCCATTATTCCAGCCGAAATAGTAACCGGGCTCAGTGATGGTTTTAAACGTCTCGGAGAAAGAAGACATGTTTTTTCTCCACGGGAATGAAGCATCGGGAGTAACGCTGTCAGGCAGTGCAATCGTAATCGGCTCGGTGATAGCCTCACCCGCGAAAGCAGGAGCCACGAGAGCGGCGCAAGCAAGCGTGAATAGAG
>CALBJX010000117.1 GCA_937893015.1 uncultured Verrucomicrobiales bacterium | reverse complement strand
CGCCCTTGCCGGGGTGGAACTTGGTGCCGCGCTGGCGGACGATGATGTTGCCGGCAATCACTTCCTGACCGCCGAACTTCTTCACGCCGAGGCGCTTGCTGCGGGAATCGCGACCATTGCGGACGGAACCTTGACCTTTCTTATGTGCCATAGCTTGTTAGAAAATATACGGGGTTAATAATCAGGCGTTGATAGCGGTAATTTCGACCTTCGTGAGAGCGGCGCGGAAACCCTTCTTCTTGTGGAAGCCCTTGCGGCGCTTGAACTTGAAGGCGATACCCTTGGCACCGCGGGCCTCAGCGTCGAGGACCTTGGCGGTCACCGTAGCACCGGCCACCGTGGGGGTGCCGACCGTCGTCGCACCATCGTTCTCGACGAGGAGCACCTTGTCGAAGGTGACTTCGCCATCATTCTCCAGACCGGAGATGCGGTCCACGGTGAGCTTGTCACCGACCGTCACCCGGTACTGCTTGCTGCCGGAAGTGATCACTGCGTATGCCATAATTTTGTGAATTTTGGTGTTGCACCCGCTCATGCGGGCTGGCACATTATAGACAAGCCGAGGCTTTTGGCAAGAAAAATTTCACACAAAAATGCAAAAAACGGAAAAAATTTTTAAAACAGACCCGCTGACGATTGAGTCCGAGGGCGCCATGGTGGCTCTCGGTCGCGCTTTTGCGGACTGTTTGGAGGCGGGAGATGTGCTCGGCTTCGTGGGGGATTTGGGGGCAGGCAAGACGCATTTCATCCAAGGCGTGTTGGAGGGCTTGGGGGCGGCGGACCCCGCGGCCAGCCCCACCTTCTCGCTGGTGCATGAGCACCGCGACGGCCGTCTGCCTGCCGCGCACTTCGACTTCTACCGCATGCGCACACCCGAGGAGGCCGTCAGCATGGGGTGGGAGGAATATCTCGCGGGCGGCAGCGTGTTGCTGGTGGAATGGGCGGACCGCTTTGACGGCTGCCTGATGCCTCCGCACACCCGCTGGCTGGTGCTCCGCCATGCGGGAGAAGGGGTGAGAGAGGTCAGCCTGGTCTGAGTACACTGACATCCCATCGAGCGATCCGGCAAAGAGGGATTTGATATTTTGATTTGGAAACAGAGTGCGGCTGTCGTCGCAAGGATAAAAAAACTGTCTGACGCTTGCGCCGGACAGGTTTCCTCATTTCGCGCCGTCCATGTCTCGGCGTAGCCGCAGGCGAAGACGGAAGGTGCGCAAATCCTCACTTGCTGGGCTTGAGGATGTGGCGGCCCGTGGTCATGCTGAGGGCTTCGGCGGCATCGATGGTCTTGCGCTCGTGGCCGGCGCCCCAGGAATCGGTGTAGATGATTTTGCGGGTCTTGGCGTTGTAGCCGATAATCATGCGCATGTGGCCGCCGCGGGACTGGGGCAGGCCGACTTCCTCCTTGTAGATGCCCACCTTGACACCCCAGAGCACGGGGATGCCGGCATCGATGCTCTTGCGGATGTCCTTCATCCACTTATCCACCACGGCGGGCTTGGGTGCACGCGCCTGTTTCAGAATCTCGGGGTCGGCAGCGGCCAGCGGGTCGTTGGCGGGGGAGATGAAGGGCTTATCTTTCTTCTTGGCAATCTTGTTGTAGGGGTCGCAGATGCTGGTGACGATGCTGTTGTAGTCCTCCAGCGTGGTGATGCGGATGTGGAATTTTTTGCAGATGCGCTCCATGGCGTCCTGCATGTCGGCGGTGGAGGTGCCGCCGTCGCCCTGCGAGTTGCAGAGGGCGGCCAGCGCGTGCTGGTCGATGCCGTCCATGCCGTAGTAGGCAAAGAGGCGGGAGAGCGTGGCGGGCACGCAGTAGCCCTTCTGACCCTGGTCCACCATGGGCACGCCCTCAATCCAGACGGTGCCGTCCTCCTCCTTCTTCACCTTGCCTTTGAGGCTGCTCTTGGCGGCGGCATCGCGCGCACCGCCGCGGGCGATGGCGTCCTTATCGGGGCCGATGTCGAGGCGGATGAACTCGGCCTTGAAGCCGCCCTTCGTCGCGGCGGAATACTCCATGCGGAACACGGCCGTCTCCGTCTCCCAGACAACGGCCTTCACCTTGACGCCGGAGTCGCCCGCGCCGACGTTGACGGGGCGGCCTTTCACGCCCGTGAGCTTGTCGATGGCGGCGGCGGCCTCCTTCTGCTTGGCGGTGAAGCCCTCCTTATCGATGTCGCCGTCGTCGCCCTTGTTGTAAATCATGACGCGCAGGGACTGAATCGCGCCGTCCTCCGCGCATTTCACCAACACCTCACCGAACTCCAGCTCACCGAGCTCGATGCGCCCCTGTTGCAGGCGGCGCGTGGTCTCATCCACCTTGTGGAAGGGAAGACCCATGAAGACGGAGTTGCCCGTCTCCGCCGAGCCGAAGAGGGAGCCGTCCGCCGCCTGCGGACCCCAGTCGGCGGCGTGGGAGAGAGCAGCGGCAACAAAGAACAACGCAGAGAGAACGATGCGGCGAATCATGTTGTTATCCTAGAGGATGGACCCGCCTTTGGCAAGCAGGAAGTGCGTGCCCGCGCGTTTCCCGCCCATTTTTGCCGCTCTAACCGCGTTTTTCTCTGAAAAAGAAGAGATTTGAGCTTGCGGGGGTACTTGTGTTTTTGCTATCCTATAGGGGTATGGCGAATTCTCGCCTTCTGTTTTCTCAACCGCTTTTCCGATTATGAAACTGCATCTCCCCACCAAGCTCCGCGCCGCAGTTATCGCGGCGATGGCGTTCTTTGCCGCCGCTCCCGCTGCGATGGCGATGGATATTGACCCGAGCACCGCAACCTACAGCCCCTTGTGGCTGGGCAGCACAAGCTCCGCCTCCATTCCCGAGGGGCACGCGACCACTTACCATGACATGGTTTCGCTGACCCTGCCCACGGGGTTGGAAACGCAGCCGTCCTGGTCCATGGTGATTGATGCCACAGGCTGGAAAACGACGGAAAACCAGCTCATTTTCAGTTGGGACAACGCCAACACGCAGTCCTGCCTCCTCAACACGGAAAAGAAGGCATGGCTGGACTACACCGACCTCACCCGTGGTTTCGCCCTCATGATGTCCGGCGGCTCGCTGGTGATTGTGAACCCCGCCATCCACACGGAGTACAAGGGCCTGCTGAGCGCGTA
Source organism: uncultured Verrucomicrobiales bacterium (assembly GCA_937893015.1). Taxonomy (GTDB): domain Bacteria; phylum Verrucomicrobiota; class Verrucomicrobiia; order Verrucomicrobiales; family Akkermansiaceae; genus Akkermansia. The sequence goes on along the minus strand of CALBJX010000117.1, from coordinate 3,637 downwards.
TGAAGGCGGCATCCTCTCCGACGGCATGGGCAAGATGCGCAACGTGGATGTCCACATGACCCTCTCTTACGATTTGGCCACCAAGACACTCACCGTGGAGGGCGGCACGATTACGAGCGCCACCAAGACCTTCGTCATTGAGAACAAGAGCTACACGGGCGTGGACCTGAGCGGCACCGTGCCGAACAGCAACTACACTGACTTCGGCGGCAGCAGCCTGAACACCGGTGCCACCACCACGATTACGGCCATCATCCCCAGCGGCAGCGATGCATGGAACATCAGCGGCCTCACCTCGCTGGAGGGTCTGAGCGCCGGCCAGTACTCCTCGGATATCCCCGGCACGGACCCTGAGCCGCGCCCCATGCTTTCCACGGATAAGATTGCCTTCATCGGCGGGGAAGGCGTGCTCTACACGGAGAGCGACAGGACAGTCAAGAACAGCCTCGACGTGGGCCTGAGTGTGGACGATCCCACACTGGCGGGCAGCATCGGTCTCGGTGCGGCGGCGGGCAAGAAGATGACTGTGGAGCAGGGTGCTACCGCCATCGGCAAGGGTGAGGGGCTGCGCATCGTCGGCGGCGGCGAGGTGGAGCTGCAGCTCGGCTCTGCCGGCATCAATACCACCAAGCTCAGCATTGCGGACGGCTCCACCCTCAGCCTGACGGGCGCCCACTTCACCCAGACGCTGGACATGACCGCCGCCACGACGGATGCCGCCTCCTCCATCCGCGCGGAAGGCGGTGTAGACCTGCACAATGCGGACGGCAGCACTATCGCGCTGAAGGAGCTGGCCGCCACCTCTGCCAACCAGCCGGTCGGCGTGAGCGGTGACGGCACCTTCGTCATCAACAAGCTGAACTCCACAGGAGCTGCGTCCGTGAACGTCGGCGGCACCACGGGTGATAAGACCGCCCTCATCGTGAACGAGCTCACCGCCGCCGGCAATCTGGAGGTCACCACCAATGCCGCGCTCAACGCCGGCACCGCCACAATCGGCACCGCCAATGTGCGCGGCACCATGGCGGCGGCGCACCTCTCCGGCACCTCTCTGCGCGTGGACGAGATGACGACCGGGGCGCCGCAGACCTACGTCAACATTCGCAAGCAGACGACGGCCACGGCCTTTACCGCCACGAACCTCGCCGCGCAGGGCGCGTCCCACGCCCTCACCGCGGACCATGTGACGGACGCCATCATCTCCCCCGCCCCCGGCGGTACGGCGACCATCAAGACGGCAGAGAACACCTCTGTGCTGCACGGCATGGATATCGCCATCCACGCCACGACCCTGACAGGCGGTCTCACCGTCACCGCCGAGGATATCACCATTGATGATACCTACACCTCCCGCATCCTTGCGGAGATGGGCGACGTGGAATCCACGGGTATTCAGCTCACCAAGAAGTCCGAAGTCAAGGCGAATAAAGTGGACCTCACGAGCGACGAGCTGAAGCTGACCGGTGCTTCCAAGATGAACGTCGGGACGCTCACCGCCGCCTCGGGTACCACTGTGACTCTCAGCGACGCAAGCTCCCTGAGCACGGGCGCGGCCACCCTTGATACCCTGAGCATCACGGGCGGCTCTTTGGCAAACGCGGACGAGGACCTCACCGCGGAAATGCTCACCATGAGCGGCGCGGGCTCTGCGCTGGCAGCCAAGCACTTGGAAATCGGCGTGGCCAACATCACCACCGACTCCTCCGCCATGGTGGCGATGGAGGATGTGGTGATGGAGGACGCCCTGCTGACCACCACGGGTGCCACCACCTCCGGCATCACGGGGGCGACGGCCGGGGCGGGCACGCTCACCGTGGGCAGCGGCTATACCTTCACGGGTGTGACGAGCGACGGCAACCCGGCAGCGCTGGATGTCATGGCGGTCAACCTCGCCGACAACGTCACCCTGCAGAATTTCGCCGTGGGTGCCGATACCGTGGTGAACGCCGCGGGCACGCAGGTGCTGGATGCCGTTTCCTTTGCGGGCGGCTACAACAAGATGAGCTTCGACGGCGGCACCACGCCCTACATCTCCCTGCCCGCCGACGGCACGCTGGCCCACGGCAGCACGCTGGACTCCGTCGCCATCACCGGCACAGCCACGGCCGATACGCTCTCCGCGGATTTCCTCACCATTAACGGTGAAGATCTCTACTTCGACACCGCGGGCCAGTCCTACACCCTCCTCACCACGGGTGATGGTGTGACGCTGGACTTCGATGCCGCCGATGTGGACAAGCGCCAGTTCAACATTGCCTCCTACACCATCGCCTCCCTGAGCGTGGAGAACGGCGGGCGCGAGCTTGTCATCCACGGTCGCGAGGCCAAGGCAGAAATCATGGATTCCCTGCGTTCCACGCCCAACCGCGCCGCCGCCATGGACAACCTCGACGCCGCCATGCAGGCGGGTGCCGATGGTCAGCTCATGAACGTGTTCAATTATGTGGGTGATGTCTACCACCCCACGCTGGAACAGCGTCAGACGGTCCTCTCCGCCGCCTCGGGTGCCTCCCTCGCCAACCTCAGCGACGCCCAGCGCCGCGGCATTGAGGATGTGCAGAAGAACCTCCGCAACCGCATCGTCCAGATGGGCGGCCACGGCGAAGGTGTGCTGCGCGGCGGCTGGGACCACGCCGACATCCAGGCCTGGGTGCAGGCGGACGGTGCCTACCACACCCTCGGGCAGAACGGCGACAAGGCCGGCTACGACACCTCCGTCTACGGTGCCACGGCGGGCGCCAACCTCGACCTCAACGAGCACTGGACCGTCGGCGCCGCCCTCTCCGTGGAGAACGGCAGCCTGAAGGGCAAGGGCGCGGACAACCTCGACGCCGACACCCTGAGCTGCTACGTCAACCTCTTCGGCCGCTACCAGAAGGGGCACTGGACGCACTTGGGCATCTTCACCATCGGCATGGATGATGTGGATACCAAGCGCACCGTGCTCGGCATGAAGGGCGACGGCAGCACCTCCGGCACCTCCTTCTCCGCCTACTACGAGTTGGGCTACATCTTCACCTTGGATGACGATGCCCGCCGGATTCTCCAGCCCATCATCAACGTGAGCCTGACCTCCGCCAAGATGGGCAGCTTCACGGAAAGCGGCAGCATCGGCACCGCGGGTCTGAAGTACGACGCCAACAACCTCTTCTACGGCAATGTCGGCATCGGTGCCCGCTATCAGGCGGTGCTCTCGCAGTCCGTCTACGAGCGCAACACCGTGCTGGAACTGCGCGCCCAGCTCAACGAGCACTTCGGCAACGCCACGGATGAGGCCGACCTCACCTTCATCGGCGGCGGCAATCAGTTCACCGCCAAGGGGGCAGAGAGCGGCGACTTCGGCGTGCAGCTCGGCACGGGTCTCTCCGTCCCCGTGGGCGTGCAGACCACGCTCTTCGGTGATGCGGATGCCGAGTTCCGCTCCCATCAGACCGACTTCCGCGCCAACATCGGCGTGCGCTACGACTTCTGATGCCGCCCGCACAGGGCTTTCCCTTCCGCCGCCCGGCTGCTTCCCGCAGTCGGGCGGCCTTGTTGTAGGGCACAGGGCGAGCAATGAGGATTGGTAGGGAATGACAAATTGGGATTTGTCGAACTGAATGTACGAAGTACGATGTACGATGTACGAAGTTTGAGT
>CALBJX010000116.1 GCA_937893015.1 uncultured Verrucomicrobiales bacterium | reverse complement strand
AGGCGCACGCCGTCGATGATGGAGGCGTGGTTGAGCGCGTCGGAGATGATGGCGTCTTCCTTATCGAGCAGGGCGCCGAAGAGACCGCCGTTGGCATCGAAGCAGGAACCGAAGAGGATGGTGTCCTCCGTGCCGAGGAAGGCGGAGAGGCGTTCCTCCAGCTGCTGGTGCAGGGTCTGCGTGCCGCAGATGAAGCGCACGGACGCCATGCCGAAGCCCCACTTGTCGATGGCGTCCTTGGCGGCCTTCTCGAGCTCGGGGTGGTTGGCGAGGCCGAGGTAGTTGTTGGCGCACATGTTGATGACCTTGCTGCCATCCTTCAGGCCCACCTCGGAGAACTGCGGGGTGGCGATGTAGCGTTCCTGCTTGTAGAGACCCGCAGCCTTCAGGCCCGCGAGGTCCGTGACGAGACGATTCTTGAAATCAGCGTTGTACATAAGTCAATAGGGGCGCACACGCGTCCGCAGGGATTGTACGCCCCCCGCGCGTTCGTGTCAAGGAGAAGAACGGCGAAAAGGTCATCGCGCACGCGCGCACGAGAAAGCCTGCATGCGCACGAGCGCACCCGAAATGTGCGCGGCGGACTTTTTCGGTTGACTGACCGCGGGGTTATGGTATGCTAACGACAATATGAGCCACAAAGACGGTCAGGATCTGACTCCCGTTGTGCCGCGCAAGTATCGTGCGGCGTTCTTCATGCTGGTGAGCTGCTTCGCCCTCTGGGGTCTGGTGAATGCCATGGCCGAGGTGCTGGTGAAGGCGTTTGAGAGCATCTTCCCCGCGCTGGGGCAGATGGGCACGGTGATGTCCGTCTCCTCCCACTACGGCGCGTATGCCGTGCTCGCCATCCCCGCCTCCATCATCATCAAGAAGTTCGGCTACAAGGCGGGCGTGCTGCTCGGCTTGGGCGTGTTCTTCATCGGCGTGCTGGGCTATGTGCCTGCGGCGGCGTTTAACAGCTACGAAATCTGCCTCTGCTCCATCTTCGTGTACGCCAGCGGCTGCTCCATTCTGGAGACCACCTGCAACCCCTTCGTGCTCGCCATGGGCCCGGGGGAAACGGCGGTACGACGCCTTAACTTCGCGCAGCAGTTCAACCCCGTGGGCTGCCTCTGCGGTCTGCTGGTCGCCAAGTTCGTGATTTTCGACAACATCGAAAACGCCCCCGCCGACACCAAGATTATCTGGCTCGTCTCCCCCTACATCTGCCTCGCCGTCATCGTGGCCTGCCTGTGGATGGCTTTCAAGGTGAAGGATATCCCCGTGGCCGCCGCCAAGGGTGAGGAGGGCGAGGAGCACAGCTTCCTGACCTCCCTCTGCAACCTCGCCAAACTGCCCCGCTACCGCTGGGGCGTCTTCACGCAGTTCTTCTACGTGGGCCTGCAGACCATCGCGTGGGTGTACGTCATCCACTACGCCAACTACATCTACGGCTGCTCGGATGCCAACGCCATGTACTTCTACATCGCGGCCATGTGCTGCTTCATCGTGTTCCGCTTCATCTGCACGGCGCTCATGAAGAAGTACAACCCCGCCAACATGATGTGCCTGCTCGCCCTCGTGGGTATTGCGCTGAGCATGGGTGCCGTCTACCTGCCCGCGCTGCCAGGTCTGCTCTGCGTGGTGGCCATCTCCGCCTGCCTTTCCCTCATGTTCCCCACCATCTACGGCATTGCGCTGCGCGACCTCGGCCCGGATTCCAAGCTGGGTGCGGCGGGTCTCGTGATGAGCATCCTCGGCGGTGCCGCCGTGCCGCCCGTCTTTGCCTACTGCCTGGAGAACGACCTTCTTTCCTCCCTCGTGTTCGGCCTCTACAGCGGTCAGCATGAAATCACCGATGCCGCGGGCAACGTGACGGGTATCATCCAAGAAGCCTCGCTTCGCGGCTGCTACTTCATCCTCGCCGCCTGCATGCTCATCGTGCTCGTGTACGGCTTCCGTTTCCGCAACACGGGCAAATAACAACCTCTCTCAAACCCAACAATATATCTTATCATGAAGTACGATACATTGCCCACCATCGGGATTCGCCCGACGATTGACGGCCGCCGCCTCGGCGTTCGTGAATCTCTGGAGGATCAGACCATGAACATGGCCAAGGCCGCCGCCGCCCTCATCGAGGCCAACGTGACGCACGCCAACGGCCAGCCCGTCAAGTGCATCATCGCCGACACCTGCATCGGCGGTCCTGCGGAAGCCGCCGCCGCCAACCAGAAGTTCGCGGAGAACAACGTGGGCTGCTCCCTCATCGTGACCCCCTGCTGGTGCTACATCACCGAGACCTTTGAGACGGACAACCGCACGCCCAAGGCCATCTGGGGCTTCAACGGCACGGAACGCCCCGGCGCCGTGTACCTCGCCGCCGCCCTCGCCGCCTACGCGCAGAAGGGCGTGCCCGCCTTCTCCATCTACGGCCATGAAGTGCAGGATGCCGACGACACCTCCATCCCCGAGGACGTCGCCGAGAAGATTCTCCGTTTCGCCCGCGCCGGTATCGCCGTCGCCACCCTCAAAGGCAAGGGCTACCTCTCCATCGGCGGTTGCTCCATGGGCATCGGCGGTTCCATTGTGGACCAGCCCTTCTGGGAGGACTACCTGGGCATGCGCGTGCAGCCCGTCGACATGACGGAAGTCAAGCGCCGCATGGAGCTCAAGATTTACGACGAGAAGGAGTTCGAGCTCGCCATGGAGTGGGCCAAGCGCTACATCCACATCGGCCCGGAGCGCAACCGCCCCGACCTCATCCTCTCCCCGGAGGAGAAGGAGCGCACGCTGCGTGAGAGCATCCTCATGATGATTATCTTCCGCGACATGATGCACGGCAACCCCTACCTCAAGACCATCGACCGCGAGGAAGAAGGTCTCGGTTTCAACGCCATCTGCGGCGGTTTCCAGGGCCAGCGTCACTGGACGGACTTCTACCCCAACGGCGATATGGCGGAGTCCCTCATCAACTCCACCTTCGACTGGAACGGCCCGCGCGAGGCTATCCCCTTCGCCACGGAGAACGATGCCATGAACGGCGTGTGCATGCTCCTGCTCCACCAGCT
>CALBJX010000115.1 GCA_937893015.1 uncultured Verrucomicrobiales bacterium | reverse complement strand
GAGCAGGAGCTGGACAAGGGCATGCGCCACTTCCGCGCCAAGCGCGGCTGCATGATTATCGTGGATCCCAAGACGGGCGACATCCTCGCCATGGTGAGCCGCCCCGCCTTCGAGCTCAACACGAAAGAACTCATCACCCCCGACGGCAAGTTTGAGCGCGGCAAAATCAAGGATGAGAAGGGCAATGTGCTGACGGGCGACTTCAACTTCGCCGTGCAGACGCGCTACGAGCCGGGCTCCACTTTCAAGGTGCTGGCCGTCACGGCGGCGGTGGACAAAAAGCTGCTCTCCATCAACTCCTATATCAACTGCTCGCCCTTCTCCGTGGGCTACGGCAGCAAGCCCATCAACGACGGCCGCTTCAACTACGGCTCCCTGCCCGTGTGGGGTGTGTTGGCGAAATCCAGTAACCCCGGCGCGGCACACATCGCCATGACCGCCAAGTGGCCGAACTACAAGAGCTACGTGGAGAAGTACGGCCTCGACAAGCCCGTGGGCGTGGACCTGCCCAGCGGCGGTGCCTGCCTGCTGGCGGACGGCTCCAACATCGTGAACTTCTCCCGCATCGCGTACGGATATTCGGTCGCCGTCTCCCCGCTGCACATGGCCATGGTGTACGCCACCATCGCCAACGACGGCGTGCGCATGAAGCCCCGCCTCATCGACAAAATCATCGCGGCGGACGGCTCCGTGTACGATGAGTGCAAGCCTGTGGAAGTCTGTCGCGTCATGAACCCCTCCACCGCCAAGGACCTCCGCACCGCTCTGGAGACCGTCACACAGGCCAAGAACCCCGACCCCGTGCGCCGCGGCACCGCCACGGCAGCGGCCATCCCCGGTTTCCGCATCGGCGGCAAGACGGGCACCGCCAAGAAGGTGAAGGACGGCGGCGGCTACTACGAAGGGCTGTATACGGTCTCCTTCGCGGGCGTGCTGCCCATCGACGACCCCAAGTTCGTCATCATGACCGTCATCGACGAGCCGCACCCCACGGACTGCAACCCCGGCGGCGGCACGGTCGCCGCGCCCATCTTCCACGCCGCCGCCGAGCGCATCATCAATCTCCTCAACATGCAGCCGAGCGACCCCGCCGCGTATGAGGCCTACCTCAAGAAGAAGGCCGAAGGCGCCACCGCCGAGGAAGCTGCCAAAGCCGCCACCGCGGAAACCACGAAAAAACGATAACCGCCATGTTACGCTTCACTCTTTTCCTCCTCAGTCTTTCCGCCGCCCTGCTGCTCGGCACGGCGCAGGGCGAACCCGTGCGCACCATCAACATGAAGGTTCAGGCCATGGCCCAAGCCGCGCTGAACGGCATCACGCCCGAAGAAGGGGTGTGGGAGCTGGTGAACAGCGGCATGCTCATCATGGACCCCAAGACGGGTGAGATTCTCGCCATGGCCGAGCGCTGCCTCGAGAACGAGCCTTCCCCGCTGCTCTCCGCCTATGAACCGGGAAATACGTTCAGCCTCATCACCGCGGCAGCGGCGGTGGATTCCGGTGCCATGACTCCCGAGCAGAGCGTGAGTTGCGAACGCTTCTTGGTACCCGAGGGAAAAATGATTTCCGACGGGCACTACAACTTCGGAATCCTTCCCCTGTGGGGGGCAGTTGCCAAGGGGAGCCACCCCGGTGCTGCCCGCATGGCGCTGGTGACCAAGCTGCCCGTGTTCCATGAGTACCTGACACGCTTCGGCTTCAGCAGTGAGCTGTCTTTCTCTCTCGTTCATGCGGCGTACGGCGAGGGCATCCGCGTGACCCCGCTGCAAATGACGGCCTTTTATGCCGCCATTGCCAACAAGGGCGTGCGCCTCGAAGCCCGCTTGGACAAAAATGCGCCCCCCGTTGCGGGCACGCGCGTGATGAGTGAAGAAAGCGCCGCCGCTCTTCTCCGCATGCTGGAGCAGGCCGCCTGCCTCAAAAACCCCCGTCCTGTGGGCCGCGGCATTGCCCAGTGGGCCGCTATCCCCGGTTACCGCATCGGTGCCATGACCGGTGCGTCCATCCGCGAGGGTGCGGACAAGGTGCGCGACCTTACCTGCATCGCCCTGCTGCCCGCCGATGACCCGCAGTTCGTGGTGTTCACCCGCGTGCTGGCCAGGCAGATTCCCTCCGCGGAAGACGGGTCGGTCACCCCGCTCTTCGGCGGCCCCGTTGCCGCCCCCGTGTTCCGCGCCGCCGCCGAACAGCTCCTTCAGGAATATCAGCTGCAACCCACCGAAGACAAGTAAGCCCATGCTCCGTTTCCGTTCCCTTCTCTTCACCCTGCTCCTCAGCTCTGCTGCGGTGTATGCCGAGCCGTATTCCCCCGAGGTCGAGGCCATGCTGCGCCCGTTGCCTGAGAAGGCGGTGATGATGGGCAACCTCGTGATGACGGTGGACGAGGGCGTGCAAGCTGCCGTGCAGGCGCAGATGGACGCGCTCATGGCGGAAGAGAACAAGGAGGAAGTCTACCTGACGAATCCCGAAACAGGCGTAACACGTACCGCCACGCATCGCCATTGGGGCAGCGCCATCGTCATGAACGCTGCCACGGGGCAGCTGCTTGCTCTGGTGCGGAAAAGCGATCAGGAAGCGGACTTTGACCTCAGCTTCTCCCCCGCCTTCATGCCCGGTGCCACCTTCGTCCCCCTTGCTGCAGCGGCGGCTCTGGACAAAGGCATTCTGACGCTCGACAGCGAGGTGGATGCCGCCACCTTCACCATCGAGGAAGAGAACGGGGATGCCTGTGCCCTTATCGCTCCTGAGGGCGCGCCCGCCCGCATGCTCCTCGTTTGTCGTCCACCAGGTTTCCAGCCCATCCTTATCGCTCCTGAGGGCGCGCCCGCCCGCATGAGCGTGCGCGAGGCACTGACCGCGGGCAACGAGCCCGCCGCCGCCCGCATCGCCCTTGCCTGCGGTCCCGCCCTCTATCAAAGCACGCTGGAAGCCTTCGGTCTGGCCGACCCGACAGGCATCGGCATCCAAGGTGACTCCGCCTGCGACATCGAGGATTTGGAAGAGGTCCCCGGACAGAATTCCCTCGTTCTGGCGACCATGGGGGCAGGCACGGACTGTGTGCGCGTCTCCCTGCTGCAACTCGCTTCCGTGTATGCCACCCTTGCCAACGGCGGGGAGCGCATCACGCCGCGCGTCATTCAAGGTCTGCGGCTCAACGACGGCGTGCGCATGCTCCCCACCCTCCCCGCCGAGCACCGCCGCGTGGTGAGCGCCGAAACCGCCGCCGTTCTCTGCTCCGTCCTCAATAACCGCACGCTCTCCGCAAACACCTGCGATACAGGCTGGGACATGGACGAAACGGAAGCCCCGGATTTCTTCGACCACATTTTCGTCCGCATCATGCATCAGGGCGACACGCCCTATGTCATTGCCGTCATTCTCCACGCCTATGCCACGCATGAAAAAGATGTCGCCAAAGACATGGCCGATGTCATCCTCCCCCTTCTGAAACGAAATAACTAACTGAATAGATGATTTAAAATATATGATTTTTGATTTGTGATTGGGGAAGTTCGGCGCACTTCGTGCGCGGAGACTCCCAAACGCAAAGCGCGAAACACAGCTTAACCTTTTATCAAACACTTCCGTTCCTCTCCGCCATTCACCATTTCCTCGTCAGCCCTGCGGCGCAGCCGTACGAATTTTCCCAATCACAAATCAAAAATCTCAAATTTCTTATCACAAATCCCGCCATGAACCTGAAACACCTCTTCTCCATCGTTCCCGACGCCACCATCACGGGGGCGCTCAAAAAGCCGCTTTCCCTCCTCACGGATGACAGCCGCAAGGTGATTCCCGGCAGCTGCTATGTAGCCGTGCGCGGCACGCAGTTTGACGGTCACACGGCCATCTCCGCCGCCATTGCGGCGGGGGCAACGGCCATCGTCGCGGAAACGCCCGTGACGGACGAGGCCAAGGCCAAGGATGTGATGTGGATTCAGACCCCCGACACGCATCTGGCGGACGGCATGCTCATGAGCGCGTGGAACGCCTTCCCCTCCCAGAGCATGGTGATGCTCGGCGTGACGGGCACCAACGGCAAGACCACCATCAGCTACCTCACCAACGCCATTTTCCGCGCCACATGGCAGCGCGCGGGGCTCATCGGCACCATCGTGTACGATGACGGCGCGAAGCGCACCCCCTCCCACAACACCACGCCCGGCTGTGCGGAGTTGCAGACCATGCTCGCCGGCATGGTGAAGAACGGCTGCCGCGCCGTGGCCATGGAGGTTTCCTCCCACGCCCTGCACCAGCAGCGCACAGCTGGCACGGAGTTCCGCGTGGGCATCTTTACGAACCTCACGCAGGACCACCTCGACTACCACGGCGACATGGAGAGCTACTATCAGGCCAAAAAGCTCCTCTTCACCTCCATGGCGGCGAACAAGGACAACAAGGCCGTCGCCGTCATCAATGCGGATGATGCCTACGGCCGCCGTCTGGCGGAGGAGATGCGCCCGCTCATGAAGGTGCGCACCTTCGGCACGGCGGATGATGCGGATTTCCGCGCCGTGCCCAAGCTGATGACGCTCAAGGGCAGCCAGTACGAGCTGCACTATCAGGGCAAGAGCTACCTCGTCCGCACGCCGCTCATCGGCGCCTTCAACCTCTCCAACAGCCTGGCCGCGCTGGCGGGCACGGTCTCCGCGGGCGTGAACCTGCGCGACGCCATCACCTGCCTCGCGCAGAGCCCGCAGGTGCCCGGCCGTCTGGAGCTGGTGGCCAGCGTCAACAATGTGCAGAGCTTTGTGGATTACGCCCACACGCCCGATGCCGTGGAGAACGCCTGCCGCACCATGAAGGCTCTCTGCCGCACGGGGCGTCTCATCACCATCTTCGGCTGCGGCGGCGACCGCGACCGCACCAAGCGTCCGCTCATGGGCGAGGCTGCCGCGCGCTTCAGCGACATCTGCCTCGTGACCTCCGACAATCCCCGCTCGGAGGACCCCGAGAGCATCATTGACGAAATCATGCCCGGCATCCCCGCCGAGAAGCAGCACCGCATCACTGACCGCGAGGAGGCGATCCGCGCGGCGCTGGAGCTCGCCCGCCCCGGCGATGTCGTGCTCATTGCCGGCAAGGGGCATGAGAATTACCAGATTTTCAAGGATGAAACCATCGACTTCTCCGACGCCGCCGTGGTGAAGAAGTTTTATGCGGAGAAAAACCCCGACGGCATCAGCGTGCCCTCCATCGTGATGAAGAAGCGCGCGGAAGAAGGACGCGAATAATGTACAAAGTACAAAGTACAATGTACAAATCATGAAAACGATAAGCATAGAAGAGTTAGTAGCGGCGACGGGCGGGAGGCTCGTGGCGGAGGGGAGCCGTGCGGTCACGGCGGGGCTGACGACGGATAGCCGCGCGGTGGGCGAGGGGAGTGTTTTCCTCGCGCTCTGCGGGGAGAGGTTTGACGGCAACAATTTTGCCGCGGCCGCGTCCGAAAAGGCGGCGGCGGTGGTGGTGAGCCGTTGCGTGGGTACGTTTTCGCCCGGCTGCTCGGTGATTGAGGTGGAGGACACCTTGCTCGCGCTCCAAAGCCTCGCCACGTGGTGGCGCGGGGAGCTGGCGCCGCTGCATGTCGTGGGGCTCACGGGCTCCAGCGGCAAGACGAGCACCAAGGATATGACGCTCTCGGTGCTCTCTCAAAAATTCAAGGCTCTCGCCACAAAGGGCAATCTCAACAACCACATCGGCGTGCCGCTGAGCATCCTGTCCGCCGAGAAGGGGACGCAAGCCGCCATCTGGGAGATGGGCATGAACCACGCGGGCGAGCTCGCCCCGCTCTGCGCCATGACACAGCCGCACATCGGCATCATCACCACCATCGGCTCCGCGCATATGGAGTTCCTCGGCAGCCGCGAGGGCATTGCGAAGGAAAAGTGTACGGTCGCCCGCGCGCTGCCTGCGGACGGTTTCATGATTTTCCCCGCCCGTGATGATTTTGCGGACTATATCGCTGCGCAGACGAAGGCGACGCCCCTCCCCGTGGGCGGCGTGAATTCCCCCGTGCGCGCACTCAACCCGCGCTCCACCGCCGCGGGCACCGCCTACACCCTGCACATCGAGGGGCTGGGCGAGACGGAGGTCTCCCTCCCCGTGCCCGGCGCGCACATGGTGAGCAACAGCCTGCTTGCCGCCGCTGCGGGCTGGAAACTCGGCTGCACCTTGGAGCAGATTGCCGCGGGGCTCTCCGCCTCCACGCTCACCAAGGGCCGCCTTGCCTGCAAAGAGGCGGACGGCTACACCATCATCGACGACACCTACAACGCCAACCCCGAAAGCATGAAGGCCGCGCTGGAAACGGTCGCCGCCCTCAAGGGGCCGAAACGCCGTTTCGCCGTGCTCGGCAAGATGGGCGAGCTGGGTGAGGGCGGTATCGCTGCCCACGCCGACATGGGCTGGTGCGCCGCTTCCCTCGGCTACGCCGCCGTGGTCGTCGTCGGGGCCGAATGCGCCGAGACGAACGCCCTCTGCCACGCCGCCGCCGAAAGCATCCCCGCCCTCCTCGTGGAAACGCCCGCCGAAGCCGCCGCCGCCCTCCGCTCCATGATCGAGCCCGGTGATGCGATTCTCTTCAAGGGGTCGCGTTCGGCAGGAATGGAACGAACGATGTATGAGTTATTTCCCTCTCTCAAGCCCAAAGCGTAACAAACTCGTCAACTCCGTGCGCGAAGCGCACCACACATTCTAAATCCTAAATCATAAATCCTCAATTTTCCATGTTCTCCTCCTTCCTCTCTTCCTCCCTCGTTTTCCATCTCGCTCTGCTTCTGCCTTTCATCATCTGCCTGTGCGTGGGGCCGCGGTTGATTGCGATTCTGCGTGCCATGAAGGCGGGGCAGCCCATCCGTGAAGCGCGCAAGGGCGTGCTCGCGCCCGAGCACAGCGCCAAGGTCGGCACGCCCACCATGGGCGGCGTGATGCTCATCGGCTCCGTGCTGCTGGTGAACTTTCTCTTCAACGATCTGATGGACCCGTGTTTGCAGTGCTGCCTGCTCGTCACCACGCTGACGGCTCTGCTGGGCTTCATGGATGACTACGCCAAAATCACCAAGCACAGCACGGACGGCGTGAGCGGCTGGTTCAAGATTGCCATCCAAGCCGTCGCCGCCGTCGCCTGCGCGTTCTATCTCTACAAGATGGTGCCCGGCATCACGGAAATCATGGTGCCCTACTACGGCCTGCTCGACCTCGGCATCTTCTTCATCCCCTTCGCCCTGCTCGTCATCATCGGCTCCTCCAACGCCGTGAACCTCACGGATGGTCTGGACGGCCTTGCGGGCAGCTGCATGGTGATTGCCGCCATCGCCTTTGCGATCATCGCCGCGCTGTGCGGAGACTTCCCCTGCTCCTTCTTCCTCGTGAGCATCGCCTCCGCCTGCATCGGCTTCCTGTGGTTCAATGCCCACCCCGCCAAGGTGTTCATGGGTGACACGGGCTCCCTCGCCCTCGGCGGTGCCCTCGGCACCGTGGCCATCTGCACGCACAGCGCACTCATCCTCGTGGTCATCGGCGGCGTGTTCGTGGCGGAAGCCGTCTCCGTGATGATTCAGGTGATGTGGTTCAAGCTCTCCCGCAAGCTGTACGGCGAGGGCCGCCGCTTCTTCCGCATGGCCCCCATCCACCACCACTTCGAGAAGGGCGGCGTGCCGGAGACACAGGTGGTCGCCCGCTTCATCATCGTCACCTTCTTCCTCGCCCTCACGGGCATCTGCCTGACGCTCAACGCCGTCAAGTACGAGCGGCGAGCCTTAGAGGAAGCCGGCTTCTCCGATGACTTCTCCCCCTACACCGTGGGTGAGAACGAGCCCCCTGTCTCCCCCGAGGAGGGCTGCTGCATCGTGGATGAAAACGGGCAGCCCCTGCCGCCCGCCATGCGCCCTGCGGAGGAACCCGCTCCTGTCCCCGCCGAATAACCTCTATCTTTTCTTGCTATGATAACCGTTTCTAACAAAAAAATCGCCGTCCTCGGTTGCGGACGCAGCGGCATTGCCGCCGCGCGGCTCGCGCTGAGTCTGGGCGCGAAAGAGGTCTGCATCTTCGATGCCGCCCCCACCGCCGTCTGCAAGGACGAAACGCTCACCTTCGTCCCCGGTGCCACGGAGGAACACGCCCGCGCCTTCGCGGCGGATGTCGTCGTGCTCTCCCCCGGCATCGAAGCCGACATCCCGTGGACGCTCGCCTTCTGCGGGGCGGGTGCCCCCCTCATCGGTGAAACCGAGCTGGGCTATCAGCACTTCACGGGCCGCATCATTGCCATCACGGGCACCAACGGCAAGACCACCACGACCGCCCTCATCGAGCACATCCTCACGGAAGCGGGCAAGACCGCCAAAGCCTGCGGCAACTTCGGCTTCCCGCTGAGCGAGGTCTGTCTCATGGACGAGCAGCCTGAGTTCGCCGTGTTGGAGGTCTCCTCCTTCCAGATGGAAACCATCGTTGATTTCAAGCCCGAGGTCGGCATCTGGCTCAACTTCGCCCCCGACCACATGGACCGCTACAAGAAGGTCGAAGACTATTACAACGCCAAACGCGCCATGTTCCGCAACATGGACAGCACGCAGCTCGCCATCGTCCGCGAGGGCGAGGAGCTGCCCGGCCTCGCCCCCCGCCGCGCGGGCTTCTCCTCCGTGGTCGCCACGGGGCAGCTCTCCTACGCGGGCACGAGCATCATGGAGAACGGCGCGGAGCTGATGAATCTCGCGGGCACTACCATGGTGCAGGCACACAACGCGGAGAACGTCATGGCCGCCACCCTCGCCTGCCGTGCCGTCGGTATCGCGGATGAGACCATCATCGAGGCCGTGCGCGACTTCGGCCCGCCCCACTTCCGCTGCGAGATGACCGCCGAAAAGGACGGCATCCTGTGGCTCAACGACTCCAAGAGCACGAATCTTCACTCCACGGAGGCCGCCGTGCGCTCCCAGACCCGCCCCATCGTCCTCCTCGCGGGCGGCAAGGACAAGGGCCTCGATTACACCGCCATCAACCCCATGCTGGCGCAGAAGGCCCGCTGCTGCATCGTCTTCGGCCAGATTGCCGACCAGCTGGAAAAAACCTTCACCCCCGTCTGCAAGACCGTGAAGGTGCACACCGTGGAAGAAGCCGTCACCGCCGCCGCTGCCGAAGCGCAGAGCGGGGATGTCGTCCTCTTCTCCCCCGGCACCTCCTCCTTCGACCAGTTCACGGGCTATGTGCAGCGCGGCAACTGTTTCAAGGACGCCGTCATGAAAACCCTTTCCCTGTAAACCAAGCGAACACCCCACCGAACCATTTATGAATAAGAAATCCGCATTCAAAAACTCCGGACTGGACCGCGCCACACCCAAGACGCACCGCTTCCACTCCTTCATCAACAAGAACCTCAAGAAGCACCGCAGCGACGTCGGCCTGGTGGAAGACCGCACGCCCGGCACCACCGTCGTGCGCATCATCATGGGGCTGCTGCTGCTGCACATCGTCGTCATCGGCGGCGTGCTGGTGCGCGGCAATCTCGTGAAATCGGGCGCAGGTGTCGCCATCTCCCCGACCGTCACGCCGCCCCCCGCCGCCAACGCCGCTGCGGATGTTGAGAAGCCCGGCGAAGTGCTGACGCAGCCCTCCGCTGCGCCCGCCGAACCCGCCAACGCCGCCAACACGCCGCTCAACCTCGCCGTGACCCCCACCACGGACCCCGCCGCGCAGGTCGGCGTCACCGCGCCCAAGCCCGCCGACACGCACATCACCCAGGCCCCCGCCGCGGGTCTCGATGACACGGCGGAGGAGGTCACGCCCGCCACCCCCGTCGCCGCGACCACCGCCCCCGCGCAGCCCGCAGCACCCGCGAAGACCGTCACCATCAAGCACCTCATCAACTCCGGGGAGAACTGGACGACCATCTCCAAGCAGTACGGCGTGACCGTCGCCGCCCTGAAAGCCGCCAACCCCAAAGCCGCCGCCAAGAACATGCTCTACCAGGGCACCTACCTCGCCGTCCCCGTGAGCGCGGACTCCGAGCGCGGCAAGGCCGTGGCCGCTCAGCAGGAGCAGGAAGCCGCCATCGCCGCGGGCACCACGCACACCATCCAGAAGGGGGAGAGCCTCGGCCGCATCGCCAAGAAGTACAAGACTTCCGTCAACAAGCTCATGCAGCTCAACGGCTTCGAGGAAAAGGACCTCAAGCGTCTCAAGCCCGGCCAGACCATCAAGGTGGCGGAATAATCCTTCTCTCTCCTCCCGCTCATGAGCTCCCGCCTCAGCATCATCTGCCTCTGGTTCAGCTTCATCGCCCTGCTTGTGCTGGGGGTGGTGATGGTGGCGAGCACGGGCCCCAACGTGCCCATCCCCATGGGCCAGCCGGACCCGCACTTCCTGCCCAAGCAGTGTTTCTTCGCCTTCGCGGGGCTCATGATTGCCCTGGGCATCAGCGCCTACGACTACCACAACCTGCGCCGCTGGGTGAAAACCCTGTGGATTATCTGCACCATCCTGCTCATCTGCTGCTACCTGCCCGTCATCGGCAAGAACATCAACGGCGAATCGCGCTGGATCGGCATGGGCGGCCTCACCCTGCAACCCAGTGAGCTGGCCAAGACCATCCTCATGCTCACGCTGGCGCACTGGTACACCACGCACCGCGAAATCGCGGGCACCTTCTGGAAGGGCTTTGCCATTCCCGGCATCATCTTCGGTGTCCCGTTGGTGCTCATCCTCATGGAGAAGGACATGGGCACCACGGCGGCTCTCGCCATGAGCGGCTTCTGCATCATGTACGTGGGCGGCGTGCGCACATGGATTATCTTCCTCACCCTGCTGCTGGGTGCCGTCGCGCTCTACCTCATGACCACGGGCAGCGACAACCGAATGCTGCGTATCGAGGCGTGGCTGGATCCGCAGGCCTTCAGCCAGGGGGCCGGCCGCCAGCAATGGATTGCCATGCTGGCCCTCGCCCGCGGCGGCGTCTTCGGCGTGGGGCTCGGCAACGGCATCGAGAAATACGGCAACCTTCCCTTTGCCCACACGGACTTCATCTTTGCCGAAATTGCGGAGGAATGGGGCTTTGTCGGCACCCTGACCGTGCTGCTGCTCTACACCACGATGACCATCTCGGGCATCGTGCTCGCCCTGCAGACGCAGGACACCTTCGGCCGCCTCTTCGCCGTGGGGCTCGTCTCCACCATCTTCTGGCCCGCCGCGCTGAACATGATGGTCGTCACCTCCCTTCTGCCGAACTCCGGTCTGCCGCTGCCCTTCATCAGCTACGGCGGCACCAACCTCGTCTTCACCATCGCCGCCATCGGCCTGCTCACCTCCATCCAACGGCACACCCCCGTCGTCAAGCAAAACTACTGGCCCATCAGGCGCAGGGCGGAAAATCCCAAGCTTAAATAGCGTGCCTCATCAGCCGAATGCCGCTCCCCGCAGAGCGACGAAAAACCGATGGGGCTGCACCCGACAAGTGGGGTCCGAATACCGTTGCTACCTCTCGGTCCTGGCGGGGTTTTCCGGCCTCACCTCCGGGGAACCCCATCGGCAAGAGAAGTGTGCCACACAAGGAAGCGGGGGTCAAGCCCATTTTGTGTGCGCCGATCGGTAAAAAAAGGCGTCAGGAGGCGTGCGCCGCGCGATTTTGCGCGGAAAAGATTGCCATGCGCACGCGGAGTTGCTATAATCCGCGCGGCGGTGCGCGGGTTCCGTGTCGTTCCGCCGTTTACCGACTCTATTTTCTCCACCCATGAGCTTCCCGTTTTTCAGCAAACTCCGCAACAAAAAAGCGCATATCCAAGCCGTCAAGGCCGAGCTGGATAAGGTGCGCGCCGTGATTGCCGAGCAAACGGAAGAGTTCGCCCCCTATGTGCGGGACTACATGAAGACCGTCTGCCGCGGCCACGGCAAGATGATTCGCCCCGGTCTGGTGCTGCTCACGGCGGCGGCCACGGGCGGCATCAAGGACGACCACATCACCTTCGCCGCCCTGCTGGAGATGCTGCACATGGCCTCCCTCATCCACGACGACGTGCTGGACAAAGCGGACACGCGCCGCGACCGCCCCACGCCCAACGCCCTGTGGGGCAACGAGCTGGCGGTGCTGCTGGGCGATTCCCTGCTGGCGCAGGCCATGGTGATGGGCGCGGGCATCGGCGATGCGAAGTTCATCCGCCGCATGGCCGTCTCCGTCCGCGACCTCTGCGAGGGCGAGGTGGAGCAGTCCACCCGCCTGTGGGACATGGACATGAGCCGCGCGGACTACTACGAGCTCATCCGCAAGAAGACGGCGACGCTCTTCTCCATGGCCATGAGCGGCGCGGCCTACATTCAGGGGCTGGATGAGGAGATGACGGAAAACCTCAACCGCATGGGCACCCTGCTCGGCATTTCCTACCAGATTTACGATGACTGTCTCGACCTCACCTCCAACGATGAGGACGCCGGCAAAACCCTCGGCACCGATGCGGAAAAGGGCAAGCTGACCCTGCCCGTGTTCTTCCTCATGGAATCCTCCAGCGAGGACGTGGCCGATGCCGTGCGCTCCGCCGTGGAACGCCACGAGGAGATTGACTACTCCAAGCTGCGCCACACCGATGCCTTCCGCGAGGCCATCCAACGCTCCGTGGAGGAGGGCCTTTCGCGCAACGAGGAAGCCCGCGAAGTGCTCTGGATGCTCCCCGAATCCCCCGCCCGCGAAGCCCTCGCCGAGATGACCTACCGGCTGGATGAGATGTTGCGCGATTGCCTCGTGGATTAATTCAAGTCCGAAGTCCGAAAGAGTTTACCGCATACTGCCCCATGTTGAGACCGGAAAAGATGTTGCCCACCGTAGAGGGGTTGACCGAAAAGGTGTGGCAGGACATCTACGTCGCTGCGGAGGGTGCGGTGCAGGCGGAACCTTCCCTGCGCGGGATGCTGGAAGACGTGGTGCTCTCCCGCGGCAGCCTGCTCGATGCCGTCTCGGCGCGTCTGGCGCGCAAGCTCTCCCGCCGCGACATCAGCCGCGATGACTTGGAGCCGCTCATCCGCATGGCCCTGCGCCGCAACCCGCTCGCCGTGGATTGCATGGCGGCGGATTTAGCCGCCGTGGTGGAGCGCGATGCCGCCTGCCACAGCCCCTTGGAACCGCTGCTCTTCTTCAAGGGCTTTCATGCGCTGGCCACCTACCGCGTGGCGCACCTGCTGTGGAACGAGGGCCGCCATGTGCTCGCGCTGCTCTTCCAAAGCGTCGGCTGCGAGGTCTTCGGCATCGACATCCACCCCGCCGCGCGCATCGGCTGCGGCATCCTGCTGGACCACGGCACAGGCTTCGTGGTGGGTGAAACCGCCATCATCGAGAACGATGTCTCGCTCTTCCACGAAGTGACGCTCGGCGGCACAGGCAAAGAAAAAGGCGGCGCGCGCCACCCCATCGTCCGCAGCGGCGTGCTCATCGGTGCCGGTGCCAAAGTCCTCGGCCGCGTGGAAATCGGCGAATGCGCCAAAATCGCCGCCTCCTCCGTCGTTCTGGAAGACGTTCGCCCCCACACCACCGTCGCCGGCGTCCCCGCCGTCGCCGTCGGCAACGCCTGGGAAGACTCCCCCGCCCTCTGCATGCAACAAAGCCTCAAAAAGGCCTGAGGTGGGGTCGGCGGTCGCCGCAGAATTCGGTACGCGTGTTTGCTCTTTCCCGTTATCAGAAATAGGTCTTCACCGCAAACTCAAACTGTTCCATGAAAATCTGCTTGAAGGCGGCGAGATTATTCTGCTCGTAAAAGATGAGCATCGCCTTTTTATAGTCGAGGGAATCCACGCTGCGGAAGGAGAGCGGGCAGTATCCGTGTGCTATCAACACGGCATTGGCCGTGATGCGTGCGGTGCGCTTGTTGCCGTCCGTAAAAGCCTGAATGTAGGAGAGCAGCACCAGCACCAACAGAGCCTTGCTGAAAATACACTCCGTGCCATTGACCAGTCGGCAGGCCGCTTCCAAGGCTTCGCGGATTTGGAACTCGTTGTCCAAGGGGCGATAATTGGTGCCGATGATGCCCACGCGCCGTTGGCGGATGTTGTGCTCAATCCCCAAATCCTGCACCAAGAGGCGGTGAATATCTTCGATACGTGCCACCGAGAGTTGTCGGAGATAATCGGGATTATCCACAATGAAATCGAGTGCCGTTTTGTGATTGAGCAGCATCATGGCCTCCTCCCGCGTCTTGCCGTTTGCCGCCTGCTTTTCCAACAGCAGCCGCTCCGTCTCCAGCAGGGTGTAGGTATTGCCTTCAATCTGGGAGGATTTCCAGCTCAGGTCGATGCCGAGACGCGTCATCTCGCGGCGCTGCTCCGCTGGCGGCAGAAGCGCGATATTCGCCCTAAAAGTCGATTGCAGCGCGTGCAGATGTTCCAGCTCCGCCTCAGAGAACAGCTTGACATGCGGCAGAATGTGCTCCACTAAATCAAAGTTGAAAGAAGCGTGGATGCGGCGCTCATCAATCTCTCGGCTGAAATAGGTATCAAGGTCCACGGTAGAGAGCACACGCCCCGCGGGACTGAGCGCGTAGCGCGTGCTGCGCCCCTTACCCAAAACGCTGATTTTGCCGTCCTGCACGAGCCGTTGCAATTCTCGTTTCAAGGTGGCTTCACTATCCTGAAAATCGATGGCTGCTGCCAGCTCAGCGCGGCTTAAACTCTCGACATTTTGCAGGACTTCGATAATGCGGCGTTCCTCTCTCATGTTTTTCGGCTCATTCTGAGCGTGTTTACGGCTCATTATAACCCCATTTTGAGCCGAAAAGGAAGCAAAAAACACCATTTTTGAGCCGAAAAGGCGATTTTATCCTCGCGCGCCTACCGACAAAACCTCCAACTCCCTCCAAAAAATCCACCCACCGAAATAACTTCCGGCTAATTTCTCTGTGAAGGATCTTGTCTGCATGGCTCTGTGGAGGACGGCGTTCTTGCGTCAGTTTACTTTTTGGACATATATCTCTCCCGACACAAAATCCACGGCGAGGATGTCTTCCATGGTGAAGCGGATGAGGTGAAAATCGTCTTTGGCAGGAGGGGAGAGGCGGAGGAGGCCGGAGGTGGAGTCGGTGGAGTGCGGGGCGAAAGTGGGGTGAAAGGAAGGGAAAGGTGCGGGGATGAGGGGAAACGGGTTCCCGATTTGCCGTCGGATGGTCGGAAAATCCGAAAACATTTCACAAAAATGCGTATTGCCGCAGTTTTATGAAATGGAAGGGGGCGTTCGGTATGTATCTTTTGCTTGTACCCGGCCATGTGTTTTGCCATGCCATGCATCTGATACGGCGTCTCTTCCGCTGTTTCTTCAATGCCCTTCAGGATGTAGAGAATTCCATTCTCCCACGAATAGTGCCGCTTGTCAAAGGTAGCACACGCGGGTGTCATGGTGGGTGTCATGGTGTACCCCGGGCGCAGGGCAGAAGGTGCGGCGTTGCTGCGCGAAACTCAAACTTACATCGTTCATGCAGTTCGGCAAGCGACGCATTATGCAGGCAGCGAGGCGGGGCGGCCCTATCCCGGAAGCATGAAAAACGGCCTGCTCCGTGGGGGGAACAGGCCGTTGCGTTGAGCGTCGGTGCGACGCGGTTCATCAGAAGTTCCAGCGGAAGGCGGTGGTGTATTCCCAGCCGTTGTAGCAGTCGCTGCCGCCGCGGCGGGCCGTCACATACTCGGCACCCATCATCATCTTGAGGGCGTGCTTGTTGACGGCGGAGGCATACAGATCCACGCCCATGTAGAAGCTGTGCGCGCTGTCCACCCAGCCGGGGGCCGTGGTCTGGCGCGTGATGTAGCGGTCGGCGGAGAGCTTGACGGCCTCGTGCCCCGTGAGGCCGACATAGCGGAAGACGAGGTCGGCGTGCGGGCAGAGGGAAATCACGGGCTGCACCTGCAGGCCGATGTTGTTGCCGTTGTGCTTGGTGCCGGCACCCGCCATCTCGAAGTTGATGACGAGGTTGCTCTGCAGCGTCAGGCGGTCGCGCTTGATTTCGTGCCCGAGGGAGATGGCGTCGTGCGCCTGTGCGCCGTAGTAGTTGGCGCCGCGCGTGGTGCTGTGGCGGTAGGTGTTGTCGAAGTCGTGCATGTACTGCGCGGAGAGCTTCTGGTAGCCGTGCTCGTTTTCAGCAAACTTGTGGTTGGCGCCGATGATGCCGAAGAACTTGTCTTCCCAACCGAACTCGCCCTTCAGGCCGCGGCCGTCGCGGTACACATCGCTATGGCCCATGCTCTTGCCGTTGGAGGCGCGGTCGTTGGCCATGAGCTGCACGTACACGTTGCTCTGCTTGGTGGGCGCGTAGTTGAACTCGATACCCCAGTTGGAGTCGAGGCTGTGCTCGTTACCGATGAGGGAGCGCTCCACGCACATGAGCTGGGAGGAGGGGGTGGAGTAATCCGTGGTGAAGAGGGGCTTAATCTTACCGGCCTTCACGCTGAGGCCCTTCACAGGTTTGATATCCTGCTTCACCCACAGGTCGAAGAGGTCGCCGTAGGAGTAGGCTTTCTTCGTGCGGCCGCCGCTGTAGGATTCGCGGTAGGGCAGACCGCCGATGCGGCCCCAGACGTGGAAGGTGGTGCCCGTGGCGAGCTCCACGTTGCCGCCCACCCAGGAGCGGCGGAACTCGTGGTTGAAGGGGCTGGCGCCGTCCTTGAGGTGCAGGCCGTTGCTGCCGTTGGGCTGCACGGCGGCCATCTGGTACTGCTCCATCCACGCGAGCTTGACCTTGCGGACAAGGGTGGTGTCGCTCTTGTAAACGGTGAGGGCGTCCTGGATGTCGTTCGTCCAATCGCGGGGTTTTTCTGTGGTAGCATCCGCCGCGGCGGCGATGCTCAGGCCCATGAGGGGGAGAATGAAAAGTGCTTTGTTCATGGTATGTTATCTGTTATCTTGGTGAAAAAAGCGCAGCCCCGAGGGCATCGGGGCTGCGGAAGGTTTTAGGATTCGGCTTAGCCGAAGAAGCCGACGGCGCCGAGGAAGTACATCAGGCCGAAGGTCAGCACAAGGCCGAGCAGGCAGAGCACCGTGCCGGAGATGGCCATGCCCTTGGATTCCACCAGACCCGTGGCGTAGGCCAGGGCGTTGGGGGGCGTGGAAATCGGCAGCGCCATACCCAGAGAGGAGGCGAAGGCAATCGCGCAGAGCAGGCCGATGGCACCCGCGCTGTCCATGGCACCCGCAGACACCATGGCACCCGCCACACCCGCAAGGATGGGCATGAGCAGGGAGGCCGTGGCCGTGTGGCTCATGAAGGTGGCCATGAAGAGGCAGATGCAGCCCGCACCCACCATCAGCATGACGGGGTTCCAGCTGGCGAAGG
Organism: uncultured Verrucomicrobiales bacterium; assembly: GCA_937893015.1. GTDB lineage: Bacteria > Verrucomicrobiota > Verrucomicrobiia > Verrucomicrobiales > Akkermansiaceae > Akkermansia. The sequence continues at coordinate 40,369 of CALBJX010000115.1, read as the reverse complement.
GAATCGCGTTGATCATGTCCTTGGCGAGGGAGGTCTCCTGCAGGGCGACGCCGAGGGCGAAGCCGCCGGCCACCAGCCAGAGCACGTCCCAGCTCATGGCCTTGAGGTCATCCTTGGTGATGACGGAGGTCACGGCAAAGGCGCAGATGGGGATGATGGCGATGGTGTTGGAATCCAGACCGTGCACATCCTTGCCCAGCACCCACAGCAGGATGGTGACGGCGAAGGTGATGTACACCACGATGGCCTTGGCGTCCTTGCGGAACTCACCGCCCACGGCCAGTTTCAGCTCCTTCTGCTTGATGGGGAACATCACGCAGAGCAGCGCCCAACCGACGAGCAGCATGAGCACCACGAAGGGAATGCCGAACATCATCCACTTGCCGAAGGAGATGGAGAGGCCCATGTCCTGCATGGCCTTGAGGGCGATGGCGTTGGGGGGCGTGCCGATGGGCGTGCCGATGCCGCCGATGTTGGCGGCCACGGGGATGCAGAGCGCGAAAGCGGCGCGGCCGCGGTCCTCAGGGGCGAAGAGTTTGAGCACGGGCCCGAGGATGGCGAGCATCATGGCGGCGGTGGCGGTGTTGCTCATGAACATGGAGAACAGAGCCGTCACGACCATGAGGCCGAGCATCACGAACTTGGGATTGGTGCCGAAGGGCTTCAGCAGCACACGGGCGAGGTTGAGGTCCAGGCCGTACTTGGTGGCGGCCGCCGCGAGGAAGAAGCCGCCGAGGAAGAGGATGATGATGGGGTCCGCGAAGGTGGCCATCGTGGACTTCTGCTGCATCACGTTGATGAACTTCAGGCCCTTAATCTTCTGGTCCATCTCGGGCTGATAGAGCTTGGTGGCGGCTTCCTCGCTCAGGGGCATGAGCTTGTCGCTCAGCGTGGAGCGGAAGTCCGCGGCGGAGAGGTTCGTCTTCTTCTTGAGCACCTCGGCCATGTCGTCCTTGAGCTTGGCGGTAGCCTCGGGGCTCACGATGCCGGCGCAGGCGTCGTCGATGACGCTGCACACGGCCGCCTTGTCATAGCGGTCCACCTTCAGGCAGGTGAGGGACTGGTTGGACATGGCGAGCAGCGAAATGGTGATAACCACAACGGAGGTTGTCCAAATCGGAATGGGCTCGAGAATCCACATGAGGGCGGCGAACACGAACAGGGCAATCACGCGGGACTGCACGGGGTTGATGTCCACACCCATCGATTCAAACGGGATAAAGAGCATGCTGCCGGCAATGAGCAGCACGATCAGAATCTTGATGATGCTTTTGGTGGTGTCGTTCATGGTTGTGAATGGAGTTCACGTCCCGGCGACCTCCTCCGCGCACACCTGCACGCGCAAAATGCCGTCGCTGACGGCGTGAGCCTACACCTAAAAGTTGGAAATTTCAAGCATAATCTCAGGTTATGGCCATTTATCACCTAAAACGATTCTCTCCCCCTCCCTGCCTTGTTGAATTCCGGCACTGCCGCACGACCTCTTCACGTCATCCGCCGTCCGTCAGGCGCATCGTTGCGGCAGCAGGGACTGTGCGAGGGAGGCAACAATGACCAGACAGAAACCCGCCCATTGAGGAGCCGCGAGGTTTTCGTGGTAAAGGAGGAAGCCGAGACCGACGGCAACGACGGGCTCCAGATAGGCGATAGTGCCGTATTGGATGGAGCTCAGGCGGCGGGCGGCGTAGACGATGAGCAGCATCACCAGAAAGCCGTGGAGGGCGCCGATGGCGAGCAGCCATGTCCACGACTCGGCAAGGCCTTCAAAGGGCGCATGCACGCAGAAGAGGGGAAGAGCCACAAAGAGGCAGCCCGCCGAGAACTGCCAGAAAGTGCGGCGCATGAGGCCGACGCTCTCGGGCATGTGGCTGTTGCAGAGCAGATAGACCGCATAACCCAGCGCAGAGATGAGGCTGTAGCAGGCGCCCATACCATTGGCGGCGTGTTCCGCCCCGCCCCCTGCGCAGACCAGTACCAAGCCCGCCAGAGACCCCGTCAGCAACAATCCGTCGCGCAAGGGCGGCAGCCGGCGCTCCAGCAGCGCCTCCCCCGCTGCGGCCAACACAGGCCCTGTGTACACCAGCAACACGGCCAGCGCAATCGTGGTGCAGCGCATGGCGAGAAAGTAGAAGAGAATGCACACACCGATGCCGAGACCGGAGACGGCGGCCTGCCACGAGAACGCCCACACGCGCTCCCCGCGCAAAGAGCGCCACATGACCAGCGGCAGCAACAACAACAGGCCGATAGCAAAGCGGGCAAAGCCGCAGAGCGGCGCACCGCAGGGGGCCTCCCGCACAAACCAGCCCAGCGTGCCCATCGTGGCGGCAGCCGCTACGGCGGCACAGAAGGCACTGCTGTTGTTTCCCTTATTCATCGGCGGGGGCTATTGTACGACCTCCCTCCGTGAATGTAAATGCAAAAACGGACGGCAAAAGATGTAAAAAAATAAAAAAGGTTGTAGAAAATCACATTCATTCGACGTTCTTATAAGCGGAGGGCCGAACCTCGCCCCCTTTAACCTCAACATACGATACGATTATGAAGAAGTCCATCCTCATGGCTCTGTTCGCCGCCCTGCCTCTCATGGCTCAGGAGCCGGCTCCCGCCCCCGCCCCTGCTCCGGAGGCTCCCGCCGCCGTTCAGGCTCCTCAGGGCCCCCGCGCCCATCATCGCGGCCATCATCAGATGAGCCCCGAGCAGAAGGAAGCCATGAAGGCCAAGTTCATGGAGAAGTTTGACGCCAACAAGGACGGTCAGATTGACGACCAGGAGAAGGAAGCCATCAAGGCCGAGTTCGCCAAGCGTCATCAGGCCCATCAGGGTCCCCGTCCCGAAGGCAAGCCCGGCTGCGGCTGCGGTTGCGGCAAGCATCAGGGTCCCCGCCCCGAGGGTAAGCCCGGCTGCCACAAGCACCACGGCCCCCGCCACCACGGCAAGCCCGGCTGCGGCAAGCCCCACGGCCCCCGCCCCTGCGGCCTGAGCCCCGAGCAGAAGGAAGCCATGAAGGCTAAGTTCATGGAGAAGTTCGACGCTAACAAGGACGGCAAGATTGACGACCAGGAGAAGGAAGCCATCAAGAAGGCTTTCGTCGACCACAAGGAAGCCATGAAGGCCAAGATCATGGAGAAGTACGACGCCGACAAGAACGGCCAGCTCGACGACCAGGAGAAGGCCGCCATCAAGGCTGACTTCGAGAAGATGCGCGCCGCCTGCGCCGCCAAGCATCAGGGCAAGCCCGGCTGCCACAAGCACCACGGCCCCCGCCACCACGGCAAGCCCGGCTGCTGCCACAAGGCCCAGCCCGCTCCCGCTTGCGAGTGCGGTTGCGGTAAGCCCGGCTGCGGCTGCAAGAAGCCCGCTGCCCCCGCTCCTGCTCCCGAGGCTCCCGCTGCTGCCTAAGAGCTGAGAAAAACTGATTTTTTCATCATTCCATCCGCCCGATGAGCCCTTTGCGGCTTGTCGGGCGGTTTCCTTTTGTCCGTCCAGCATCCCCTCCCCTCGCCGGCGATCCGCCCGGCAAAACGGCAGGGGAAGCAATTTGTCGAAAGGTACAAATCTGAAAGCCATGCAGCTCCGCTGCAAGACAACAACCCCGTTCCCGACGCTTACGTCGGGAACGGGGTTTTCCATCCTTGCGGCATCAGCCGCCTCACTTCTTTATTTGTAAATCCTTATTTCCCCTGCTGTTCTTTGAGCATGGGGAGGAGGGTCTTGTCGTAGTACTCGATATTGCCGCGCAGACGCTTGGCAGACTTGGAGTTCGGGGCCGCTTCCAAAGCCTTGATGTGGTACTCGTGCATCTTCTCATAGTTGCGGGTCAGGCCGTAGCCGTCCGCGAGGGTGGAGTAGACCTGCTGCACCACCTCGGGCTGGGGCTTTTCGAGACCCGCGAGGAAGGCGTTGAGCTGCTCCTGCTGCTGCGCGATTTCGGCGGGGGTGTAGTGGCCCGCAAAACCTTCGGTGAGCTTGTAGTAGGCCTCAATCTGCTCCGCATAGAGCTTGCCGCGCTCCAGGAAACCGTCGTAGCCCAGCTCGTTCTGCGGGTCGAGGGCTTCGATTTCCTTGACAATCTCGGGGTACTTGTCGCGCAGGTTCTCGCTCATGAGCTCCAGCGCGGCGGCCAGAGCGCGGGCACGCTCCATGCCCTGCAGCCCCTCGGCGGCAGCAAACTTCTCGTCGCGGGCGGTGCGCACCTTCAACGCTTCATCGAGCGCGGCGCGGTACTCCTCCGGCGAGCGGCGGGCACCGACCACGGTCGAAAAAGGTTTGCCGTCCGCATCATGCAGGATGATGGTGGGCAGACCCGTGGTGATGTGGTACTGCTCGAAGAGGCGTTCGTTGGCATCCATCTGCTCCTTGCCCACGGCGGCCACGGCTTCGGGCAGACGGGGGAACACGATTTCCACGAGGTGCAGCCCCTTGCCGAAGTCTCCTGTGGCAAAGGAATCATGCGCGAAAATCTTGTCGTGCAGGTAGATGCAGGCGGGGCACCAGTCCGTGCCCGTGAAGGAAAGCATGACGACCTCATCCCCCGTGGCGGCGGAGACAGCGGTCTCAAAATCCTTGTGCTGCGTCAACGCTTCGGCCGACATTGCAGCCAAAGCGCAGAGCATCACAAAAAGCGTCTTTTTCATGTTGATTTGTTCCATGGAGCGCGCCCCTGCGGGCGCACCTAATTTATCCTTCGTACTTCGTACATCGTACTTCGTACATTCCTTATCCCTTCATGCCCGTGATGTGGCCGTCGGCGTCCACCTTGATGTCGCAGGCGGAGGGAACCTTGGGCAGACCGGGCATGCGCATGATATCACCGCAGAGAGCCACGAGGAAGCCCGCGCCGTTGGCGATTTCGAAGTCGCGCACCGTCACCTTGAAGCCCTTGGGACGGCCCACGAGCGAGGCGTTATCGGAGAGGGAGTTCTGGGTCTTCGCCATGCAGACGGGCAGCTTGGTGAGGCCGTTCTTCTCCATCAGAGCCAGCTTCTTCTGCGCGGCCTTGGTGAGCACCACGCCGTCGCCGCCGTAGATGCGCTTCACAATCGTGCTCATGCGCTCCTCCACGCTCATGTCGAGGTCGTAGAGGTGCTCAAAGGCGGGGTAGGAAGGCTGAATGCTGTCGGCCACGAGCTGCGCCAGCTCCTTGGCGCCTTCGCCGCCCTTGCCGAACACATCGGCCACGGCGCAGTTCACGCCCATCTCGGCGCAGAGGTCTTTCACGACGGCGATTTCCTCCTCCGTGTCGGTGGCGGCAAAGAGGTTGATGGCGACGGTCACGGGGCGCTTGTAGTTCTTCGCGCTCTCGATGTGGGCGGCGAGGTTCGCCACGCCGCGGCGCACGGCTTCGACATCCGGGGTTTCAAGGCACTTCTTGTCCACGCCGCCGTGCATCTTGAGGGCGCGGATGGTGGCAACGATGACAATGGCATCGGGGGCCAGACCCGCCGCGCGGCACTTGATATCGAGGAATTTTTCCGCGCCCAAATCAAAGGCAAACCCGGCTTCCGTCACGGCGTAGTCGCCGTAGGAGAGGGCCATCTTGGTGGCGATGACGGAGTTGCAGCCGTGGGCGATGTTGGCGAAGGGACCGCCGTGTACGAAGGCGGGCACGCCCTCCAGGCTCTGCACGAGGTTGGGCTGGATGGCCTCCTTCAGGATGGCAAGCAGGGAATCGGTCACACCCAGCTCCTTGGCGTAGACAGCCTCGTCTTCCGCCGTGAAGCCGATGACGATGTTGTCGATGCGGCGGCGCAGGTCGTCGAGGTTCTCGGCCAGGCAGAAGCAGGCCATGATTTCGGAGGCGGGGGTAATGTTGAAACCGTCCTCGCGGCAAACACCATTTTTGTTGAGGCCGATGGTGATGGTGCGCATGGCGCGGTCGTTCATGTCCATCACGCGCTTCCACGTCACCTTGTTCTGGTCGAGGCGGGTGGTCTTGTAGAAGAGGGCGTTGTCGATGACGGCGGCGAGCAGATTGTTCGCGGAGGTGATGGCGGGGAAATCGCCGTTGAAGCAGAGGTTGATGCTCTCCCCGGGGGTGATGCTGGAGGCACCGCCGCCCGTGGCGCCGCCCTTGCGGCCGAACACGGGGCCCATGGAGGGCTCGCGGAGGGCAAGGCAAACCTTCTTGCCGATGGCTTGCAGACCCTGGGCGAGACCGATGGAGACCGTCGTCTTGCCTTCACCCGCGGGGGTGGGGGTCAGTGCGCTCACGAGGATGAGCTTGCCGTGGTCGGGCTTGAGAGCCTTGAGGCTCACCTTAGCCTTGTCAAAACCATAGGGAATAATCAACGATTCATCCAGCCCGAGCTTGGCTGCCATCTGTGCCGTGAAAGAGGTGTTTGCCATGCGCGATTTATATCACTTTTCACGCGCATTTGCAACACCAAAGGCGGGAAAGTATGCGCATTAATCCAATGCGTAGCGGGCAGCCGCAACCGCGAGGAAGACGGCTGTCTCCACACGCAGGATGATGGGACCGAAGGAGGTGGGGGTAAACGCGGCAGCCTCCGCAGCGGCATATTCGGCGGGGGAGAAATCGCCCTCCGGGCCGATGAGGATAAGGCAATCGCGCTCTCCTCGGGAACGGGCCGTCTCCAGCACCTCGCGCAGGGGCAACGCGGTAGGGGAAATGGCACCATGCACCTTCAGCGTAGGCAAATCCCGGCGTTTCAGGAAGAGGGCGAAGGGTTGCGGCTCTTCCACAACGGGCAGAGTGTTGACACCGCACTGCTTGCAGGCCTCCAGCACAGTGCGCCGCCATTTTTCCGTTTTCTTGGCGGCTTCCTTGGCATCGAGGCGCACGATGGTGCGCTCCGAGATGAGGGGGATGATGCGCGACACCCCCATCTCCACCGCTTTTTGGACGATGAGCTCCATATTGGAACCTTTGGGGATGGCCAACGCCAGGGTGATACCCGCCACGGGCGGCAGGGGCGGCAGGGGTTCCGTCTCCCCGAGCAGCAGCGTGCTGCCCGAGCCGCCGAGCACGGTGGCCACGGCGCTGTGCCCCTCGCCGTCAAAGACCTCACAGCGGTCACCCGTGCGCAGCCGCATCACGCGCAGCGCATGGTGCGCCTCCTCGCCCCCCACCTGAAAACACGCGCCGGGGGAAAACAAAACGTTAGGGGTGTAGCAACGGTGCATAGGAAAGTACGATTTACGATGTACGATGTACGAAGTTTAAATTTGGTGCGCGGCGCGCGCAGGGGAAGGAGGGAAAGAAGCCGTTATGGGCGCTTAGCGTTGTGTCATGCTTGCGGCAAAGCCGCACGAACTCAAACTTCGTACATCGTACTTCGTCCATTATTTCAGGAATCTTGCCGCACGCTTTTTGAAATCCGCCACCTCGGGCTGGTTGCTGTCCTTGAGGGTGTCGCCGAAGGCTTTGAGGGCCTTTTCCTGTGCGCCGCTGAGCTTGGCAGGAGTCTCCACCTGCACCTCGACCAAGAGGTCGCCGCGGTGGCTGCCGCGCAGGGCGGGCACACCCTTGCTGCGCACGCGGAAGATGGTACCGCTCAGCGTGCCTGCGGGGAGTTTCAATGTGGCAGGACCATCGGGTGTGGGGATGCTCAGCTCGCCGCCGAGCGCTGCCGTGATAAAGGGCACGGGGATGCTGATGTGCAGGTCGTCCCCCTCGCGGGCGAAGAGGTCGTGCGGCTTCACCTCAATAAAGACGTAGAGGTCACCCGTCTCGCCGCCGTGCAGCCCCGCATCGCCGTTGCCGCTGCTGCGCAACTGCGTGCCCGTGCTCACGCCCGCAGGCACGCGCAGGGTAATCTGCACATCCTTGTGCACGCGGCCCTCGCCGTGGCACTTGGAGCAGGGGTTGGAGATGGTCTGCCCCGCGCCGCGGCAGGTGGGGCAGGTGCTCTGCTGCACAAAGAAACCGCTCTGGCGCGTCACCACGCCGCTGCCGTGGCAGGTGGGGCAGGTCTTGAAGCCATCACGCCCGTCCTTGGAGCCCGTGGAATGACATTCCTCGCAGGGCACAAGGCGCTCGATTTGCAGGCGTTTCTCGCAGCCGGAGATGGCTTCCTCCAGCGTGATGTCGAGGTCGTAGCGCAGGTCGCTGCCGGGCTGGCGCGGGTCGGCCTTGCGGCGTGCACCGCCACCGCCGAAGCCCCCGAACCCGCCGAAACCGCCGCCGAAGACCTGCGAGAAAATGTCCATGGGGTCAAAGCCGCCGAAGCCGCCCGCGCCGCCGGCGCCCATGCCGCCGTTCTTGTAGGCCTCGTGGCCCATGCGGTCGTAGGCGGCGCGCTTATCGGCATCGCTGAGCACCTCGTAGGCCTCACCGATTTCCTTGAACTTTTCCTCCGCTTCCTTGTTGTCGGGGTTGCGGTCGGGGTGGTACTTCATGGCGAGCTTGCGGTAGGCCTTCTTAATCGTATCGGCATCCGCGTTCTTCTCGACACCCAAAACGCTGTAATAGTCGTTAGCCATGGTCGGTATAAGGGTAGTGGTTGTATGGTGAAAATTGTTTACTCGGCTTCCTCAGCGGGTGCCTCTTCCTTGGCGGCGGCGGTCACCACATTGACGGGGCGCAGCAGTCGGCCGCGCAGGTTGTAGCCCTTGCGGATGATGCGGATGATAGTACCCTCGGGCTCATCGGAGGCTTCGCTCATAATCGCCTCGTGCAGGTTGTGGTCGAACATCTGACCGACCTCGCAGGGAATCGCCTCCACCCCTTGCCCGCTCAGGAAATCCCCGAGCTGCTTCTGCACCATGCTCATGCCGATGTAAATCATGGACTTGGTATCCTGACCCGCCATCTGCATGCCCATCTCAAAATTATCCACCACGGGCAGCAGCTCTTCCAACAGGCTGCGGTTGGCATACTTGTTGAACTCCTCGCGCTCGCGGACGCAGCGCTTGCGGTAGTTGTCGTACTCCGCGGCGGTGCGCAGAGCGGTATCGCGCCACTTGGTGAGCTCGTCCACGGCGGCTTCCGCCTCCTCGGCTGTTTCATCCACCGCCTCGGCGAATTCCTGTTCCGCCTTGGGCTGTTCACAGTCGCAGGGGCCGGCGGTTTCTTCGTTCACGGGTTTGTGCATTTCCTCTTCTTTCATGCCCTCATCATACCCTTTCTCCGCCCCGCCGTCAACCCTCGCGCACGGCATACGCGGGCGGGCGGGCGCCCCTTGCCCCTAAAAATACCTTGCGCGGGCACATTATAGGCTTGTCGCCACGCACAAGGCGTGTTACGATAGAGAAAAATCCGAGCATAAGGGAAAAAGTGACATATTTTGCTTTTTTTTCGAACACATCGCCCGGAGAGCGCTTATCAGATATAGAGAACATTCTCATTCATCCCCATACCGATCATGAACAATTTCCTGCCCCGTACCCTGTGTGCAGCCCTCTGTCTGGCTTCTCTGGCCGGCGCGGTGGAGCTGACGGACCTCACGCCCGCCCTCACCCGCACCGATGCCGATGCCAACCTGACGAAGGATTACAAGTACCGCGTGCTCTCTGATCTCTCCGTTCGCCGCGTCTGGAACCTCGATGAGAACCGCAAGCTCACCATCGACTTCGACCCCAAGAAAGATTCCCTCATCTGCATGATGGTGGAATACAAAAAGCCCGTCTCCTCCAAGGAAGGCACCAAGGCCATCCTCGACATCACAAAAGCGCCCGAGGCCAAGTGGAACAAGCTCTCCAACGACAAGGCCGCCAAGTACGGCGTGGAACGCGCCAAAGCCCTGAAGGTGGACGGCGGCTATGCCTTCATGGAATGCAACTCCGCGGGCAAATGTATCCGCGTTTCTCTCTTCCGCGAGATTCCCAAGGGGTCGCGCCGCCACCTCCAGGATGTCTCCGTGGCGGACTACGGCCCCACGGCCATGGGCAACAATGCCCAGGCCAGCGCGGGCAAGGAGCTGCTCAAGGATGAAGCCCAGCGTCTCCAGACCCCCAACAAGACCGACCTCGCAAAGAATATCGCCGAGAGCGACACCATGGAGGACGATGAACCGGTCACCAACACCACCGAGCCGGAACCCGAACCGACACCTGAGGTGACGAAGACCGAGGAACCCGCTGCACCCGTAGCCACCACCGACAAGCCGAAGAAGAAGGTCAAATCGCAGCCGCAGGGCGACCGCACCAACGACCTGCAGGCCCTGCTGGACAAGCTCGGTCTCGGCGGTCTGACGCCTGCCCAGTGGGGCATCGGCGGTGTGGCGCTCATTCTGCTCTTCACCATCATCGGCATGGTGCGCCGCTCCAACGAGCAAAAGCGCCTCAAAGCCCGCGCCGAGGCCATGGCCCGCATGGATGTGGGCAGCGGTCTGAAACCCGCGCGCCCCAAGATGCGCACGCGCAAGTAAGCGGGGCCACACGGCGGCGGCTTCCCCGTAGCCTATCCCTCTGCTGAAGCAAAAAAGGTCTGACGTTTTCGTCAGACCTTTTTTTCATGCGATTCCGGCGCCGGGGGCATACCGGCGCCTTCCTTTGCACATGGCAAAAAAAGAAGCCGCTGTGCCGTCTAGTGGAAGAGAGCCACGTTCCCTTATGGTAAAGTGGGTGCGGAGCCGGGGTCGTCTGAGGTGTCCTATAGGATGGAACATAATACCCCTTTAAGCTTGATGCCCCTTGTATGTTTACAACGGTCCGGGCCTGTGAACCACGCGTCACGCGCACAGCAGCGGTCTTCTTTGTAGCACGGATGCGGGCGGAAAGCAAGCCAAATCGTCCCGGTGGCAACGCCGTTGCGCTAACAGGCGGAGCATGCCGGATTTTAGACGCCCACCCGCGTTTTCCCGCTTGCAGGACGCGGAGCTTTGCGCTACAATGCCCCCCAGGAGAGAGCCTGTATGCCCGAAGAAGCACAACCCGAGAAAATCGCTGAGTTCGCCATGGTGGAGTCCGTCTTCGTCCGCGGTCGCAACTGTCTGCTGCTGCGCACGGACATGTCGCCGCTGTTTGTGGACTACTACCTGCACCTCATGCAGCACGGCATGCGCAACGAGCCCCGTGAGGACAGTGTCTTCAAAGAGCTGCTGGCCTTCTTCACCCTGCACCTCGTCTCCCGCCCGTGGCAGGAGTACCACGCATGGACAGTGAATGCGAAGGTCCCGAGCCTTGCGAATTACTTCGTCTCCGGCTCCTCCGTGGATGAGGAGGTGGTGGGCCGCGCCTTTACGGAGAACGTGCGCGAGCCCGAAAAAAACATGCTCTTTGCCCAGAACCTGGCCCGCGGCAAAGAGCCGCAGACCTCCGTCATCACCCTGCCCGGCGAGAAAGTCGGCGAATGGGTGGAGGCCTACTACCGCCAAAGCGAACAGCGTTTGGCCCGCACCTTCGACCTCGGCAACGACCGCTTCGCCCTCATCACCGCCCAGCCGGGTGCCGACCATGACTGGTTGGAAGCTCTCACCACCGAGGACGTCGCCGCCCTCTCCGCCACGGAGCAGACCAAGCTGTTGGAAACCCGAAAATTCTTCTTCCGCTGCGGCTGCACGGCGGAAAAAATCCTCCCCGTCATCCGCGCGATGAAGCACGATTTCGCCGACCAGCTCTCCGAGCAGGGCTTTATCGAGGCCTCCTGCCCGCGCTGCGGGGCCACCTACCGCCTGACCGCCGAGATGGTGAAAGGAAACGCCTGATTTTTGCTTTCTCCCCCCTCCCGCCATGCGCCGCTTCGTCCCTGCCCTGCTGATTATGCTCGCGCTGAGCGCCTGTGAATCCGTCCGCACCACCTACGATGCGAACGGCCGCAAGGTGGACGACAGCCCCAAGATGGGCGAGAGCGACCTTTCCTCCCACTATGAGGATGAGTTCAACGCCGCCTTCTCCGAAGAAAAAGTGAACGGCGTGCCCACCTCCCGCTCCAAGCGCGTGAGCGAATACCAGAAGAAGCTCGATGCCTCCCGCCGCGAGGACAAGGAGTTCGCCACGCATGCCTACGGCGGCGACCTCTCCAAGAGCAATCTCCGCAGCAACATTTTTGAGGGCAACGGCAAACGTTGGGAGGGCAACAAACAGTTCGCCAAATCCGACAAGCAGGCCTACGACACCTCGTGGCGGCCGGATTTCATGAACGAGACGCACGGCATCTCCCACAACAACCGCAACAGCGCGAACGATGCCTCCCGCATGGAATCCCGCGAGCACGAGCTCGGGGAACGCGCCTCGCGCTACGCCACCAACGCCTCCCGCTACCACACCGACGACCCCAATTACTACGTGGAGAACCGCCGCGATAAAACCCCGCAGCCGGAAATCACGAACTTCCGCGACTACTACCGCCAAAGCATCAAGAGCACCAAGGCGCTCCTCAACCGCGACAACGCGGAAAACAGCCCGAACGGGGAGTAAGCATCTCTTTTTTTCATGCGTCTCACGGCGCATCAAAAAAAACCGGGCCCGGCGCATAACGCCGGACCCGGTTTTGTGATAAAGCTGTGGTTGAGTTTTACTCAGCAGCGGCTTCCTCAGCGGCTTCGCCCTTGACGACGAGCACCACCTTGATGGTGGCGGTCACCTGAGCGTGCAGCTTCGCGGCCACCTCATAGGTGCCGGACTTCTTGAGGGGCTTCTCAAGCTCGATGGTGTGGCGGTCGATTTCCACGCCCTGAGCAGCCAGCTCGTCAGCAATCTGCTGGTTGGTGATGGCACCGAACACCTTGCCGTTCTCACCGGCCTCGAGGGTCAGGTTCACCGTGAGGGTGGCAATCTTAGCAGCAATCTCCCGGAAGTTGGCCAGCTCGGCGGCCTCGCGCTCAGCGCGCTTCTTCTGGAGCATGTTGATGAAACGCTGGTTGGCGGGAGTCGCCTCGAACGCAAGGCCCTGAGGAATCAGGTAGTTGCGGCCATAACCGGCCTTCACGGTAACGAGGTCGGCTTCACAGCCCAGACCTTCGATCTTCGTCGCGAGAATAACATTCATTCGTGCCATAACTCAGTAATATTGGGTTTGGTGAGCGGGCAGGATACGCGAAACGCCCGGCATTGTCAAGCAAATTCACGAAAAAGGCGCCGCGAAAACGCTTGAAAAATCATTCTTGCTGTGTGATTTTGGCGGGCGAAAGTCTCACTTTTCGCTCGCCATGGGCGCTCGCGTGTGCTAGGATGTCCGCAACTCAATTTTTCTTTGCGTATGATGCTCAAGTATTTTTTCTCCGCCGCCCTGTTCGGTGCGGCTCTCGCGTTCAGCCCGCTGACCGCGCAGGAAGAATCCGAGACACCCGCCGTTGATGCCGCCGCCGCAGATGCGGTTGTGGCCGCCGAAGAAAGCGCGGAACAGGATGCGGCATCCGCCCCCGCAGCAGAACAGGTGCCCACCAACGAAAAGGCCGCCGTTGCGCTGATTCAGGACGGCACGGAGAAAGCGACGGAAATCGTCATCACCGAGCTGCAGAAGAAGCAGGCCATCATTCTGGAGACCTACCCCGATTTGCCCGTCAAAACGCTGGAGGCCTTCATGGAGGCGGCGCAGTCCATGTCCGTGCAGGATTTGGAGGGTTTTATTCATCACAACTATGTGAGCGGCAGCGAGCACAACGCCTACGACGGACATAGCGTGCTGGAGCACGCCAAGATGAAAGTCCGCTTTGCTCCCCCGCTGGACCACAAGACCTGCCCCGAATGCGGCGAAATCGTCTTCAACCTCGCCCGCCCCGATGCGCACGGCCATGTGCCGCACGGCACCTATGCCGCCTGGAGCAACCACTACACCGACAAGGGGCCGCAGTTCAGCCGTTTCCCCATCCCGCTGAAGGTCTACGCCCCTGCGGAAAAGGACATGAACCTCTGGGAGAAACTCTGCCACCGCGTGCAGTGCGACCCCTTCAACCTCGCCGCCACGCTCATCTTCCTCTTCGCCATCATCCACACCTTCGTGGCGCCCAAGTTCCAGCAGCTCGCGCACAATCTGGAGCACAGCCACCGCCAGAAGCTGCGCGAAGAGAAGTTCCGCATCCTGCACCCGGAGCAGCGCATGCCCGTGTCCTTCGTCTCCACGCTCTGCCACTTCCTCGGTGAGGTGGAGGTCGTCTTCGGCCTGTGGATTATCCCCTTCGCCATCGTCTGCCAGCACTATTATTCCTGGGAAGATTTCCTGCTCTACATCGACCGCGACACCAGTTTCACGGAGCCGCTCTTCGTGGCGGTGGTGATGGTGATTGCCTCCTCCCGCCCCATCTACCGCCTCGCGGAGAACACGCTCAAGTTCGGCGCGTCCATGGGCGGTGCCACACCCGCCGCGTGGTGGCTCTCCGTGCTCTGCATTGCGCCGCTGCTGGGCTCCTTCATCACCGAGCCCGCCGCCATGACGCTCGCCGCCATTCTGCTGGCCAAGAAGTTCTACCAGCTCAAGCCCTGCATGCCCCTGCGCTACGCCACGATTGCCCTGCTCTTCGTGAACGTCTCCGTGGGCGGCACGCTCACGCACTTCGCTGCGCCGCCCATCGTGATGGTGGCGGGCAAGTGGGATTGGAACATGCTGCACATGTTCACGCACTTCGGCTGGAAGGCCATCGTGGGTATCGCCATCGCCAACACGCTGTACTTCCTCTGCTTCCGCAAGGAGTTCAAGCGGCTGGAAGAGGTGCAGCGCATCAACAGCGCGTTTGACGGCCAGGTGCCCAACACCTGGGAAGACCGCCAGGATATCATCCCCTTCTGGGTCTACATCGTCTCCATCTGCTTCCTCGCGTGGACGGTGTACTTCGCCCACCACCCCGCCATCTTCATCGCGGGCTTCCTCTTCTTCCTCGGCTTCACCATGGCCACGCCGCAGTACCAGAACGCCTTCTCCATCAAGGTGCCGCTGCTGGTTGCCTTCTTCCTCGCAGGCCTGCTCATCATGGGCGGCGTGCAGGGCTGGTGGATGCAGCCCGTGTTGCAGGGCCTTGCCGAGCTGGGCGCAGAGACGACCATGGCACTGGCCAGCATCCTGACAGCCTTCAACGACAACGCCTCCGTCACCTTCCTCTCCAGCACCGTGCCCGACCTCGCGGAGAACATCAAATACTCCATCGTGGCGGGTGCCGTCACGGGCGGCGGTCTCACGGTCATTGCCAACGCGCCCAACCCCGCGGGTCAGGCCATCCTCGGCAAGTACTTCAAGGGCATCAGTGCGCTCCAGCTCTTCCTCTGGGCCATCGTCCCGACGGTGATCATGTTCTGCATGTTCAACTTTATTCACATCGGCGAGTAAAACCATGTTCACGGGGCTTGTTGAATGCACGGGGCGCGTGGTGCGTCTGACGCCGATTGAGAAGGGGGCGCGGCTGACGCTGGAGATTCCCTTTGCGGAGGAGTTGGCACTCGGCGACTCCGTGGCGACCAACGGCTGCTGCCTGACGGCGGATGCCATCGAGGGCAAGACCGTCTCCTTCGACCTGCTGACGCAGACCATGCGCGTGACCTCCCTGGGGCAGCTGCAGGAGGGCGACCTCTGCAATCTGGAACGCGCCATGGGCGGCGCGGGACGCTTCGGCGGCCATTTTGTGATGGGCCATGTGGACACCACGGGCAGCGTCACCTCCGTCACCCCCGTGGGGCAGGACCACATGGTGCGCCTCAGCATCCCACCGGAATACATGCGCTACGTCATCGACAAGGGCAGCATCGCCATCGACGGCGTCTCCCTCACCGTAGCGAACATCATCGGTGAGAACGAGCTCGAGTTCTGGATTACCCCGCACACCTGGGAGCGCACCATCATGCACACCTATGCCCCCGGCCGCATCGTGGATATCGAGGTGGACATGGTGGCCAAATACATCGAAAAAATGTGTACCAAACGCTGACCGCCGGCAATAAGCCGGAAGACACAGAGCCCGAAACCCTCTGCCACGCCTCCTGTCCCCGCTCATGAACAGCCCCTTCACCCCCAACACCGCGGGCTTTTTCGCCATCCAGAAACGCACCAAACCCACATCACAAACGCGCCCTCTCCTTCCATGTCCGCCCGCCCGCTGACCCTTACCCTTTGTCTCACGCAGGACTGCAACCTGCGCTGCCGCTATTGCTATGCGGGGCGCAAGCAGAAGCACGCTATGAGCCGCGAGACAGCGGAGAGCGCCATGGACATCGGCATAGCTGAGGCGCAGCAGCGGGGGGAATCGGTGGACCTCTCTTTCTTCGGCGGCGAGCCTTTGTTAGAGTGGGAGCTGTTGCAACACTGCCACGCCTACCTCGCGGAGCGGGGGAGGGACCTTGTCTCCCCGCCGCGCTTCGGCATCACCACCAACGGCACCCTGCTCACGGAAGAGAAAGCCGCTTGGCTGGCAGAAAAGGATTTCCTCATCGGGCTCTCGGCGGACGGCAGCCCCGCCATGCACGACACCAACCGCCGCTATGCGGACGGCCGCCCCTCCTCCCCCGATGTCACCCGTGCGCTGGAGCTGCTGGAACGCCACCCCCGCGCCCGCCGCAAAATCGTCTGCGTGGTGAACCCGCAGAACGTCGGCATGCTGGCGGAGGGCATCGCGTGGCTCGGGCAGCACACGAGTGCCCCCATCGGTCTCAACCTCGACTTCTGGCATGCGTGGACGGATGCGGACTTCGACACCTTGACCGCACAGCTCACCACAGTGCAGCAGATGATGCTTGCCTCCTATCGGGAAGGCGCGAACGTCCTGCGCGTGGAAAACATCGAAGGCAAAATCCACTCCCACCTCAACGGCAAAGGTTGCGGCCGCTGCCGCATCGGGGAGCAGGAGCTCGCCGTCAGCGCAGAGGGCACCTTCTTCCCTTGCTCCCGCCTTGTCGGGGAGACAAAAAACCCACTCTTCGCCATCGGCAACGTGGCGGACGGCATCGACCGCGCCAAGCAGCACTACCTCATCGCCACCCGCGGCAACGCCACGCCCGCCTGCAAACTCTGCGGGCTGCGCACGCGCTGCATGAACGGCTGCGGCTGCACCAATTTTGCCGCCGGCGGGCACATCAACCAAGTCTCCCCCTTCCTCTGCGCCTCCGAACGCCTCTTCATCCGCCTCGCAGACGAGCTGGCGGAAACCCTCTACGCCGAGCGCAACCCCGCCTTTTTGAACAAGTTTTACGGGCGGAAAGACAAATGAATGTACGATGTACGATGTACGATGTACGATGTTAAATTTAGGCGCGGCTGTGCCGCGCGGAATTTCAAAAACCTGTCTGACAATTGTGTCAGACAGGTTTCGTCATCCTTGCGAGCGTAGCGAGCGGAACTCAAACTTCGTACATCGTACATCGTACATCGTACATCCCGACAAATCTCCGATTTGTCAAGCTGTTCTGCAGACAGAGCAAAATGTGAGAAGAAGCGCCTTTTTCCTTTTCTTTTGCGCGGCATTTTGTTACCTTGTCACACATGTCTAACATCGACGAGCCCACGCTGCAACTCCGTGACATGAACGAGAACGACCTCCCGCGCGAGCGGCTGCTGCGCGAAGGCCGCGGAGCGCTCACGGATGAAGAGCTGATTGCCATCTTTCTGCGCACAGGCATCCACGGCTGCAATGTGCTGGAGGTCGCGGGCAAACTGAAACGCGCGGCGGGCTCGCTCTCCGCCTTGGGGCGCTGGGATGCTGCGGAAATCATGGAGAGCGTGAAAGGCATCGGCCCTGCGAAAGCCGCCACGCTGGCTGCCGTCTTTGAGCTCGGGCAACGCGCCGTGAGGGAGCAGCTGGTGCAGAAAAACATTGTCACCGCTCAACAGGTCTACGATTTGCTGGCGGGCGAGCTGCGCTACGAGAGCGTGGAGAATCTCGTCGTCCTGCTGTTGGACACGCACCGCCGCCTGCTGCGCCGCGTGAACCTCGGGCGCGGCACCCTCACGAACGTGATGACCCACCCGCGCAATATTTTCCGCGAAGCGGTCATCCACCATGCCGCGGGCTTCATCATTGTCCACAACCACCCCAGCGGCCGTCCCGTCCCCAGCAAGGCGGACGACAAATTGACGGAATCCGTGGCTGCTGCCGCAAAAATCATGTGCATTCCGCTGGTGGACCATGTTATCATCGGCTCACCGTCCGAAGGTCAGGAGCTGCCCTACTACAGCTACCGCGACCACGGCCGCTTCATCCGATGAAAGACTATCACACGCACACCCCCACGCCGCACGGCGGCTACCTCTGCTCCGTCACCCGCGAGGACTGGCCCCGCGTCGCCGCGGCGGAGGGCATGACCCCCTGCTTCGGCATCCACCCCTGGCATGCGGAGACGGCCGACCCCGCCGAGCTCGCCTTTGAGCTGGATGATTGGCTGAGCCGCTACCCGCAGGCGGATGTGGGCGAGACAGGGCTGGACGGCAACGAAAAGCACCGCGACAGCATGGAGGCGCAGAAAATCCTGCTGCACATCCACCTCGGCGCCGCCTTCCGCCACGACCGCATGGCGCACCTGCACGGCTCCCACGCGTGGGGGGAGATAGAGAGCATCCTGCGCGAACGCCGCCGCACGGGCACCCTGCCCCGCGTGCTCCTCCATGCGTGGAACGGCTCGCCGGAGCTTGCACGCCGTTTTCTCGCCCTCGGCTGCGTCTTCAGCGTCGGGCTCCGCGAGCTGCTGAACCCCAAGGCCGCCGAACGCTACGCCGCCATCCCGAGAGAAAAACTCTTTCCCGAATCCGACGACCGCCCCGAGACCCTGGCGCAGACCATCGCCCTGCTCGCCGCGCTGAAGATGAACTGAAGCACTCTTCCTTTCCGATGAACACCGACTGCCCGCCCACCGAATCCGTTATCTTCCGCCAAGGCGAATTGGTGCTGCCCGTGCTCACCGATGCCCGGGCGGAGACCATCTGGCTGAACCGCCAACAGATGGCCGCCCTCTTCGACCGCGATGTAAAAACCATCGGCAAACACATCGCTAATGCCCTGCGCGAAGAGCTGGAAATGTCAACTGTCGCAAATTTTGCGACAGTTCAACAGGAGGGTACGCGCAGCGTCACACGTCAGGTGGAATACTACAATCTGGACATGATTATCTCCGTCGGCTACCGCGTGAAATCCGTGCGCGGCATGCAATTCCGGCGCTGGGCGAACGGCGTGTTGAAAAACTACCTCCTCAAAGGCTATGCTCTCAATCAACAACGGCTGAGCGACCTGTCACAAATCGTGCAGGTGATGAAGCGCGTGGAGCATCACCTCGACAGCACGCAGATTCTCGATGTCGTGCAGCAATACACCGCCGCGCTCGACCTGCTCGATGACTACGACCACGGCCAAATTCTCCTGTTCCACATGGAACAGGAGGGGATGGATGATATGCGGAAGCGCGTAGAATGCGGCGGGTGGCATAACACCCCCGCTGAGACAAGCAGCAGCGATGAGGTGAGAATGGATATGAATTCCGTTTTATTCGGAAAATGACACAAAATTTCCTTTACCGAACCGCTCGGCCTTCATAGCATGGGATGATATGAAAGAAACCACCGACTATGAAACCCTGTTTGATAGACTCATTCAGTATCCTGAAAATGAGGTGGTAGAATTTAAAAAGGCAGAGAATACGAAATTTATCGAGCAAGTAGGTCCCTATGTTTCAGCCCTGAGTAACGAAGCAAACCTGCGAGGCAAAGCGTTTGCATGGCTTATCTTCGGCGTGGAAGATAAGACGCGGTGTGTGGTCGGCACCAAATATGCGGAGAATCCCGCCCTGAAATTAAAACATGATATTGCGCGTGATACCACATACAATATCACCATTCGTGAGCAAGTTGTCATCACCAGAAATGGCAAGAAAGCACTCATGCTGCAAATTCCGGCGGCTCCGTTCGGGACCCCTATTGCATGGAAGAGAATTTTCTACGGAAGAGACGGCGAGAGTCTGGTTCCGCTTTCTCTTGATAAGCAGGATGAGATTCGGCGGCAAAATCAAATGTCCGATTGGTCTTCCGGCATTGCACACGGAGCATCGATAAGGAATTTAGATTCCGAGGCTATCAAAATTCTGAAGCGGCGCTATGCTGAAAAACAACATAATCCGGACTTTTTGTCGCTGTCGGACAATCAGGTGTTGAGGGATTTGCACCTCGTCAACGACAAAGGTACCACACGAGCTGCTCTGATTTTGCTCGGCACAGAGGACGCAATTCGTGAATATGTGCCCAATGCTGTCATCAAGCTGGAATACCGTGAAACAGAGTCTGAAGTGGAATTCCGTAAACGTGAAGAGTATAACGATTGTTTTTATTCCTGCGTTGAGCGTTTATGGCACGATATCAATGTGAGGAATGGGGCTATCCCGATCCAAGAGGGGCCCTATATCAGCTCTATCCCGTATTTTAACGAAAAGGTTATTCGAGAAGCTCTGTGCAATGCCGTTGCGCATCGAGATTACACCTTCCCTAGCGAAATTGTCATCAAACAATATCCACAGAAGATTGTGGTTATGAGCGGCGGAGGTTTCCCCAAAGGCGTTGATAAGGAACACCTGATAGAAACACCCAGCACACCGCGTAATCGTCTCTTGGCTGATGTGTTGGCTAAAACAGGACTTGTAGAACGCTCCGGGCAGGGAATTGATAAAATTTTTCGGGAAACACTTTCCGAGGGTAAACCGACACCTGATTATAGCCGAAGCACGGATTTTTGCGTAGAACTTCATTTATCCGCTGTTGTAGAAAATAAAGCTTTCGCGTTGTTTATTAAAGCAGTTCAGCAAGACCTCGCCGATGAGCAAAAATTATCGGCTCTCGATATTTTCGCACTCAATCGTATTCTGAATGATGATTACGAACTAGTAAGCCGAGATACGATTAAGTCTCTTGTCAAAAGAGGATTGGTCGAAAAGAAAGGGAGGACGAAAGGAACTTCCTATATTCTTTCCCGCCAATATTAC
Source organism: uncultured Verrucomicrobiales bacterium (assembly GCA_937893015.1). Classification (GTDB taxonomy): domain Bacteria; phylum Verrucomicrobiota; class Verrucomicrobiia; order Verrucomicrobiales; family Akkermansiaceae; genus Akkermansia. Next base: position 19,588 of record CALBJX010000115.1, on the reverse strand, counting down.
GATTTTACGGATAATAGCGCGGAGTATTTCAAGAAGAAAGAAGAATGGAATGAAACGATGACATTCACGTTCGTCACCTCTTATTTATTAACTCATCAAAGTGCCAAAATGAAAGATTTTTCAAAGCTTTTTGAAGAGCATCTATCACGCAAGCAAATCAGGACGCTTATTCAAGGCTTTGTTGATTCAGGTATATTGAGCGCAATCGGTAAAGGCGCGGGAACCAGATACATTCTCACCGAGAAGTATTTTGCAACAAATCAGGTGTACGCCAAGGCTCTTCGCATCGGATTAGCCACCATGGTTCATAATGGGGAACTGGCTGCTTTAACATCGCCCGATACAGGGGGAGACAACAAAAAGTCATAAAATAGGGCTCAAAATCTCACTTTTCTTGCCTATTTTCGCCCAATGTCACATACAATCGTTTTATTATTAACGCTTTATAAAAAGACCAAAACAGGGCCAAAATAAAGGAATCCTCATTCCCATCCCATAGACGGCATACACGAGCAAAAAGCACGCCTATACACGAACATCACTGTTGCCGCCAAGCGCAAAACGCATTTCAGGATGCAGCCCTGCATGCGCTTGGCGTGCCGCGCTTCAGCGCGGCTGATTTGTACTTTGTACATCCCTACAAATCCCAATTTTTCCGTCACAATTCGGACATTTTCCTTGACATTCTCAAAGAAGGGTCTAGACTTTCCGCGCCCCCGCGGTTCGTTTAACTCTTATCAACATATGAAAAAGACTCTTTTTGTGGCTTCGTTATTGGCATGCGCTCTGCCTGTGTTGGCAGACGCCGGGCTGACCCTCTCCGGTGAGGGTATCGCCAACAATGACTCGTGGAATCTCTATGCCACCTTTGATTCACTGGCATACACCGACACCTTCACCACCTTGGCAACGGTGAACCTGAACAATAACGCATGGCCGGCCATCTATGCCGTCGGTTACACCTACAGCAGCGCGGATAACACGCTGACGCTGGGCATGGCCAGCTATGCCAACCCGAACAGCTGGCAGACCCTTTCTCTGGGCAGCGTCACGCTCGGGGCGGACATGCCCTTGAGCTTCGCGCTCTCCCACAACGGCTCCAACAAGGGCGGCAATGACACCGTGGCCCTCCGCGGCACAACGGGTAACACGACAACGAATTTCACCGTGTCCGGCCCGGTGAACTCCTCGGCGGCGGACAGGTACACCGGCCAGCACATCTCCTCTGTCTCGCTGGGCACGGCGGCAACGTCCACCCGCATTTTCAACCAAAACTTGGTGCTGACCCCCGCCACGGGCACCAACGTCAACCTCGTGTCCGCACGTTTGGAGCACGAACCCTACACCCTCGCTGCTTTCGAGGAGTTTGTGCTGGAAGAAAAGCCCTTTGCCAACGATGAAGTGGTGCGCTACACCACCGTGGAAAACGGCAACCAAAAGAACGTGTACTCCTACGGCACGGCCAATGGTGAAGTGACCTTCAACCCCGATAAGTTCGATGAAAGCGGCAAGCTGACGCTGAATAACACCATCGACCTGACCGCCCGCACCACCTTCATTGTGGACGATGGCAAGACCGTGGAAATCAATGGTGCCATCCCGTTTACAGGTGCCGACGGCAAGACGCATGAAAAGGGTTCCGCGTTCGGCAGCGGCGAGCTGGTGAAATCCGGCGGCGGCACACTGGCGATTCGTCTCAACGACACCAACCGCGATATCGCAACTAATGAAAATAATGACTACGACGGCAGCGTCACTGTGGAAGAAGGTACGCTCTTCCTCACCCACTCCGATGTGGATGTGGAATCCTCTAACTACAAAGCACGTCTCGGCGGCGGTGAGGACACCGTCATCACCATCAAGGAGGGCGCCACGCTGGAAATGGGTGACCGCACGGAAATCTCCATTCCGCTGGGTGCCCACACCAGCACGGACCCCCATGCCCACAACATCGTGATTGACGGCGGTGCCGTGCGCGTGCATCAGGATGATGAGTACCACATCCCCGAGACACAGCTCGCAACCTCCACCATCCAAAATGCCGTCATCACGCGCGAGGGTGTTAATCAGGTGGACCCCGAGGTGCGCGCCCGCCTCATCGTTGCCGGCATCACCGTCTTTGATGCCCGCGAAGGTGATGATATGGTGGTGTTCGAAAACGCCGATATTCTCACGGACGATTTCTATTTCAACGGTCACACCGTCCTCCGCAACACCAATCTCTTTGCGGATGAAACGCTGATTGCTTCCTCTCTGGCCACGGATGGCTTGTTCAGCTTGGACGTTGTGGAAGGCTCTCATGTCATTTATGGTGCCGGTGCCAATGAGCACTCGAGCGGCACCTGGGGCCACGTGGACAACGTGTATGTGGACAAGACCTCCAAGCTGCAGACGGCGAAAAACGATTTGGAGAGCCATTGGGGCGGTTGCCTGCATATTCAGGGCCAGTGTAAGCTGGATATCGCCGATATTACGTTGCCGGGTGATGAAAAGGGTCTTGCCGTGCGCCATGACGGCACCGTGCAGGCTGTCGACGAACATGGTGACACCCTGACCCTCAAGGACATCCGCTACGTCACCGACCAGCTTTCCGGTGACATGCTTATCAAATACGATGAGGTGAGCGGTGCTCACGGCACGCTGGACCTGCACCTGAAGGATCCCAAGAATGCCCTCCTGCCTGATGGCGAAGAGTTGACGAACACCGTGTTCACGCTGACGCTGACGAATTTCGATTCCAGCCTCCTGGTGGTGGATGCGTTCGGCAATCTGGATCCTGAGGTCGCCAAGCTGACCATCGATGCCTTCCAAGGCACGCAGTGGCACCTCGTCTACGGCCGCTACGATGCGGAGACCAACAACTCCATCTTCACCTTCTCCACCATGGAGAACCTGCACATCACCACGCCTGAGCCCGCCACCGCGACGCTCAGCCTGCTGGCCCTTGCCGCCCTCGCGGCGCGCCGCAAGCGCAAGTAAAACAAGCTCAACACGCAAGTTTCAAAAACGGTCCGACCGATGGTCAGACCGTTTTTTTTACCCTCGCGTGCATCATCCTTTGATATTATCCTTGACTTCATTGCCATATCGAGTAGACTCCCTCTTCCGTCGGCGTGCTATGGTTATCCGCCGTTCCCCCAATAACAGAGAACGACATGAAAAAGACACTCATTACGACCCTGGTGCTCAGCCTGCCTATGCTGGCTGAGGCAACCCCCGAATCCCCATGGCAAGCGGGCGAAACGCTGCACTACACCACGAGCGAAGGCACGCAGAGTGATACCTATTCGTACAACACGGCGGGGGGTGAAGTAACCTTCAATCCCGGTGCGTTTGACGCAAACGGCGAGCTGGCGTTGGATAAGACCATCGACCTTACGCAACAAACCACCATCATCGTGAATGAAGGCAAGACCGTGCGTATCAGCGGCAGCAAGGCCAAGTTCGGTCAAGGCTCTGTTTTCGGCGACGGCGAGCTCGTCAAATCCGGCAGCGGCACGCTGAGGATTCGCCTCAATGATGTCAATCGCGACATTGATGACAAGACAGACGACGACAATGATTTCAAGGGCAGCGTGACAGTGGAGCAAGGCACGCTTTCCCTCTTCCACCAAGGCACCAAGGAGAACGACCAAGCCTTCGTGGGCGGCGGAGACAACGCCGTGATTACCGTGCAAAAGGGGGCCTTGCTCGAACTGGGCGAGCAGACCAGCATCTCCATCCCTAACGGCGCACACAACGGCAGCTCAGCCATTGCAAACAGTGTGGTGATTGCCGGCGGCAATGTCATGGTTGACGAAAACGCTACCTATGGTTTCCAGGCCATGGATACGACGTCCTTTATCCAAAATGCCATCATTGACAGCAATGGTCTGCGCGCCATCAGTGAAAACGATCGCGCCAACCTCGCTGTGTCCGGCATCAAGGTGGAAGGCACCTCCATTGTCTTCGATAAGGCCAATATCACGACAAACGAGTTCCGTTTCAACGGCAACACCACCATCAGCAATACCATTCTGTATGCTGACAAATACTTGCAGGCGAGCACAGTCGGCGCCACGCCGGCGGAAGCATTCCGCCTGGATGTTATTGACCATTCTCTTGTGGTGTACGCGACGGAAAAAGACGGCGCGTGGGGTGCGGTCAACAACGTTTATGTCGACCGGAACTCCAGGCTTCAGACCTCACCGAACAACCTGCGCCACGATTGGGGCGGTGCCTTGCAGATTCAGGGCAAGTGCACGCTGGATGTGGCGGACATCAAATTGCCCGGAGACGATATCCGCGGTCTTGCCGTGCGACAGGACGGCAGTGTGGAGGGCATCTACGGGGGTGAAACCCTGACCCTCAAGAACATCAGCTACACCACCGACCAGCTCTCGGGTGATATGCTGAACACCTACCACAACGTGCCGGGCTCCCTGAACATCGTTCTCAAGGACCCCGCCTCTGCCCTGCCGAAAGGCACCGAGGAAGGCTTGATGAACACCGTGTTCACCCTGACGCTCACGAACTTTGACTCCGCTCTGCTGGTCGAGGATGCCTTCGGTAATCTGGACAAGAATGTGGCTCATCTCACGATTGATGCCTACGAAGGCACGGAGTGGTACCTTATCTACGGCCGTTATGATAAGGAAACGAACAACTCCATCTTCACCTTCTCCCTGAGGGAAGACCTCCGTCTCACCCCTGAGCCCGCCACCGCGACGCTCAGCCTGCTGGCCCTTGCCGCCCTCGCGGCACGCCGCAAGCGCAAGTGAGAATGAGCATTGACAAATGACAAATTGAAAAATTCGGCGCAGCCTTGCCGCGCGTCATTTCAAGCCCTGTCTGACGTACCATCAGACAGGGCGCTTTTTAAATTCAATTTCACTTAATGGGTGCAAAATTTAACTTTAGCGGCAGAAAAGTTAAATTCAATTTCACTTTATGAGGGCATTTTAAAAATTTTCATCAAGAATTTAACTTTACACTTTACTTTTGCCCCTTGAATTTGCGTTTTTCTTACGTTATTAGCAAAAACGTAAGAATAAATTTCACTTATTTCTTACATTATTGCGTTAAATTTACCTTTTTTCTTTACTTATTGTATCGTTTTTGTACAATAACGACATAAGCACATTCCACTATGCTTGAGGAAGCGTTACACCAACTGATTGAAAAGATTCAACGCCGCGGCTGCGAGGAGCAGACAATGGAAGTGAAGGCTGCCCACCATGGCTGCCCCGAAAAATTGTACGATACGCTTTCCGCCTTTGCCAATCAGGATGACGGAGGTATCTTGGTATTCGGGCTGGATGAAACCAAGAACTTTGAAAAGGTCGGCGTCTATGATGCACAGGAACTTCAAAAGAAAGTGATGGAGTACGGCGAGCAGATGACCCCGGTGGTGCGTCCCGTGTTCACGGTATATGATGAGAACGGCAAGGTCTTTGTTGCCGCCGAAATTCCCCCTTGTGATATCACGGAACGCCCCTGCTTCAACACGGCACGCGGGCGTATGAAGGGCGCATATAAACGCGTTGGGGATGCCGATAAGCCCATGACGGAATACGAAGTGTACAGTTATGAAGCCTTCCGGAAACGCTATCGTGATGATGTTCGCCCCGTTGACGAGGTTTCCCTGCAGTTGCTGAACAAGGAGCAGCTGGAGGATTACCGCAGCAAGAAGCGCGAGGAACGACCGAATCTGGCGCGCTTAACGGAGGCGCAGCAGGACGAATTGAACGGCATTATCCACAATGGCTGCGTCACCATGACCGGGCTCCTCCTCTTCGGGTTGTTTCCGCAGGCTCGTTTTCCCCGTCTGTGCATTTCCGCAACGGTTATTCCCGGACGCAGCATAGGCGAGCTCGATGAGGAAGGCAATCGTTTCACCAACACCAAGCGAATCGAAGGCACCATCTGCGAGATGCTGCATTCTGCTCTTGACTTCGTGCGCAGAAATATGCGCACGGCCATCGCCATTAACCCCACAACGGGGCAGCGCATCGATATTCCCGAATATCCGATGGCTGCCGTTCGCGAAGCACTTTTAAACGCACTGGTGCATCGTGACTACAGCATCTACACAGAGGGAAAGGCCATTCAGCTGAATCTGTACACAGACCGCATGGAAATCATCAATCCCGGCGGTTTGTACGGGCGGCTCACAGTTGACCAGCTGGGGAAAGTGCAACCCGACACGCGCAACCCTGTGCTGGCAACAGCCATGGAAGTCCTGAATGAAACTGAAAACCGCTACACCGGCATTCCGACCATCAGGCACGCCATGCATCAACGAGGGCTGCCGGAACCTGTCTTTATCAGCACAGGGTCTGAATTCAAGGTTATCCTCTACCACGAGCCGAAAGAAACGGCAAACACGCCGAAGGACACCAACGCAAAGCTTCCGACTGATGACGAAAAGCAGCTCTTGCTGTTCTGCCGCACGCCGCGCACTCGCGCCGAGATTCTCACACACCTCGGCATTCATTCCTGGCAGTACGCGCTGCAACGATACGTGGGGCCCTTGCTGAGAAATGCAACACTGCGCATGACCCTTCCGAAATCCCCCCGCAGCCGAAGCCAGAAGTATGTCACGGCAGAAAGAGAGGGGTGATTTGGGATAAGAAAGATGTGATTTGAAATTTTTGATTGGGAAATTGAGTGCGGCTGAACGCCGCGAGGATAGAAAAACCTGTCTGACGCTTGCGTCAGGCAGGTTTCCGTATATGGCGCCTTCAGGCGCACGATTTTTTTAATTTTTAATTTGTAAATTGTAATTTGTACTTCCTCTGCCCCTCCCTCCCCTGCCCTATTTGATTGACAAAAGAGGTTTTTGGCCTATAATACGCGCGTCATGACAATACCGACTCTCCTCACGCAACAGCTTGCCGGGGCTTTGAAGCAGGCTCTGGGCGATGCCCTGCCCGCGGACTTTGTGCCGGCGGTCACGCCCTCTCAGGATTTGCGCTTCGGCGACTACCAGAGCAACGCCGCCATGATGCTGGCGAAGCAGGCGCACTGCAATCCTCGTGCCTTGGCCACGCAGGTGGTGGAGATTCTCGGTGAGACGGAGATGGCGACCGCGGAAATTGCGGGTCCGGGCTTCATCAACTTCCGCATCAAGCCCGCCTACTATGCGCAGCGCATGGCCGCCCTGCTCTCCGATGAGCGCCTGGGTGTCGCCGTGACAGACAAGCCCAAAACCCTCGTCATCGACTTCTCCGCGCCCAATGTGGCCAAGCCCATGCACGTGGGGCACATCCGCTCCACCATCATCGGCGATGTGCTCGGCCGCCTGGCCCGTTTCCTCGGCCACAAGGTGATTACCGACAACCACATCGGCGACTGGGGCACGCAGTTCGGCATGATTCTCTGGGGCTGGAAGAATCTTCTCGACCAAGCCGAGCTGGAGAAAGACCCCATCGAGGCTCTGCTGGCCGTCTACAAGACCGTCAATGCCAAGTGCAAGGAGGATGAATCTCTTCTTCCCGTCTGCAAGGCAGAGCTCGTGAAACTCCAAAGCGGCGACGAAGAGAATCTGGCCATCTGGAAGCAGTGCATCGCCGTCACGAAGACCGGCTTAGAGAAAATTTACGGACAGCTCGGGATTACCTTCGATTACTGGCTGGGTGAAAGCGCCTACAACGATGCGCTGGCTCCGCTGGTGGAGGACCTCTTATCGAAGGGCATTGCCCGCGAAAGCGAGGGTGCTGTGTGCGTCTTCTCCGACGGCTTCCACAAACCGCAAAACGACCCCTTCCTCGTGCAGAAAGACGGCGAGTGGACACCTGTTCCCGCCATCATCCGCAAGGCAGACGGCGGCTTCCTGTATGCCACGACAGACCTCGCCACGCTGGATTACCGCACGCAGAATTTCAATGCCGATGCCATCTGGTATGTGGTCGGTGCCCCGCAGGAGAAGCATTTCAAGCAGATCTTTGATATTGAGCGCATGCGCGGCGTGACGGGCGACTTCCGCCACGTTGCCTTCGGTTCGATTCTCGGCAAAGATCGCCGCCCCTTCAAGACGCGCAGCGGCGACACCGTGAGCCTGCAAGACGTGATGGACGAGGCTGTCTCCCGCGCCGCCAAGGTGATTGAGGAGAAGAGCCCGGACATGCCCGCCGAGGACAAGGCGCGCGTCGCGCAGCAGGTCGGTATCGGTGCCATCAAGTTTGCGGAGCTCTCCCAGAACCGCATGAGCGACTACATCTTTGACTGGGACAAGATGCTCGCGCTCACGGGCGACACGGCTCCCTACCTCCAGAACTCCTACGTACGCGTGCGCTCCATCTTCCGCAAGATTGAGGGCGAATTCACCGCTCCTGAATCGCTGCAACTCGTTGATAATGCAGAAGTTAGCCTTGCACGCCTCATCAACCGCTACGGCGAGGTGGTCCCCTCTACCCTGGATGACTGCCGCCCCAACCTGCTGGCCGCCTACCTCTACGAACTGGCCAAGGCCTTCCATAGTTTCTATGAGGCCTGCCCCGTTCTCAAGAGCGAAGGTGCAACACGTGAAACCCGCCTTGCCCTCTGCGAGCTGACCGCCCGCGTGTTGAAACAAGGCATGGGTCTCTTCGGTATCGAAATGCCTGAACGTATGTAAATATGTTCCACATGGAACAATTTCTTGTTCTTTTTCTTCTCGGCGTTGCAGTGGCTCCCCTGCCCTGCTCCGCCGAGTTTTTTTCTGCTGAAATGCAACCGCAGGAAATCATTGTCTGCGGTGGTGAGGTCACTCCGGAAGCACAACGCCTGACTAATCTCGGTCTGGAGTTTTTTCTCTGCGGGGACACGACCTCAGCAAGCAAAGCGTTTGCACAGGCGGACGCCGCGGGGAACACATCTCCATTAAACGACATCGGCCACATTCTCTGCGCTGCATCAAAAGAAGCGCGTACTGCTGCCTTGACCTTGCTGAATGAAAAGATGGAGGATGAACATCTCTCCATGACACCGCAAGAAGAATTCTTTCTGAAGGCACTTCTGCTTTTCATCAACGGAGACATGCGCGGGTCAGCAGAAGAATTTTTATCTCACGCGGAACATTACCGCAACGACAGATTGTCTCGCGCCTGGGGCATCCTCTTGCTGCACTACGCCTCGAATGACGATGCAACACAGCAGAGGGTGCTGAATCTCGCCTCGGATTTTTATACTCGTTTCCCGAAGAGCGCCACCTCGGCTTACGTACGCGCACTCAGCGAAGAGTTTTTCCCTAAGGAGCAAATTTCAGATGACGCACTAAGCGCTGCACAGACAGCTGCACAGATCCTTCCGTCTGCGCACATGCTCCACGGGCATATGCTTTTCCGCGCGGGTCGCGCACAGGAAGCAGCCGATGTGTTCCATGTGATACGCGAACGCGCAGAAAAAAATTCCTATGCCTATTTTTCGGCAGGCCTCTATGAGGCCACGGCGCTGTGGTGCCTCGGTAAAGCCGATGCATCGCTACAGCTCCGACGCGAACTGAATGCGGCTATCACATTGAAAGCTGCGCCCGCCACGGATGCTGAGCTCCTGTGGCGATGGGAAATCAATTCTCTTCCGCTACGCGTGATGGTCACGCGCCCGGAGAAAATCACCTACACAGAAATTCGTGCAGCCAAGAAAGCAGCCACAGGGCAGGGGGGTGATGAGCACCTGTCTTATCGCGATTGTTTGGTAAATCTTATTCTCGCCCGCTACCATGCCCAAAAGGGTAAAAAGGGTCTTGCATCGAAGTTCCTTAACGATGCAGAGGGACATTATCAGCATTTACAAGAGAAGAAAATTGTTGCTGAAATCCCCCTCGATCAGACGCTCTACTTGCGGGCATGTCAAGCATGTGAATTGGGCATTTTAACAGTCCGTGCCGAGTTGTTTAAGTCCACATCTGAGACATGGAAACAGCGCAAAGCGGAGCTGGAAAAACCTTCCTCGATGCTCCTTCCGCCGGTCTTACCCGAGAGGTTTGAGACACGTGCTCAACAGTAATCAGGTATCGCTAATTGTTCCACATGGAACAATCAGGGGAGTCTGCGGGCTTTGATGATATTTTATAATTCATTTATTATCAGTATATTAGAATTATTATAAAAAGATACCGCCGGGAACATCGGGAAGCAGGGCAGGGGAGCCGTATCGAGGAAAAGGTTTGATTCCCAACGCAACTCATGCTACAATGCGGGCGGTATGAAAAAGCTCATGTTCCTGTTGCCGCTGTGGGTGGGGTTGTCGTCCTGCGCGTACGTGCAGACGCATAAGAACGTGCAGGAGTTCTTTACGCAGCGAACGGGTGATGAGCTGGCCGCGCCTCTGCAGCTCGGCAAGGTCCGCGACAACTGGTATCTTTGCACAAGGTCCTGTGCCGGGGGGGTGAGGAAGCACTACCCTGTCGTACATGATGAGATTCTGCTCGATGGCCACAATGAGCCGCGGCTTCAGGAAGGGGAGGGGGTCGTCGATAAGAATGCGCGAACGGCGTGGCCCATCTCTGCCGGGACGGCCATGGTGCTCCTGCGCGAGGATGGGTATGCCGCACTGGAGACCTTGGCAGATGAGATGAAAAGCAACAGGGCGAGGCGGCTTGATATCCTGCCGCGCGGCATGCAATTTTATCCCGTGAAGGCACAGATTGTCGGGGCGGAAAAACCCGCCTATCTCCTGCGGAATGGGGATGCAGCGCCGGAGCTGAGCCTTGCCCAAAAGGCCGTGGTGCAGACGGACCGAGTGCTGGTGGACTGGCCGCTGACGATTGCCTACAATTGCGCGATTCCCTTTATGGCGCCCGTTACCTTCTTTTATCAGTTCCTGACAGAAGAATAAAATCATTTATAATCAACGCGTTATTATATTTATTCACAAAAAGTGGTGAATAAACCGGTGAATAAGCTGTCGATAAGGGGGTGAATAAGTTTATTCACGGAGAGAAGAGGAGTTATTCGAGAGCTTATGAACAGATAGGAACAGGTAGAAGATACCTGTTTCCAAACGCTTAGGATAGATATTCACTTTATTCACAGGAGTGATGATGATGAATTTATTAGTATAAAATTCATCTACCATCATAGACAAGTCCGAATTTGCTTTGTCTCCTGCATGGGTCTTTGCTACAATCAGGGCATGAACCGAACCGATGCCACGGATGCTCATTACATGCAGCTTGCTTTAGAGCAGGCTCAGCTCGGTGTCGGGACAACGTCTCCGAATCCGCCTGTCGGTGCCGTCATCGTGAAGAACGGCGTCATTTTGGGGCAGGGGTATCATGAAAGGGCAGGGGAGTTGCATGCGGAGCGTCGTGCCCTCGCGGATGCGTGCGCACGCGGGAATGAAGGAGAGCTGAAAGGAGCCACGATTTACGTGACCCTCGAACCCTGTTCCACCTACGGCAAAACCCCGCCCTGCACGGAAGGAATTCTGGAGGCGGGAATCGCGCGGGTCGTCTATGGTGCCGTGGACCCCGATGAACGCCACAGAGGCCGCGCAGACGCCCTTTTGCGGGCGGCGGGCGTCGATGTCCTTGCCGGCGTGGAAAGGGCCGCCTGCGAGCGTCTGCTGCGTCCCTGGGCTTATGCCGTGACCCACAAGAGGCCCTGGGTGCTGGCGAAGGTGGCCACGACCTTGGACGGCCGCCTGACGCGCCGCAATACGCGTTGGCTCAGCACGCCCGAGACCTTGCGCTATGCCCATGAGTACCGCCTGCGTTCGGACGCGATTCTTGTCGGCGGCAACACCCTGCGCACGGATGACCCCTCGCTGACCATCCGCACCCCGCTTTCGGAGGTGCCGGCCTGTAAGAAACAACCTTGGCGCATCGTCATGACGCGTGATAAAAGCACGCTGCCGGCAGATGCCCACCTGTTCACGGATGAACACGCTGCCCGCACGTTGGTGGCCGAAAATGTTTCGGATTTGCCTGCCTATTTAGAAATGTTGTATCGCGACTACGGCATCGTGCAGCTCATGCTCGAATGCGGCGGCACCCTTCTGCGTCGTTTCTTGGAGGAAGGGCTTGTCAATGAGTGGGCGCAGGAAATCGTACCTGTGCTGGCGGGTGGCGATGCCGCTCTTGTACCGGGCGATTTTCTGCCTGTTGAGCGCAGCTTGCAGGTTGAATGGCAGTCGACTCAGCAAGGGCATGTGCTTCTGCGCGGCATTATCGCGCCGTCTGCGTAAAAAATACGCAAAAATTCCTTGCTCCCTGCGGTGGGTATGTTACAGTAGGGAACGTATGAAAACAGCTTTTTCCTCTCGTTCTCTGAAAGGCTTTACGCTTATTGAAATCATGGTGGTGATTGCGATTCTCGCCGCTCTCATGGCCATTGCCACACCGGCGATTTACGCCCACATGAGCGCGGGCACGGATGCTAAATGCCGCGCGAATCTGGAGCAGCTGGCCCAGCTCGGCACCAAGTATTCTCAGGACATGGCCAACCGCGGCACGCTGCCGACCAGCGGCATGGATGATGATGAAGACACCGAGACCATCGATGAAAGCGAGGGTTGGTGGCTCTCGCTGGCGCAGGAGCTCGACGCCGTCGTGTTGCCCAAAAAAGCCGGCGATAAGATGAAGGTCTCGACCATTTTCCACTGCCCTGCCGATCACCGCATGGAGATTGATGCCAGTGCCTCCACCTTTGCGGCGGACTGCAAGAGCGTGTCCTATGTCTCTTGGACGGATGGCAGCGAAGACCGCGAAAACCCGAACTCCCCCATCAAGACGACCGCCAAGCAGAACCTGGATATGCTGCCCTGGCTCTCCGACGGCAACCCTGAGAAGGGCGTGAGCGTGACGGATGTCGCCACCTTCACCAAGCAGGTGATGCCCGCGGCGGAGCGCCACAACGGCAAGATTTTCATGGTGATGGCCAGTGGTGTTGTGAAAGCGGCCGAGATAGATGAAGAAGCCGATGCGAAGGCTGTCTTTAAGAAGCTTGCCCCCTCTATTGCCAAGAAGGCGGAAAAGGCTGCCAAGGATGGTGCGCCCAAGGGCGGCAAGAAGAGCCGCAAGGCCGCCGATGAGGACGAAGACGAGGATGTCGCGGAAGACGACGACACGGATGACGAAGATTGATTGTTCGCTCGATGAGACCTGCCTGTCTCTGCTGCAGGGGCAGGAGGTGCTTGTCGGTCTGAGCGGGGGGCGCGATTCCGTCGCGCTCCTCTTGCTGTTGCGGGAGCAGGGCGTGCGCGTGCGGGCGCTGCATGTGCACCATGGCATCCGCGGCGCTGCAGCGGATGCTGATGCTGCCTTTTGCCGCGACCTGTGCGCAAAAGAAAACATTCCCTTTGCCGAAACGCGCGTCGATGTTCCGGCACTGGCGGCGGCGCGAAAAGAATCCTTGGAAACAGCCGCTCGGGCGGCGCGGCGTTCCGCTCTGGCGGAACAGGCGCATCGCATCGGCACCCGTTTCGTCGCTCTGGCACACCATGCGGACGACAACGCGGAGACCGTTCTCTTCCGTCTGGTGCGTGGCTCGGCGGGTTGCCGCGGTATGCAGAGCGTGCACGAGGCGCAGGGTATTTGCTGGTTGCGTCCGCTGTTGCATCTGCGCCGCGAAGCGTTGACACAATATCTCTGTGAGCGTGGGCAGACCTGGGTGGAGGACGCTACAAACGCCGTGCCCGATGTGGTGCGCAACGCCCTGAGAATCGGGGTGTTACCCGCGCTCAACAAGGCCATGAAGCGCGACGTCGTCCCCATTCTTTCCCGCAGCGCACGCCTGCAGAGCGAGACACAGGAGGCTCTGGAAAAGGCTCTTTCCCTCCTTCCGCTCACGGATCCGCAGGGGCGGCTCTTTCTGCCGGCACTGGCAGGGCAGGGGGCTTCTTTCCGCAAAGCGGTGCTGCACCGCTATCTGAGCTTGGCGGGTGTCCCCGAGCTTTCGGAAAAACTTGTGCTGGCGGTGGATGCCCTGCTTTCTCCCGATGCTCCGACCGCGCATGTCAACCTCCCCGGCAATCTCTTTGCCCACCGCCGGGAAAAACGCCTTCTTATCACGGAAGCGGACGGCACAGCCCGCGCCGTCATCTGGCGGGCTGAAAAAATTTATTGCTGACGGCGGGAAGAAAGTTACCGCACCGCGGCGACGGATTCCGCGCAGCGGCGGCCGTCGAGGGCGGCGGAGACGATGCCGCCCGCGTAGCCCGCGCCTTCGCCGCAGGGGTAGAGCCCCGCGATGTCGGGGTGTTGCAGGGTGGCGGGGTCGCGGGGGATACGGACGGGGGAGCTGGTGCGCGTTTCGCAGCCGATGAGCAGCGCCTCTTCCCCCGCGAAACCGCGGAGCTTGCGGTTGAAAAACGAAAGACCTTCGCGCATGCGGGTGCAGACGCTGCGGGGCAGCAGGGCGTTCAAATCCCAGCTCGTGATGCCGGGGTGGTAGGAGGTTTTCGGCAGCTCGTTCGTCAGGCGTTTGGCCAAAAAGTCCGTCACCTTCTGGGCGGGGGCTTTCATCATGCCGCCGCCCGCCTGCGAGGTGGCGATTTCCAGCGCCTTTTGGTAGGCGATGCCGGAGAGCACACCGTGCTCCTTGAAGAAGGCGTCCGTGTCCTCGGGCTCCACGGTGACGACAAAGCCCGAGTTGGCAAAGGGCGAGTTGCGGCGGGAGAGCGACATGCCGTTGACCACGACCTCATCGTTCTCCGTGGCGGCGGGCACGATAAAGCCGCCGGGGCACATGCAGAAGGAGTGCACGCCGCGTCCCTCAATTTTGGTGGCCAGCGTGTAGCGCGCGGCAGGTAACCCCTCGGGGCGTTGTTCGTTGGGCCGCAGGTGGTACTGCGCGGCATCGATGAGCGATTGCGGGTGCTCGATGCGCACGCCCACGGCGAAGGCCTTTCGCTCCAGGCGGATGCCCTGCGCCTCCAGCATGCGGTACACGTCGCGTGCGCTGTGGCCCGTGGCGAGGATGACATCGTTCGCCTCGTACTCCGTGCCGTCCGCCGTGCGGACACCGCGCATGCGCTTGCCGTCCGCGGAGAGCAGCAGGGCGCAGACGCGGGATTGGAAGTGCACCTCGCCGCCCGCGGCAAGGATGCTGCCGCGCATGGCCTTGATGATGTTCGGCAGCAGGTTGGAGCCGATGTGCGGGTGCGCGTCCGTCAGGATATCAGGGTTGGCACCATGGGCGACAAAGGTTTCGTAAATCTCGCTGACGGGGCCGCGCTTCGTGGCGCGGGTAAAGAGTTTGCCGTCGGAGAAGGTGCCCGCGCCGCCCTCGCCGAAGCAGTAGTTGGAATCCTCAATCACATAGCCGTCGCAGTTGATGGGGTGCAGGTCGAAACGGCGGGCGGAGACATCCTTGCCGCGTTCCAGCACGATGGGGCACATGCCCAGCTCGATGCAGCGCAGGGCGGCGAAAAGCCCGCCGGGGCCGCTGCCCACGATGATGACCTTGCGGGCATGGGCGGGCAGGGGGGCGTATTCGCGCGTCGGCAGCTCCGCGGGCGGCAGCTCCTCATCCACCGCGACGAGCAGCCGCAACTGCTTGCAGATGGGGCGTCGGCGGGCGTCGATGCTGTCCTTCAACAGTCGCATCCCGCCGATGCGGTAGGGCGAAATGCCGAGCTTCTGCGCGGCAGCCTTGCGGCGCGCGTCCTCTCGCAACGCCTTCGCCAGCGGCAGGTGGATGTCGAGTTCGGTGAGCATCGAGAAAAGTTGGAAGTTTGAGGTTGGAAGTTTTTTTTGACGGAACTTCGGACTTGGTAGAAATACTATACCATTCTCGCAGGCGTTCGGCAATCTTAATCCCTCCGGCGTGCGGAGCGGATTCTTGCTTTTTCTTGTGCGGTCGCCGGCGGCATGGTAGAATGCCGTGCATGAGAGGAGTGTCCGCTGGTCGTTCGGGTTTGATGTCGATGGGCTTGCTGCTGCTCGGCGGGCTGTGCGCCTGCGTGCAGACGCACCGCCAGGTGTATGAGTTGCCCCGAAGCTACGAGGGCGTCTGGATGCCGAACAACAGCGAAGCGCAGAACCACAACACCGCCGACATGAAGCTGACAACACGCCTGTATGTGTATGAAGCCGGCGGGCAATGGTACCTGCCGGTGCGCAAAATCACTTACATCCGCCGTCCCAATGCCTTGGGGTCATGGGGACGACCGCCCTACACGGCGACCCGCGAAACCGCGCGTGACCCGCAGACCTACTACCTGCCCCTTTCTGCCAAGACGGCGCAGCGGCTCATGACCCCGCAACGCAGCGCCGTCGCCCCGCACACGCTGGCGCCGCGTACGCCGGCGACCCTCCTCACGGCTCTGCCGCCGCACGCTCGTGCGCGGCTTGTCCGCTGCCCCGTGTGCGACTTCGGGGGGAACGGCGGCGGCTTGGTGTTACAAACGGCGGCGCACACGGACACAGGTGCCGTTTGGGCCTACCCTGCGGCGGCTCTCCTGGCCGTGGGGGTGGATTTCCCCCTCTCCGTCATCGGCGGCACCGCAGCCTACACCATCGGCGGCTTCTACGCACTTCTTTACCCCTCGCAGGTGTTTCGATGAAGCTGCCCGGGGTGTTTGCATTTCTGCTATAGAGAACTTAACCGGAAGTTTTTTCAGCAGAAGAACCGCCGACGTCCCCCTTCAGGCCTTGTTGCATGCAGAGGGCGATGGTGGTGTGGGGGCGGACGTCCTCCGGTACGACGGAGGAGGGGGTGCGAAAGGAGCGTGAGTCCTCACACCGCGGCGCCGAGGGCGCGGGCGGCGGCGAGCTTGTCCGGCTGCTTGCCGATGTCGCCGGGGGCCGTGTTGGCAGGGGCGTGGAGGACACCCGCCAGGTGCGCGTGCTCGAAGCAGGCCACCCAGCCCTCGATGCCGGAGGTCACATGGTGCAGCTCGTCATCGCTCTCATCCGCGCAGGTGGTGAGCAGGTAGACATCGCGGAAGGCGTAATCCTTCGTGAAGAGGGCGTTCATGCGGTCGAGGAGCACCTTCATCTGCCCCGCCATGCCGTAGTAGTACACAGGTGTGGCGAAGACGACGACATCCGCTGCGGCAACCTTTTCCGTGATGGCGTTGGCGTCATCGTCCGTGACGCAGTGCCCGAGCTCCTGGCACGCGAAGCAGCCGCGGCAGAACGCGAGCGTTTTCCCCTTCAGCGAGATGGTCTCCACGGCATGCCCCGCCGCGCCCGCTCCCTCCGCAAACGCGGCGGCCAGCGCATCCGAATTACTATTGCTTCTCAGCGAAGCGGTGATGATAAGGACATTCTTGCTCATGGCTCCATTGTACCCGCCCCCACCGCCCGAGCAAGCAAAAAATGCCATCCTTCGGGTAGTATGCCACCCGGCTCTTGCCGGCGGCACCCTGACGTTTCCCGTTCGGGGCGTTTTGATTGGTGTCAATGCGCTAGGGGTATGGCTGTGTTTCCGTTTTTCACTTGACTCCGCCACGCCCTGCCTGTAGGCTGGCGGCATGCGTTCCCTCTTTCTGACCATGGCTTCTCTGTTGACGATTTTCCCCGCTTCCCACGCTCTGCAAGTCACCGACTGGCACACCGAGAAGGGCTGCGTGGTGCTGCACACCGCGGAGGCCCCCGACGCGGACGGCGTGTTTGAGCTGGCGGATGACCGCTTCGGCCGTTTCCTGCCCGCCACGCGCACGGAGACGGAGGGGAACACCACGCGCGTGTACTACGACTGCATGCCCGCCGCCGCGAGGCTCGATGACATCCGTGCGCATGTCGTGTGGCGTTATCGAAGTGCGAAGGGGAACGCTGCCTCCTACGCCGAGGGGCAGGAGCCCGCGTTCCGCGCCGTGCCCCTGAGCGAAATCCCCGCCGTGGGGCGCATCCGCATCGCCTGCGTGGGCGACAGCATCACGCACGGTATGGGTATCCCGAACCCGGAGGACAAGTACCCCGAGCAGCTGCAGAAGCTGCTGGACGGCGACTATCGTTTCCCCGCTCAGCGGATGTTCGAGGTGCGCCGTTTCGGCCACTCTGCCAAGACGGCGGGCCGTGTCGCCCCCGGTTACTGGTACGGCGAACAGAAAGAGCATGCGGAGGCGCTGGCCTACCAAGCGGACATTTACATCTCCAACCTCGGCATCAACGACACCAACCATGGTACGTGGGATGCCGCCCTCATCGAGCGCGACTATGCGGAGCTGATTGAGGCCTGGCGCGGGCCGCAGGGCGCACTCGTCATCCTCTGGAACCGCCTTTGCCCCGACTTCCGCTCCTACGAACGCGGGCTGAACCCCGCCAACCACCCCGGCCACCGCGCCGATTTGGAGGAGTTGATCCTCGCGGATTGGGTGAAGAATGGGGAGGAAGGGGAGAAGCCCAAGGGGTACTTCCACCACCTCGATGAGCGCGACACCCACACCCACCGCCCCGAGATGGAGGCCATCATCGACCGCCTCGCCGCCCGCTACCACTGCCCGACCATCGACATGTACAGCCCGTTGGCGGATCGCCCGGACTTCTTCCCCAAGGACGGCCTGCACCCCGACCCGCTCGGCGCGGGCGGTATCGCGTGGTATGTGAAGGAGGCCCTCTTCAACCTTTGCCCGAGAGAGAAGTGCAACTTCCCCGGCGGGGTCGCGCCGAAACAGTATCAGCTCCCCGCGCACAAGTGATGCCCCTTTTCCCCTGCGGAACAGGCATGCGGAGCGGTGAAAGTGCTGTTCATCCCGCCGGCGCGGTATAGCATGGGTGGCATGGGATTCGGAACAGCATCACTTATCACGATGGCGGCGACGGCTGCCGCCAAGTCCGTACAGGCTCTCCAGGAACACGAACAGAGCAGAGCTTACCGCCGCGCGGCACGCGCCACGGAGGAGGCTGCGGAGAACCGAGCTGCCGTCATGACGGACACGGCGCTGGAAAACCAACGGCGCGAGCAACGCAACGCACAGATGCAGATGGCCCGCGCCCGCGCGGATGCCGGTGCCTCTAACCTTCTCTCCGCGGGCAGTGCGCAAATGCGCGAGCTTGACCTTGCCACGCGTCTGGAGGATGAAATCAACAGCCGCACGGATGCCGCGCTGGAGGAAGCCTCGCGCACGCGCCAACAGGGGCGCATGGACGCATGGAATCTGCGTCAACAGTCCCGCAACGCCCACAACAGCATGCTGGGTTCGGCTCTGGAGGCTGCCATCAATCTGGGCGGGGTCGGCTATGGTGGCTATCAGCAGTTTTCAGGCAGCGGCAAAACAGCTGCCAAAGGGACTCAAAGCGGGGGCCTGCGCTGATTGAGAAAGAAGTGCAGCGCGAGTTTCAGAATGGAGGTGCGATCGAGGTCCCGCGCATGGCAGAGCAGCTCCATGCGGCTGTAGAGAGGGGAGTGACAGCGGAAGGTAATCATATGCAGCGTGTTCATCGTTCCCCTGTTTACCCCTAACCGAGAGGTGCGGCAACGATTGTTATCCTGTGGGGCGTAACAGCTAGGCAGTGGGCTCTGCCGGCTCACGCAAAAAGGGCGTTCCCTTGTCGGGAACGCCCTTTCGTATCGCTCGGGAAGCCGACTTAGGCCTCGGGAGCAACGTTGACGCGGGTGCCTTCGCGGTCGAAGAACACGCGGCCGTCAACGAGGGAGAAAATCGTGTAGTCACGGCCCATGCCCACGCCCTTGCCGGGGTGGAACTTGGTGCCGCGCTGGCGGACGATGATGTTGCCGGC
>CALBJX010000114.1 GCA_937893015.1 uncultured Verrucomicrobiales bacterium | reverse complement strand
CTGCACGGCGGGCATGCGGGTCATGCCGCCCACGAGCACGAGCTCGTTGATGTCGCTGGTGGAAAGCCCGGCGGCGGCGATGCAGTTCTTCACGGGGGTGGCGGTGCGCTCCAGCAGAGTCTCGGTGAGCTGCTCCATCTTGGAGCGGGTCAGCGTGGTCTGGATGTGCTTGGGACCCGTGGCATCCATGGTGATGAAGGGCAGGGAGATGTCGTAGCTCTGCGTGGAGGACAGGGCAATCTTCGCCTTTTCGGCCTCTTCCTTGATGCGCTGCAGGGCATCCGTCTGGTGGGAGATGTCCATGCCTTCCTTGGCCTTGAACTCGGCGAGAATCCAGTTGATGATGGCGTTGTCCCAGTCATCACCGCCGAGGTGGGTGTCGCCGTCGGAGGCTTTCACCTCGAACACGCCGTCGCCGATTTCCAGCACGGAGATATCGAAGGTGCCGCCGCCGAGGTCGTACACGGCAATCTGCTCGTTGCTGCCCTTGTCCAGGCCATACGCGAGAGCGGCGGCGGTGGGCTCGTTGATGATGCGGCGCACCTTCAGGCCGGCGATTTCACCCGCGGCCTTGGTGGCGTTGCGCTGGGCATCGTTGAAGTAGGCGGGCACGGTGATGACGGCTTCGGTGATGGTTTCGCCGAGCTTGGCTTCGGCATCGGCCTTCAGCTTGGCCAGCACCATGGCGGAGATTTCCTGCGGGGAGTAGACCTTCGTCTCGCCGCCGACTTCCACCTGAATGTGGGCGTCGCCGTTGGCGGCTTCCACGATGGTGTAGGGCACCTTCTTGTCCTCGGCGGTCAGCTCGGCGTACTTGCGGCCGATGAGACGCTTGGCGGAGAACACGGTGTTGCGGGGATTGGTGACGGCCTGACGCTTGGCGGCCTGGCCGACGATGCGCTCGCCGCTCTTGGTGAAGGCGACGATGGAGGGGGTGGTGCGAGCACCTTCGCTGTTTTCAAGAACAGTCGCCTGACCGCCTTCCATGACGGCCATGCAGGAGTTCGTGGTACCGAGGTCAATTCCGAGAATCTTGCTCATGGTGGTGTGTTTCTATTGGTTTGTTGTTAATAAGTGGGGCGGCTCTCGCGGAGTCGTACACTTTCATTATTGCAAACCCTGTGCCAAATCTGACCGCATAGAGGTAATAATAATTTTAAAATGCTTATATCGCAGAAAATCAAAGGGAAAGGCGGTGCGTGAGGCATAAAGGCTTTGAAACGCGGCAAAGGGTGGATGAGTGATAAAATGCGACATTTTGCCGCAAGTGGGCAAAATGTCGCGGGGCATGCGGCAATTTGCCGCATGGGCAACTTATGCTCCATTGCCATCCGAATGAGAGAATCGACAAATCCGCATTTGTTGCAGCCTCGGGGGGGGAGGTGGCTTTGTTTTCCCCGGCTCACACGCTCGCGTGGTAGGAGCCGTTGGCGGAGTAGATAACGGCATGCCCGTTGGAGCCGTGGCAGATGATGAGGCCGCGGACGACTTGGAGGCGGGTGCAGCCGTTTGCGTGGAGGGTGTTGCGGTAGGAGCCGTCCGCATCGTAGATGGTGATGGTGCCGTTGCTGAAGAGCACGGCGATGACGTTGCCGTCCGTCTGGGCATCGATGGCGTTGCCCGAGCCGCTGATGCTGAGGCGGTAGGCACCATTCGTGTCATAGGCGGTGACATTGCCGTCCCTGATGGTGAGGGCGGCGACGCTGCCCGCGAGGGAGGGCAGGGCGGCGAGGCTGAGCAGGGCGGTGAGGGCGGCGCGGTTCATGGCGGTATGCTAGCATGCGGCGGCGGGGAACGCAAGGGGAAAGCGGCGGCGGAAAAACTTGGCGATTTCGGGGGTCGTAGTTCGCTTCTTCCTTGCTTTGGCTTGCGGAAAAGGGTAGAATGGCGACTATCGTATGCGGCGCTATGTGCTCAGGAGGTTGATGATGATACCGATGACTCTGATCGGTATCACTTTTCTCGTCTTCTGCCTGTCCCGTATGGTGCCCGGCGGCCCGGTGGAGCGATTGCTGCAGGAGCAGGCGATGAGTGCGCTGGCGGGGGAGAAAGTCATCGGCACGGGCAGTGAGAGCGTGAGCAACGAGGATATCGAACGCTTGGAGGAGCTGTTTAATTTGCAGGAGCCGCTGCTCAAGGCGTATCTGCAATGGCTGGGCGTGCTGCCCCGCGCGGTGGAGATTGCCAAGGCGGAGTTCGGCGAGGATGACAAGGCTCGCCTCACGATGTCCCGCCCCGACGGCAGCGCGACCATTGTGCTGGTGGAGCACGACGGCTCCGTGCCCATCTATCTGGAGCAGGATTGGATGAAGCAGGAGCACTGGAGAGTGAAGCTGGAATCCCCCACGGACCGCGCCCGCCGCATGGCCGCCCGCCGCGGTATCACGGATGAAGCGTACATTGCCGAGCTGGCGGAGAGCCCCGCCTGCCGCCGCTGGCGTGTGGTGGCCAGCCGCCGCGCCTTCAATGGTGTGCTGGAGGGGTCCCTCGGGCTGTCCTACAAGTACAACATCCCCGTGAGCCGCATGATCGGGCAGCGTCTGCCCGTGTCGCTCTACCTCGGGCTGCTCGGCGCGTTGGTGACCTATCTGGTGAGCGTGCCGCTGGGCGTGGCGAAGGCGCTCTCCCACCGCTCGTGGTTCGACAGCATCACGAGCATCCTCATCTTCGTGGGCTACGCCGTGCCCGGTTTTGCGCTGGGGGCCGTGCTGCTGGTGTACCTCGGCGCGCGTCTGGAGTGGTTCCCCATGTACGGCATCGTGAGTCCGGGCTTCGATGCGCTGCCCTTTAAGGAACAGCTCAAGGACTTGGGCATCCACACCGTGCTGCCGCTGCTCTGCTACGTGGTGTCGGGCTTCGCCATGACCACCATGATGATGAAGAACAACCTCATGGAGAACCTGTCCGCGGACTATGTGCGCACGGCGGTGGCCAAGGGTGTCTCCTTCCGCCGCGCGGTGTGGCGGCATGCCTTCCGCAACTCTTTCATCCCCATCGCGTCGGGCTTGGGCAGTGTCATCGGCGGCGTGGTGGCGGGCTCCATCCTCATCGAGCGCGTGTTTGATATTCAGGGCTTCGGCATGCTGAGCTATCAGGCGTTGCTGGACAAGGATTACTCCCTCATCATGGGCACGCTGCTGCTCACCTCCGTGCTCATCATCATCGGCAATCTGCTTTCCGACCTGCTCGTGGCCTTCATTGACCCGCGCATCAAATTCGACTGATCGTGACCAAGAACCTCATCGCTCTGCTCATCATTCTCTGCTCCCTGCTCGGGGTGCTGGCGGAGCTGCACGGCTGGCTGCTCCCCACGCTTTCGTGGCCCTTCACGCTGAGCCGCGAGTTCTCCTGCCTGCAATACCCCGGTTGGATGACGCCTTGGATTGCCACGGGCGATACGGTTTATTGGTTCGGCTGGCTCTTCATGTTCCTGCTCTTTGCAGCGGGTGTCATCCTGCTGCTGCGCCGCTCGGACAGCATGCGTCTTTCGCCGGAATATGCCAAGCGTCTGCGCCGCTTCCGCGCCATCCGCCGCGGCTTCTGGTCGCTGATTCTGCTCGGCGTGCTGGTGCTGTTGGCGGGCATGGATCAAGCCTTGGTCGGCAAACGTGCCTTGGCGGTGCACTATGGGGAGAAATGGTATTTCCCCGCCTTCACCCGCGCCGTGCTGCCCGGGGCCACCTTCGGGCTGACGGGGGATGAAGCCCGCGCCGAGACGGATTATCGAGCGCTGGCGGCGGAGGCGGGGCTGCCCGGCCGCCCCTCGATGGTGCTGATGCCGCTCGTGCCCTACGAACCCGTGGGGGATGCCGCCCCCTTCCCGAAGGTGCTGCTGGAGCAGAAGGACGGCGTGCTGCTCGGCCGCGACGGCGAGCCCTACAACGGCCTTGCCTGCCGCCTGTATCCCGACGGCGAGGTGCATCTGCGCCTGCGCCACCGCGACGGCGTGGCGGAGGGGCAGATGCAGGGCTGGGCCCGCGACCGCCGAGAGGTCTATGCCGCCGACTGCGTGGCGGGAGTGCCGCAGACCGCACATTACAGCGGGCAGGGGAGTGCCGAGGACTTTTTGGCGCAGTCTGAGGCGGACAAGGTGTACCTCGTGTACTACCACCCCGCGCCGCCGCTCACGGGCGGGCATCTGCTGGGCACCAACAGCCAGGGCGCGGATATTCTGGCCTATCTCTACGGCGGCCTGCAGGTGAACATCAAGGCCTCGCTGCTCTATCTGCCCGTCATCTACGCCATCGGCCTCACGCTGGGGATGATGATGGGCTACTTCGGCGGGCGGTTCGACTTCGTGACGCAACGCTTCATCGAAATCATCTCGCAGCTGCCTTTCCTCTTCGTGGTGATGATTCTCTCCGACCTCGTGCCGCTGGAGTTCCGCGGCTTTGTGTTGGTGCTGGGGCTGCTCTGCCTCTTCGGGTGGATGCGCATGACCTTCCTCGCCCGCACCGCCACCATGAAGGAAAAGACGCGCGACTATGTGGCCGCTGCCCGCGTGATGGGCGCGGGGCCGCTGCACATCCTCTTCAGGCACATCCTGCCGAATATGACGGGCATCATCGTCACCCTCGTGCCCTTCAGTGTGGCGACGGTCGTGCTTTCCCTCACCTCGCTGGACTACCTCGGCTTCGGCCTGCCCGACACCTACGCGGGCTGGGGCCGCCTGCTCAACGACGGCCTCTCCAAACTCTCCTCGCCGTGGATTGTCACCTCGGCTTTCTTCTCCCTCGTCGCTCTGCTGCTCATGGTCACCTTCATCGGTGAAGCCTTCCGCGAGGCCAGCGACCCGCACAGACGAACGTATTATGAATAAAGGACATCGCACAGCATCTGTCCTGATTTGTACATTGTACATTGTACTTTGTACATTCCTCCTCGGCTGCGGGCGCGAAGCGGAGTTCGAAGGCCTGGCTTGGGAGCACCCGAATGACCGCGATATGCCGAAGGCCTTTGCCGAGGAGGAGCGCGTGCCTGCCTATGCGCAGCGCTGGCGCATGCCGAAGGGGTTTGTCGGTTTCACCGACGCATGGAACGAGCGCGTGCGGCAGCACCTCGAACGCCAGACGGAAACCGCCGTGGCGGAGGGTGAGGAAGCGTTGCTGTCCGTGCTGCAATCCATGGGCAATCCCGAGGCGCGGGAGGCCGCGCATGCCCACCTCGCCGAGGCGTGGCAGAACATGCGCGTGCTCGCCAAACGCCGCGCAGAGGGCGATTACCTCGTCTACCGCCGCGAGGTGGATATCCCGAAGAATCTGTCATGGGTCACGGGGCAGGACCAACCCGAGCTCGGCAGCCCCGAGGCGCGCAAGGGCGGCACCCTGCGGCTCTCCCTGCTGCGCTCTTTCCCGAACACGCTGCGCCCCTTCGGCCCCAACAGCAACAACTCCTCCCGCCGCTATATCTACGACGATATCGACCTCCAGCTCGTGCGTCTGCACCCCGGTACAGGGCAGCTCATCCCCGGCACGGCGGACAGGTGGGCGGTTTCGTCGGACGGCCGCACGGTGTACTTCCACATCGACGATGCGGCGCGCTTCTCCGACGGCTCCAAGCTCACGGTGCGCGACTTCATCACCGCGCTTTACGTCCGCACCTCGCCCTATGCCGCCGAGCCTTTCTACGGCGATTTCTACCTCAACAATTTTTCCCGCATAGCGGTGTACGGCAACAGCTGCCTTGCCGTCACCCTCGCCACGCCGCGCCCCTACGCCCCCTTCTACGCCGCCGTGCCCGCCAGCTGCACGCCCTTCTATGCGGAGTTCGGCCCCGACTACCCTGTGCGCTACCTTTGGCGCGTGGCCCCCACCACGGGCGGCTACACCATCCGCCCCGGCGGTGTCACCGTGGGGCGGCAGATGACGCTCTCCCGCGTGCGCGACTGGTGGGCGCGCGACCGCAAGTACACCCGCTACTCCTGCAACGCGGACAATATCGTCTACTCCTTCATCAACGAGCCCAGCAAGGCGCGCGAGCTCTTCCGCATCGGGGAGCTGGATGTGTTCTCCGCCCGCGAATCCGATTTCTGGTATGAGGGGTTGGAGATTGAGCCCGTCTACAAAGGCTACATCCACCGCGTGCATTTCAGCAACATCTGGCCGCGCAACTGCTTCGGGCTGCACCTCAACTGCTCCCGCCCGCCCTTCGATGACATCAACATGCGCCTCGGCCTGCATCATGCGCTCAACGTGCGGCTCGTGATCGACACCATCTTCCGCGGGGACTACCGCCGCCTCGGCTCCTACTTCTCGGGCTTCGGCAAGTACACGGACGAGAGCATCACCGCCCTGCCGTATTCCCCGGAGAAAGCCCGTGAGTACTTCGCTGCGGCGGGTTACACCCACATCGGCGCGGACGGCATTCTCTGCAAGCCGGACGGCACGCGCCTGCAGGTGGTCGTCAGCTCCCGCATCGACCCGCTCTATTCGGACTGCATGTCCGTGCTGAAGGAAGAAGCCGCCCGCTGCGGCATCGACCTGCGTATGGACCGCATGGATGACACCGTGTTCTACCTCAAGGTGAAGGAGAAGAATTATACGGCCGCGCTGTACTCCTGGGGCTTCTCGCCGCCGTTGCCTGACCCCGCCAACTTCTTCTCCTCGGCCTATGCCTTCCGTGCGGACGGCTCGCCGCTGCCCGGCACCAACAACATCACCGCCACTGCCGATCCCGAGGTCGACCGCGCCATCCGCGACTTCCGCACCGCTGCCACGGAGGAGGAAGCCGTGCCCGCGCTGCACCGCGTGCAACAGTGCATTGCCGCCACCGCCGCATGGGTGCCCGGCTGGACGACGGATTACTGGCGCTTCGCCCAATGGCGCTGGGTGCGCTGGCCCGACACGCCCGACTGCCGCTTCTGCCCGCCGCGCTACTACGACCCGCTCGACAGCCACCTCTACTGGATAGACGAGGACATCAAGCGCGACACCCTCAAAGCCCGCGGGGAAGGGCGTTCCTTCCCCGAGCACGATATCGAGGTGCCCCTGCCGCCCGATGCCGCCTGAACCCCACTTCCGTTGAACCATGTCTTTGCTTGATAACAGCCCGCTCTTGGATGTCCGCCACCTCTCCGTCGGTTTTGAACGCGAGGGACGCATGCTGCGTGCGGTGGATGACATCAGCTTCTCCGTGCCGCGCGGCAAGTGCGTGGGCATCGTGGGCGAGAGCGGCTGCGGCAAGAGTGTCACGGCCATGAGCATGGTGCGCCTGCTGCCGCAGCCGGCGGGGCGTATTCTCGGCGGGCAGGTGCTCTTCAACGGCAAGGATGTGGTGCAGATGCCGCCCCACAAACTGCGCGAGCTGCGCGGCGGGCGCATCGGTTTCATCTTCCAGGAGCCCCTGAACGCCCTCAACCCCGTGCACACCATCGGGGAACAGGTGGCGGAAACCCTCATGCTGCACCGCGGGATGAGCCTTGAACAGGCATGGCCCGAGGCGGTGGAGCTGCTGCAACAGGTGCGCATCCCCGCGGCGGCGGAGCGTGCGCTCGATTTCCCGTCCTCCCTCTCGGGCGGCATGCGCCAGCGCGTCGTCATTGCCATGGCGATTGCCTGCCGCCCCCAGCTCATCATTGCGGATGAGCCGACCACCGCGCTCGATGTCACCGTGCAGCAGCAAATCCTGACGCTCCTGCAGGACATGCGCCGCTCGCTCAACGCCAGCACGCTGCTCATCACGCACGACCTCGGTATCATTGCCCGCCACTGTGACCGCGTGCTGGTGATGTATGCCGGGCGCATCGTGGAAAGTGCGCCCGTGGAAGAGCTCTTCGCCCGCCCCGCGCATGCCTACACCCGCGCACTGCTCGCCGCCATGCCCCGCCGCGACTACCCGCACAAGTCCTACCTCCCCACCATCCCCGGGCAGGTGGCCGCCATCCGCGATTATGTGCCCGGCTGCCGCTTCTGCCAGCGCATGGGCGTGGACCCCAAAAAACTCACCGAGCGCCCGCCCATGGTCGAGATTGCCCCCGAGCACTATGTCGAAGCCTGCCCGCGGTGCATGGGGGAATGAAGATTTACAAATGACAATTTTGTTTGCCAACGCACCCCTGTCCTGTTAGCATATCCCCATGCTTCGCCCCTCCCTCTGTCTTCCTTTCTGTGTGTTTGTCCTTCTCGGTGTGTCCGTGCCCTGTGCCGCGGTGCCGAAGGGGGAGAAAAAGCCCAAGATGAGCATGGCGGAGCGCAAGGAACAGGCGCGACAGGCTGCGGAGGAACGCCGAGAACAGGCGAAGCAACGCGCGGAGGAACGCCGTCTGAAGAACCGCAGCAAGGCGGAGCAGGAGGCCGATGCGCTCGCCGCGCAACAGGCGGAGGCTCTGGCCCGCCACGCCGCCGAGCAGGAGGAAGCCGCAGCCGAGGCCAAGCGTCAGGCAGGCGAGCGCGAACGCAACAAGCGTGACGCTGAACACGCGCATTCGGATGCCGTGCGCAATCGCCTCGACCGCCGCAAGGAAGCACTGGAGCGTTTCGATATCCGCAAGGGGGAGGAATGGACCGTGCACACGGACGGGCTGAAGGCTTTCCGCTTGCTCGATGAGGCCCAGCGGTATGTGAAACTCGCCGCTGAGGATGCGGAGGAAGCGAAACTTTTCGCGGAGGATCTGGAGGACGACACGATGATTCTCGTGGCCAAGGGCGGGCATCTCCTCGTGAAGGCGACCAACGCAGACAGTCTGCTGCCTTCCGTCGGTGATCTGCGCGAGCTACCCGAGGACGATGAAACCGCCGCAGCCTTTGACACGCGCGTGAAAGCCGCTGTCTACCTGAAAAACGCCGCAGAAGCTCGCGGGCTCATCCGTGTGCGTTCACGCCGCAAAGACGAGCTCTGGGTGCTCTACCGCGATCTGCTGGAGTTTGCCGCTCCGCCTGAGCGAGAGGAAGAGCCCGAGGCGGAGGAAGAGCCCGCCGCCGAGGAGGAGGAACGCGACACTTACGAATACGGCGATGATTTGGTGTAAGTGCGTGTTTCCGTGATCAGTCTTTAGAGTTGTGTTGGCGGCGTTATTGTGATACAATGCCTCACGAACAATTGCAGAATGAATGGTTAATCGTTCTTCTTCCTCTCTCTGTCTCCCCGTTATGAAACTCCGTCTTTCTCCACGACATCGCGCTGCCGTGATGGCTTGTTTTACGTCTCTTGCCGCATTCTCCGCCGGTCAGGCACAGGCTGATCAGCTTTACTGGAACGGCGGGGACGGTAACTTTATCTACCCCGTCTGGACGGACAATTGGGGCAATGACGGGCACGACTTTGCCCCCGGTTCCGAGGTCTATTTCCAAGGCGATGGCGGCACCATTGATGCCATCGATAACCCTGAGGTCGGCACCATGGAGGTGAACGGCAACTACAGCTTCATCTCGGCAGATCACCTGACCGTCTACGGTGCGCTGCGCGTCGGGGACGGTCAGACGGGCACTTTCGATGCCATCCCCACGGTGGATGACGGAGGGATCGAGGTGAATTACGATGCAACGCTGGATTTGACCCCCATCGCCGTCAATCAGGGGCTTTTGGATACAGTCTCCCACAAAGTAGCCGACTACAGCGCCGGCACGGTGAAGTTCCAAGGGACCGCCGCTACGGAGACGCTGACCAACCACATCAGCTTCCGGAACAACGTGCTGGTGGAGGGCGGTCTGAGCCTCAACGGTGCCGAATCCGACGGCTACATCGCCATTGCGGGTGAAGAATGGGATGAGCGCACCTTCACGCTGACGGACAATCTGCAGCTGGAAGGCAACGCCAAGTTCTTGGTGGACGGCGGCATCCTCGATGCTCAGGGCGGCATCGTCCTCGGCTCGGAGGAAGGCGGCAGTGCCGGCAAGCTGGAGATGACGGACGGCAAGCTCAGCACCGCCGGCATCACGCTGGTGGGCGGCAACGAAAATTCCATCGAGATTTCAGGCGGCGAGTTCACCGTGACGAGTGACAATGCCTTCAGCAACGAGGGTGAGGGGGATGACATGACCGCCGTCTCCATCAGCAATGCCACCTTGGTGGCGGAATACAACGACTGGACACTCAATCACGGTGCTACGCTGACGGATGTCACCGTTGTTCACTACGACTGGTCGAAAGTCACCATCGGTGCCGAGGGGCAGGAGACTGTCATCAGCGGCACGCTGACCAATGAGAATGATGATGTCGAGCTGGTTCTCCTCGGCAATGTCACCATGAAGGAGGGTGCCGTTCTGGTGGGTAATGTGCGCTACACCGACTCCATCGGCTTCGAGGAAGCGATCGAGAACGGCGGTGTGGTGAAGATTCAGGGCGCGCTGACGCTGGCATCGGGCACCAATGTCTTTACATCGATTACCGCAGACTCCCTCAACCTGACCTCCGTCGACACGATGCTGTATGTCGCTGATGGTTTGGATGTGGAAGAGGTCGTGCTCGGTGACCTCAATAACACCATTGTCGTGGACAGGCTGCTGAACGAGAACGTCGTGTTCCGTGCTGATGCGGATGTCCTCGAAGAAGGCTCCTACACTCTGCTGTCGCTGGGCGGTATCGCCGGCGTTTCCCTGTTCTCCTTGTTGTCGGAGGGCGACGACCTTTCCTCCGTCACCATGGAAATCGGCAACCAGACCTTCGTGCAGGGAGAAGAAGCCAAGGTCGTTCTCGGCTCCTCCGGTAAGAGCTTGCAGCTGGTTCTGTCTGCGGACGGCAAGTCCCTGCAGGCCATCGTCACCCCGGAACCCGCCACGGCGACACTCAGCCTGCTCGCCCTCGCGGGCCTCATGGCGCGCCGCCGCCGCGCCTGAACGAATGCCGAAAGGAACGCATGTGCGGCGTTGCCGCAGAAAGGAAAAACACGATCTGCGCTTGCGTCAGGCCGTGTTTGTCTTCTCTTGCTGTCAGAGCTTGTCTTTCAGCACGGCTCGCGGGCTGCTCGGTCGCTCGGCGGCGCTGACGATGCCGTCTTCTTCCATGCGGCAGAGGTAGGAAAGGGTTTTGGCGTAGCTGAGCCCCAGGCGTTCCTGAATGAAGTCCGCATCCGCCCTTTGTTCGGCGATGACCAGTCGGCAGCAGCGGGCGTAGAGGAGGGTATCCTCATCCGGGCGCTCGGGCTTGTAGACGGGGTGGCCGAGGGCGACATATTCGCGGAGGACATCGGCGCCGAGCTCAGCGGCGAGGCCGCCCTGCACGCAGATGCCGCGCTTCTCGAACTCATCGTGCCAGTCGGGCTTGAAGCCCTCGTCAAAGCCTGTGATGCGCTCGACGTCGGCGGTGGGAACGCCGTAGTAGACGGCGCGGAGGCCCGACCACAGAATGCCGCCGAGACACATCATGCAGGGCTCGGCGGTGGAGTACAGACTCAGCTTGAAGGGGGCGAGGTCGTAGGTGCCGAGCTTCTGCTGCGCCGCGCGGATGGCGTTCATCTCCGCGTGGCAGTGGCTGCATTGCTCCTCCACCACGCTGTTCGCCGCCTTGGCAATCAGCGTGCCCTCCTCATCATAAATCGCCGCCAGAAACGGCCCGCACTTGCTGCTGCGACTCCTCTCGCGCAGCTCCTCCTGCAAGGCGGTCATGATGGACTGATGTTTCGAGTGCATAGGCATTTCAACAAACAATGTACGATGTACGAGGTACGATGTACGAAGTTTAAGTTCCGCTCGCTTCGCTCGCAAGAGGAAGGCCAAAAGGACGCAAAGCGTTCATTAATAGCTGATTTTCATACGCGCTTAGCGTCCTTGGTCCTTTTTCCCCGCGCG
Source organism: uncultured Verrucomicrobiales bacterium (assembly GCA_937893015.1). Lineage (GTDB taxonomy): Bacteria > Verrucomicrobiota > Verrucomicrobiia > Verrucomicrobiales > Akkermansiaceae > Akkermansia. Next base: position 45,948 of record CALBJX010000114.1, on the reverse strand, counting down.
GCGTAGCCGCGCCCGAATTTGACTTCGTACATCGTACATCGTAAATCGTACATCTTCAAGCGGGTTCCACCCAGCGGCCGTGGCTCTTGATGAGCTCGATGAGGTGTTCGACGGCTTCCTCCTGCGGGATGTTGAGCTCCACGGGGGTGTGGCCGACGTAGAGGTTAATCTTGTTCGGTGCGCCGCCCACATAGCCGAAGTCGGCATCGCTCATCTCGCCGGGACCGTTCACGATGCAGCCCATGATGGCGATTTTCACGCCCTTGAGGTGGCCCGTGGCCTTGCGGATGCGTGCGGCGGCCTCCTGGATGTTGTAGTGGGTGCGGCCGCAGGAGGGGCAGGAGACGTACTCCGTCTTGCTCAGTCGCACGCCCGCGGCCTGCAGAATGTTGAAGCCGAGGTGCGCGGCCTTGTCCGCATCGGCCTCGCGGCGGATGTAGACGGCGTTGCCGATGCCGTCGCAGAGCAGGGAACCGATGTGCAGACCGCCCGCCATGGGTGCGCTCAGCATGCCGCCCGCGTGCAGCGTGTCCTTCAGCACAATGGGGTGGCGGGAGGGGATGAGAGCCGCCAGCAGACGGAAGGCCTGAATGCAGGGCATGCCGATGTCGTCCTTCACCGTCACGGGGGTGGCGGGGGCGGTGGCGAGCTTGGCGAGGGCCACGGAATCGCGCGGGTCAATCTCCGCCACGCCGCAGTCTTCGTAAGCGGCTTCGGGCATAAAATCCTTCATCACCGCGGCATCCAGCGATTCAACGGCGGCCTTGGGCAGCAGCACGCGCACGGGCTCGTTGCCGCCGAGGCGGATGCCGCCCGCTTCCACGACCTCGCTCATGCGCTTGGTGTAAACAAAGGGATTGAACGGCTCGGGCTCGGCGGCGAGGGGCGTGCCGTTCTTCGCCTTGTCAGGCTGGTAGGGGGCGGCCAGCTCGAAGCCGGGGGCGACTTCGTAGACGGGATCCTCCGTCAGCGAGACGCGCAGGGTGTCGCCGATGCCGTCCGCCAGCAGGGAGCCGATGCCCGTCGCGCTCTTGATGCGCGCGTCCTCGCCCTCGCCTGCCTCCGTCACGCCGAGGTGGATGGGGTAGTTCCAATCCTCGCCCTCCTCGCGCAGACGCTTCACGAGCAGGCGGTAGGCCTGAATCATGACCTTCACGTTGGAGGACTTCATGGAGAAGACCAGCTGATGGTAGTTCAGGTCGCGGGCCACGCGGGCGAACTCCAGTGCGCTCTCCACCATACCCTCGGGCGTGTCGCCGTAGCGGTTCAGGATGCGGTCGGAGAGGGAGCCGTGGTTGGCACCGAGACGCATGGCGCGGCCGTGCTCCTTGCAGAAGAGCACCAGCGGGGTGAAGGCGGTGCGGATTTTCTCCAGCTCCTCTTCATATTCCGCATCGGTGTAGTCTCGCTCGGCGAACTTTTTCTTATCAATAAAATTGCCGGGGTTCACGCGGATTTTCTCCACCCACTTGGCGGCCTCCATGGCGGCATCGGGTTTGAAATGGATGTCCGCCACCAGCGGCACGTGGCAGCCCGCTGTGCGCAGCTCGCGGGCAATGTGCTCCAGATTGGCGGCATAGACCTTCGTCTGCGCGGTCAGGCGGATGATTTCGCAGCCCGCCTCCGCGAGCGCAAGGGCTTCCTTCACGCAGCCCTTGGTGTCGAGCGTGTCGCTCGTCAGCATGGATTGGATGCGGATGGGGTTCGCGCCCCCCAGACCGAGATTGCCGACCATGACCTCGCGGGTACGGCGGCGGGTGTAGTGATACAGGCTCGGGCAATGCAGCATAGTCATGCGGGGAGTGTAGCGCGAAACAGGCGAGGACGCAAGAATTTGTGATAAGAAAGATGGGATTTTTGATTTGGAACGAGCCGTGAGGCGCACGAATTTTTTAAATCAAAAATCCTAAATCTTAAATCACATATCACGCACGCCTGTCGGCGTGCGTGCCGCTCTTGCCTTCGGCGCGTTCCATGGCTCGTTGTTTCCAGAGGGGCAGCTCGCTTTTGCGCTTGCGGCGTTGTTTCTTGGCGGCTTCGCGTTCGCGGTGGCGCTCCAGCTCGCGGCGGCGTTTCTCCTCGTTTTCGCGGGCGAGTCGCGCTTCTTCCATGCGCTTGCGGATGCGGGCGGAGTGCTCATTGCCCGCGGCGGAGATGGTCCACGGACCGATGCCGCTCGACTCCGTGATGGGGAGACAGAGCATGTGCGGGTCGATGAAGCGGATTTGTCGGTAGAGCATGTCGCGGATGGTGGAGAGCAGCGACTTGGGCGGGAAGAGCCCCGTGTTGCCCAGCTCGATGGTGAAGGCTACGCGGATGCGTTTGGCCTGCAGGCTCATGCGCGCCATGTCGCGAAGAGAAATGCCTTCCGCGGGCTCTTCCTCGGGGGCGCAGAGGGCGGCCGTGCGCAGCAGGAAAAGGCAGTCGCGCACCTTGCGGCAGAGCTTTTCCACGAGGTCGTTCACCTTGGGGCGGGCGTTGAAGCGGTAGTCCTTCACCTCGATGAGCCAGAGCTCCTTCTTGCCGGGGTGGTAGAGCACGAAATCCATCTCCTTGCAGCTTGAACAGAAATTCTGCGCGTGGTGCGCGTAGAAGGGCGAGCATTCAAAGCGGCAGACGTGGTACCCCGCCTCGAAACGGAAGCGGTGCAGACCTTCGATGCAGCTGATGCCCGGGATAAAATCGCTCATGCCTCGGCGTCGGGTGAGAGTTCATCCGCCAGCGAGAGGTAGCGGTCGGCTTGGGTGGCTTCCGCATCGAGGATATCGAGGCGGTCGAGCTGCGACAGGGTGTCGGCGGTGGTGAGTGTGCTGCCGTGGCGCCCCGCCTGCAGGCCGAAGAATCGGCGCGTGACGGCGCGGTTGCGCTTGTCCGCCAGCTGGATGGCGAGCTCGCGCAGCAGGAAGAGGCTGTGCGTGCTGAGAATCACCTGAATGCCCGCGCGGCAGAGCCCCAGCATGATGTTCACCAGCAGCGGCAGGTGGGTGGCGTTGAGGTTCATCTCCGGCTCATCCCAGAAGAGCGTCGTGCCTGTGCGCACGCTGCCGTTGGCGAGCAAAAGCCCCAGCGTGCCGAGCCGCTTGTAGCCCTCCGCCGCCAGATTGAGCTCCAGCGGCGCCTGATCGGGATGTTGCAGAAAGAAACGCCCGTTGCGGCGCACGAGCTGCCCGTGCAGCAGAGATTCGATTTGGTGCAGCACATGGGCGAGCGCGGGGGGCAGGGCGGTCGTCGCTTCGTTCTCCAAGGCGGCGCAGAGGTCCCAGCCGGCGGAGTCCAGCAGCTCGGGGTAGCGGCGGCCCGCCTGCGTGTAGAAGGGGTAGATGGAGAGCACCTCGCGCGGGGCGAGGTAGACCGCGTTGTCCGTCAGCGTGCGGTCGGGCAGGGTGCTGATGCTCAGGCCGTCCTCCTCGTCCCCGCTGCGGAAGGAGAACGCTGTTTCCGCGCTGCCGATGGGTACTTTCTCCCCCGCGAGGGAGACTCGAATGGTCGCGGTGCAGGGCGCGGCGGTGCGGGCGGTGAGGTCGGTCAAATCCCGCAGGGCGAACACGCGCATGAGGATGAGCCGCAGACGCTTTTCCTCCGCCCAGGCGACGGGCAGCTCCTTGTGACTGCCGCTGAAACCCCACTTGCAGAGCGCGTAGCCGAGCTTCATGAGATGGCTTTTGCCGCTGCCGTTGCCGCCCACCAACACATTGATGCCGGGTTCAAAGGTCAGCGAGGTCGCGGTGGGGAACACCGTGAAGCCGTCTACCATCAGTTTGCGAATCATCTTATCGTCTATTCTACACCGAACGTGCGCGGGTGCAAGTGAGAAGTGCTCCGCTGACGAAAAGTGATGCTGCGGTGAGGTTTTGCCCGCGCTGACACGCGGAGAAGGCGCATAAATGACTTGAAAAAACGGCGCGTCGGGTGTATGGTGCCCGCGCTAACTGTTTGATGAGATGACGGGTCTGATTGTCTTTTTCCTGTGTTTGGCTGCATTGGTGCTGGGCTATGTGTTCTATGGTCGCTTGGCGGAGAAGGTGTACGGCGAGCATCATGAAGGGGAGATGCCCTGTATGGCGCACCCCGATGGTGTGGACTATGTCCCCCTGCCGACATGGAAAATTTTCCTGATTCAGCTGCTCAACATCGCGGGTCTCGGCCCCGTAGTGGGGGCTGTGTCGGGCTGCCTGTTCGGACCGGCCGCGCTGCTGTGGATTGTGCTGGGCTGTATCTTTGCCGGGGCCATGCACGATTTCCTCGCTGCGCGCATGTCGGCGGATGCGGACGGCGCGAACCTGCCCGAGTTGGTGGGGCAGAACCTCGGTCATCCCGCGAGCCATGCAATGCGCACCCTCTGCGTGGGCATGCTCCTGCTGGTGGGTGTAGTGTTCACCCTGCTTCCCGCGGGCATGCTGCACGGCCTCTGGCCCGCTATCAGTGAGTTCAACTGGTGCACTATCATCATCTGCTATTACTTCCTTGCGACGATTCTGCCCATCAATGTCATCATCGGGCGCATCTACCCGCTGTTCGGCGCACTCTTCCTCTTCATGGCCGTGGGGCTGGGCGTGATGCTGCCCTTCAGCGGCTACGAAGTGCTGCCGAATCTGGATGTGTTCACGAATGTGCATCCCATGGGGCAGCAGATTTGGCCCGCGCTCTTCGTCACGATTGCCTGCGGTGCTATCTCGGGCTTTCACGCTACACAGAGCCCCATGATGGTGCGCTGCCTCCCCGATGCCCGTAATCTGCGCCGCGTGTTCTACGGCGCCATGATTGTGGAAGGCATGGTGGCGTTGGTGTGGGCAACAGTGGGGTTGACGCTGCGTGAGGTGCTCGTCATCGCCCCCGACGGCGGGCAGACGATGTTTTGCATGCTCAAGCCCGCCGCGGCGGTGAAGGAAGCGTGCTCCCTGTTGCTGGGGCAGCAGCTCGTGGTGCCCGCCGTGCTCGGTGTGGTGGTGCTCGCTATCTCCAGCGGCGATACGGCCATGCGTTGCTGCCGCCTGATGCTCTCCGATCTCCTGCACCTTGACCAGCGTAAACCGGTGAAGCGTCTGGCCTTGGCTGTACCCATTTTTGTGGCGGTCATCATCATCTCCAATGTGGATTTCTCTATCGTCTGGCGCTATTTCGGCTGGGCGAATCAGGCTCTCTCCTGCATCACGCTGTGGAGCATCTCCGTCTGCCTGCGTCGCCGCGGGCGTTGCTACCTGATGGCTCTGCTGCCCGCACTCTTCATGACGACGATGTGCGTTTCCTTCCTGTTGTCCGCTCCCGAGTGCGGCATCGAGGCGGAGACGCTGCTCTCGAGCCTCATCGGTGCGGCTTTCTCCGCTCTCCTTCTCCTTCTCTTCTTTGTGACGGTGCGCCGCAAGTGAGGAACACCCCTCGTTCTTCTCCTCTATCCCAAAACCATCCGGCAGTGCTTTGCCCGATGGGGGAGATGTAGCGTGCGACCTTTCTCAACGGCACTACGCGCCCGCCCTTTGTGGTAGCTGCTCGGGCTGTTCCCGAAGGCCGCCGTCAGTATCGTGCGGCACTCTTTCACGCCCATTGCCCGCAGCGGACGTTCCGCGATTCCCGACAGCCGCAACATGTTGAGACAATTGTTGAGACCCTGCAGGAAAAAGGATATCGCATTACCAACATATCTGAGCTTCCGGAGTCGACTCGACAGCATTGACTTTTCGTAGAGTATGCTCTATAATCGCGGCATGGAAACACGCGTGTTAGAGATTGACCCGCTGGAGGATTGCCGCAAGATTTGGAAGGAAGCCGCCGAGGTGTTGGCGGCGGGGGGGCTTGTTGCCATCCCCACGGAGACGGTGTACGGACTGGGCGCGGATGCGTTCAATGCCGAGGCTGTGGCGCAGGTGTTCGCCGTGAAGGAACGCCCCTCCTTTGACCCCCTCATCTGCCACCTGCCGAATGCCAAGGCCTTGAAGGATATTTGTGTGATTCCCGCGGAATTGCAGCCGCTGGTGGACACGCTCGCCAAGGAGTTCTGGCCCGGCCCCATGACGCTGGTGCTGCCGAAAGCCGATTGCGTACCTGACATCGTGACGAGCGGGCTGCCGACCGTCGCTTGCCGAGTGACGAGCCATGAGGCCATGCGCGGCGTGGCTCGCGCACTGGGGCACCCCATTGCCGCGCCGAGCGCGAACCGCTTCGGCCACATCTCCCCGACCTCCGCCGCGGCGGTGGTGAAGGAGCTGGGCGGGGCCATCCCGCTGGTGCTGGACGGCGGCGCGTGTTCCGAGGGCGTGGAGAGCACGATTCTCGCCCCCTGTCTGGATGAAAAGGGCAAGCCCGCCGTGCGCGTGTTGCGCGAGGGCCCCGTGACCCGCGAGAAACTGCGCGGGCTCTGCAAGGTCATCAAGCCCTCCAAACGTCAGTTGGAGGAAGAAGCAGCGAAAACGCCCAACGCGCCCGGCCAGTTGAAGAGCCATTACGCGCCGAACAAACCCCTTCTTCTGCACGACCCCAAGACCCCCTTTGAGCCGCAGGAGGGTGTGTCCTACGGTCTGATTTCCTACGAAGGTGATTCCCCCCTTGCGCAGCAGGACTGCTGGACGGAGGTGATGCCGCTCTCCCCCGGCAGCGGTCGTCTCGCGGAGGCCGCCGTGCGTCTCTTCGCCGTTATGCGCGCCATGGATGAGAATGAGGACGTGGATGTCATCGTGGCCGAGGAGCTGCCGACCGTCAACATCGGTGCCGCCATGATGGACCGCCTGACCCGCGCCGCCGCGCAGCGCGATTGCTAATGAACCGAGGAATGTACGATGTACGAGGTACGATGTACGAAGTTTGAGTTCCGCTCGCTTCGCTCGCCGGATGAAGGGAAGATGGTCGCCCACTTCCGCCCTGCGGGCTTCAGCGCGACCGTCGGTGTCGCTGGACACGCCGTAGCCGATGGCGTAGGCGGACACCTTTTTCCCTTTCCCTTGCGCGGCAACGCCGCGCCACTATTTGACTTCGTACTTCGTACATCGTAAATCGTACATGTCTACAAATCGCCGTTTCATCAGAGTTTCACCAACCGATTTTCTTTCATGCTTCGCTTCATTCAAAAACTGACCGTTGCCATCGTGCTGCGCGTGGTGCATGCCGCGCTCATCGAGCTGATGCAGCTGGACTCCCGCGCCAAGCTGGAGTTCGAGCGTCTGCCCGAGGACATGAGCTACGCCATCGCCACGGGGCACGGCGCGCCCACGCTCTTCGTCCGCTGGCGCGGCGGCAAGCTGGAACGCTTATCTTCGCTCGACAACGCCGTCTGCACGCTGGCGGTGAAATCTTTGCCGCTGTCCTTTCAGCTCTTCACGGGGCAGATGGGGCTCGCACAGGCATACGCCCGCCACGCCTTCACGCTGAAGGGCGACGTGGCGGACGTGATGAAGCTCGCCCGCCTCGTGAACCTCACGGAAGCCTACCTCTTCCCGCCCTTCATCACGCGCCGTATCCTGACGGATATCCCGCGCTTGGAGGTCAATCCGCTGCGCGTCTACGGCCGCATTGCCTGCGGCTTCCTCTGCAACCGATACAAGCTCACCCATTAACCCCCTTTTTTGTCCATGAATCCTCCCTACTTTGAATTCCTCAACTCCGTGAAGCTGCTCTGCGGCGAACTGGCACTGGAGCGCATCGCGGCGGAACTCCGCCATCTCGGTGCGCAGAAGCCGCTCCTTCTTTCCGATGCCGTGCTGGCGAAAATCGGCACGCTCAAGCAGGTGGCCGATGCCATGGAAGCCGAGGGTTGCCCCGCGGCTCATGTGTTCACGGACATCCCCGTGGATTCCTCCCTCGCGGTGGTGAACGCCATCGCCGCACTCTACCGTGAGCACGGTTGCGACTCCCTTGTCGCCGTGGGCGGCGGCTCCGTGATTGACACCGCCAAGGGCGTGCGCCTTGTGCTCAGTCAGGATTCGGACGACATTCTCGCTATCTGCGGCGTGGAGAACCTGCCGCCCGGCATCCGCGTGCCTTTCCTCGTGGTGCCGACCACGGCGGGCACGGGCTCGGAGTGCACGGGCGTGGCCGTCATCCGCAACGACAAGAGCGGCGTGAAGATGGAGATCCTTTCCCCCTATGTGCAGCCCGATGTGGCCGTCATCGACCCGCGCATGACCCTCGGCCTGCCGCCGAAGGCGACCGCTTCCACAGGCATGGATGCCCTTTGCCACGCGCTGGAGGCCATGACCTGTCTGCAGGCCAACCCGCTGAGCACCGCCTACGCCACCGCCGCCATCCGCCTGATTGCCGCCAACATCGTGACCGCCACGAAGAACGGCGGCAATAAGGAAGCGCGCTTCGCCATGGCGTTGGGCTCCACGATGGCGGGCATTGCCTTCTCGAACTCCATGGTGGGCGCGGTGCACGCCATCGGCCATGCGCTCGGCGGTGTCTGCCACGTGCCGCACGCCGTCGCCATGACCGTGCTCCTGCCGCATGTGATGGACTACAACCTCGACCGCTGCCGGGCGGACTACGCCGCGCTTCTCCCCCTGCTGGTGGGTGAAGACAAAGCCGCCGCCACGCCCGCTGCCGACCGCGCCCGCGCCGCCGTGGAAGCCGTGCGCTCGCTGGGCAGGCAGCTCAACGAGATTTGCGGTCTGCCCCTCTCCCTCCACGCCGCAGGTGTGGAGAACAAGCTCGACTTCGACCGCGTGGCCGAGGTCGCCGTGAATGATGGTGCCCTCATCGTCAACCCCCGCGCCGCTACGGAAGCGGAGGTGAAGGAAATCCTTAACGCAGCATTCTGATATGCGTACCATCATCGACAAACAGCGCGCTTTTTTCCGCACGGGGGCGACGCGCGAGTTGCGTTTCCGCCGCGAGTGTCTGAAAAAGCTGCGCCGCACCATCATTGCGTGGCAACCCCGTATTTGCGAAGCTCTGCTCGCGGACCTCGGCAAGAATGCAGCGGAATCTTACATGAGCGAAATCGGCATGGTGCTCAGCGGGCTCAGCGACTCGCTTTCCCACCTGCGCCGCTGGGCGAGGACGGAGTGCCGCTTCTCGCCGCTCGCGCACTTCCCCTCCTGCTCCCGCGTGATGAAGGAGCCCTACGGCGTCGCCCTTGTCATCGCCCCGTGGAATTACCCCATTTTGCTCTCGCTCGACCCGCTGGCGGCGGCGCTCTCCGCGGGCAACACCGTCATCCTGAAACCCTCCGAGCTCTCGCCCGCCACCACGGCGGTGCTGGCGGAGATGCTGGGCGAGCTTTTCCCGCCCGAGCTGGTGAGTGTGGTGCAGGGTGGGCCGGAGGTTTCCAACGCCCTGCTGGCGGAGGAGACGGACTACATCTTCTTCACGGGCAGCCCCGCCATCGGCAAGGTGGTGATGGAGGCCGCCGCGAAGCACCTCACGCCCGTCACGCTGGAGCTGGGCGGCAAGAGCCCCTGCATCATTGATGAGACGGCGGATATCAAGGTCGCTGCCACGCGCATCGCCTTCGGCAAGGTGCTCAACGCGGGGCAGACCTGTGTCGCGCCCGACTACGCCATCATCCACGCCTCCAAGAAAGAGGAGTTCATCACCGCCTACCGCAACGCCGTGGCGAAGATGGTGGGGCATCACCCGCTGGAGAACGAAAATTTTCCGCATATCATCAATGCCCGCCACTTCACCCGCGTGATGGGGTTCATGGAGGGCGCAACGCCCGCCCTCGGCGGCAAGGGGGATGAGCAGACGTTGCGCATCGAACCGACCCTGCTCACCGATGTCACGCCCGATTCCCCCTGCATGCAGCAGGAGATTTTCGGGCCCGTGCTCCCGCTGCTCACCTACGAGAATCTCGATGATGCGGAGAAGTTCGTGCTCGCCCGCCCCAAGCCTCTGGCCTGCTACATCTTCACCCGCAACCGCGCCACGGAAAAGCGTCTGCTGAACACCCTCTCCTTCGGCGGCGGCTGTGTGAACGACACCATCGTGCACCTCTCCGACCCCGCGCTGCCCTTCGGCGGTGTGGGCAACAGCGGCATGGGTGCCTACCACGGCAAGGCGGGCTTCGACACCTTCACGCACAAGAAATCCGTCCTCAAAAAAGCGAATTGGCTCGACCTCCCCTTCCGCTACCAGCCCTACAACGCCTTCAAAGCCTTTGTTCTGCGCCTCTTCCTGCGCTGATGCGCGGTAGCCATGGGATGCGCCGATGATGGGAAAATTACGATTGGTGCCGTAGGGCTTACCAATTAGGCTCCAAGCGGAATTGGTTTTCCGAACCCTCTATTCCTCCGAATAAAAGGATGGGGGCATATTGCCATCTGGCATAGGTCACGGTGCGGATTTGCTCCGTGATGGAGAGTTCCTTGTTTAATTGAAACTCGTCACGCAGAGAGAAACACCGACAGATTTTTTTCCAAAGACTTGCCGGAGTTTTGATGACATAAAAGGGTTTACCGAAATCCTCAGCGGGATAAAGAACACGGGAATAGAGGGGCGTTGTCATGCGCGGAACCTGATTCACGTCCATCTTGATACCTTGTCGGCGAAAGAAGTCGAGGGCATTCCACGCCTTAACCCTTTCCTCCGGAGCATGGTCATCATCGGTGAGATAGTGGTAGAGTTTTACCTCGTTCCCGAATCTTGCAAAAAAGACAATGTTATATTCATTCCACCAGCAGACGGGCTCCATATATTCAAAGACACAGAGCAGTCTTGCGGAAGAATCTGCCTTAAAGTCAGCGGTAATGTCATTACCATGCCCCATACATTCATATGTAGCACATCCACGACTTCATGGCAAGACATGTTATATTTTTATATGAAAATGTTAACAATGATTGTTTTCCCACAGCGGTAAATGGTGCCGCTGTGGGAAGCGCTGCAAGCCTCGATTAGAAACGATTATTGCCTCTCATTGCTGAACTTCTATGGCTTTTCGTCTCAGAACTGAGGTGTGCTGTCAATGTTATCAATGATTTTACTTTTTCTCTATGTGGTTCCAGAGGGCGTTAACACCAACCTCTGCGCCCGTGGCACCGGCGATGCCTCCAATCAGGGACCCCGCCACAATAGTAGCAGGGTTACAGCCCAATGAGCCGAGAGCAGCACCCGTGGCCGCGCCGGCCGCGAAACCGCCACCGAGACGGCCACCTGCTCGTGTCAATTCCTTGAAGCGTTCCCCCTCCGGAGCCTTGTACACATTATATGCTTCACAGCCAACTGCAGCCGCACCCAGTGCTTTTCCTGCGACTTTTGAGATTTTGCCGGCCTTGTTGACCAGATCATTTGTTTTCTGTGGGTTGTTCCGTCTATTGCGAGGTGTTTTCCCTTGCTGTATATCACTAGCATCTTTTCTTTGGCGATGTTGAAGGACTTGCCCCACAACGACTTGTCCTACAGCGTTTTGACGATTTCTGGTATCCAGCTTGATTCTGTCGCGCATATTATCCTGAACCGCTCTGCTTACATCCTTCCGTATGGAGTCGCAGCGCATGGTATATTCCCCTCGGAGTTTACCGGCATCATATAATTGTTTGGCGAAATGTTCACTGCCGCTCATGATACACTGAAGCGGGTCTACCATCTGTGATGGTGTTTTTGAATCGCTACGATTGTTTGTTTGACCCATCGTTCGCTGTGCTCCCACGGAGCCGCCCTTCATAGATTCATTCTTATTCATGATGATTCTATAATAATGATTGAAATTGCCCCTGTCCAACTTGCCGATTTCTCTGCAATATGCACGATGAGGCTTTTCTTCCATAATGTAAAAGGTGTCATGCGTCCACGGATTTCTCCCCTCTATGATATGCTTCCTCCCGAGGGCTTATATATGTCACATCTGCTATTTTGCCGGTCCCTCCTTCAAGCCTCCTGCGTGCTACATCTTCACCCGCAACCGCGCCACGGAAAAGCGTCTGCTGAACACCCTCTCCTTCGGCGGCGGCTGTGTGAACGACACCATCGTGCACCTCTCCGACCCCGCGCTGCCCTTCGGCGGTGTGGGCAACAGCGGCATGGGTGCCTACCACGGCAAGGCGGGCTTCGACACCTTCACGCACAAGAAATCCGTCCTCAAAAAAGCGAATTGGCTCGACCTCCCCTTCCGCTACCAGCCCTACAGCGCCTTCAAAGCCTTTGTCCTGCGCCTCTTCCTGCGCTGAACGCGCAGGAAATATATGATATAAGGAAACGCTGAATAAATAGCTTCAGCGCGATAAATGAGCAGTTTGTCGAACTGAATGTACGAAGTACGATGTACGATGTACGAAGTTTGAGTTCCGCTCGCTACGCTCGCCGGATGACGAAACCTGTCTGACACTTGTGTCAGACAGGTTTTTGAAATTCCGCGCGGCGCAGCCGCGCCTAAATTTGACTTCGTACATCGTACATCGTAAATCGTACATCCCGACAAATCCCTCTTTATTGAATCGCCCGTGACGGAATGTCAACGCTCCCTTATCATAATCCTTGTCAGCGCATGCGGCGTTTGCTAGAATACGGCTAATCTCCGTCTTTAACCTTTTCCCTTCGCGCCGATGCCTGCTCCTGCTGCTGAACTCTGGAATTGCCCGCATTGCAACACCCCCGTGGATATCACCTCGGTGGGGTTCTGTGAGACTGTGGCGTGCCCGAATTGCGGGCAGAGCGAGATGGTACACACCCTGCTTGCCAACTTCACGCTGGAGAGCGTGCTCGGCATCGGCGGCATGAGCACGGTCTACCGCGCCCGCGACATGGTGCTCAACCGCACGCTGGCCATCAAGGTGCTGCACGACTGCGACCTCATGGGTTCGGAGGAGAGTCGCGCACGCTTCGAGACGGAGGGTTCGCTGATGGCCAAGGTGCGTCACGAGAACGTGGTGTCCGTGTACTCCGCGGGCTGGGCACACGGGCATTTCTACCTCGCCATGGAGCTGGTGGAGGGCACCAACATGGAGCTGCTGGTGACGGAAAGAAAGTGTCTGTTGCCGGGCGAGGCTCTGGAGCTTATCCGCCAAGTGGCGCTGGGCTTGCAGGCGGCGCATGCCGTGGGCGTGCTGCATCGCGATGTGAAGCCGGGCAACGTGCTCATCACCGCCGAGGGCACGGCCAAGGTGCTGGATTTCGGTCTCGCGCTGGAGGACAAGCCCATGGAGGAGAACGACGGCATCATCTGGGCCACACCCTTCTATGTGCCGCCCGAGACCTTACGACGCGAGAAGGAGGATGCCCGCTCGGACATCTATGCACTCGGCATGACCCTGCGCCACTTGCTCACGGGCTCCGACAAGCTGGGCGACCCGGCCCCGCAGAGCATCTCCGAGTTGCTGGAGGCGAAGAAAAATTTGCCGAGTTTCGCCGCTCACTACCCCAAGCTGGGGGAAAGCCTCGGCGAGCTTATCGACCACATGACGGCGTTCGACCCCGCCGACCGCCCCGCCTCCTACGCCGAGGTGCTGGAGGAGATGGCGGAGGTGCAGACGCGCATCGGCCGCGCGGGGCTGCGCGGCATCAGCCGCCGACAGGATGAACGCCGCAAAACCCTCACCATCGGTGCCGCGGTGTGCGCCGCGGCGGGGCTGGCGCTGGCCGCCGTGGTGGCGCTCACGGGCCCTGTGCAGTATGACTACGCCGCGCTCACCCCGCCCGCCGACCCGCTGTGGGAGGAGTGGCAGGCCTACGAAGAGGCGCACGCCGCCATGCACGCCCACGAGACGGAGGAAGCCGCGCAACGCTTCGCCGCCCTCGCCGCCCGCACGGCGGACCCCGCGCTCGGTGCCGCCTGTGCCTACCACGCGCACGCCCTCGCACTGCTCTCCGAGCAGAGCGCGGAGGAGGTGCAGGAGATTTTGTCCCAAGCGCAGACGGAGAAGCACATGACCTCGCGGACCGCCCCCATGCCCGCGCTGCTCCCCACCTACGCTGCGCTGCGCACGCCGAGCAACCGCATGGAGGAAATCCCCGCGGGGCTGCGTACCGCGCTCGCCGTCATCCGCGCCCACGGCCGCGCCTCGGCGGGCAAGGATGATGAAGCGAAAGAATGGCTGACCATTGCCCAAACCGCCGCCGCGGACGAGAACGCCTGTTGCCGCGAGGGCATGAAGAGTGCGCTTGCCGCCTTTGCCGAGCGCATGCCGCGGCTTGCGGCGGAGGAGCAGCGCAAACGACTGCGCACCGCGCTCAAACTCGGCCAATTCTCCGTTGCCCGCGCCTACGTCCGCGAGCTGGAGGACGCCCCCCTCTCCCCGCTGGAGAAGCAGGAGCTCTCCGTCCAATCCGAGCTCTGCGAGGTAGGCGACACGCTCTACGACCTCCTCAAGCGCCGCTGCAAGGACAAGTTCCGCCCCGATGCCACGCCCGATGAGCTCGCCGCCCTTGCCGCCGGGATTTCCTCCGGTACCTTCCGCGTCGAAGTCCTGACGATTGCCTGTCTTTTGCAGGGCGATTATTCCCGTGCCTTCCTCACCAACCCCTACCGCAACACGCCCGATTCCCAAGAGCCCCTCGCCGTTCTCCTCCGCGACTGGAAAAAACGCCTCGGGCGCTGACCGCAGTTTCACTTTTGTCTGAAAAAGAGAGAAAGCATGCTTGCCAAGCCTTGCAGGACAAGGTAGAATGCAGAATATGGAATATGCGACTCTCAAAGGCCATATCAGCATGCCTCTGCTCGGTTTCGGTGTGTATCAGGTGCCCCCGTCGGAATGCGCCCGCTGCGTGACCTCCGCGCTCGAAAACGGCTACCGCTCCATCGACACCGCCCAAGCCTACGCCAATGAGGAGGGCGTGGGGCAGGCCGTCTCCGCCAGCGGTATTCCGCGCGAGGATGTTTTTATCACGACGAAGGTGTGGGTGAGCAATGCGGGCGAAAAGTGCGCCGCCGCCAGCATCGAAGAGTCGCTGGAAAAACTGCGCACGGACTACATTGATCTGCTGCTCATCCACCAGCCCTATGGTGACTATTACGGCACATGGCGAGCCATGCAGGCTGCGAAGAAAGCGGGCAAGGTGCGTGCTATCGGCGTCTCTAACTTCCATCGTGACCGCTATCAGGACTTGGTGGAGTTCGGTGGTGAAATCCCGGCCGTTAACCAGATGGAAACGCACGTCTTCCGTCAGCAGACCGCTTTGCAGGAGCAGATGATGCGCTATGGCACCACGCTCATGTCTTGGGGACCCTTTGCCGAGGGCAAGAACGACATCTTCCGCAACCCCGTGCTGATGCGCATCGGTGCGGCACACGGCAAGACCGCTGCGCAGGTGGCCTTGCGCTACCTCACGCAGCTGGGCATCGTCTGCATCCCCAAGACCACGCATGCCGAACGCATGCGCGAGAATATGAATATCTTTGATTTCGAGCTCACGGACGCCCAGATGGCACAAATCGCGGGGTTGGATGACCCTGATTTCGCCATCTGCGACCACTACGATCCCGGCTTCATCAAGTTCATTGCGGATATCTGCGATTGAGCGCGTGACGCAACATCATGCTTGCACCCGTGCAAGCATGCGCGTATACTGGGGGCATGAGCAGCGAGCCGGAGGAAATCAACAACGACTTTAACAGCTGGGATTGCTTCGGAGCAAGTCTCATGCTCGGCATCACACCCGCGATTCTGAACTTTGTGTTCAATGACAAGGAGATTGTCTCCACGGTCATTTTGGCGGGTGTGGGCTTTCTGGCGGCCTGTGTGGTGTGGCTGCTCGCGGTGGTGACGCGCTGGCGTCTCATCGGTGTGCTGGTGAACTTCTTCGGCTGGGTGTTGACGATGATTTACATCGGTATCGCCGTGTACATGTGGTTGCCCTCCGCTGAGGAGGAACAGCCTGCGGGTACTGAGACGCAGGAAGTGCAGCAGGGGGCGGCGGGCGCATGAGCGGCAGCGCCCCACGCGTCCCCCGCGGCGGTGCGGCGGCGGGCCATGTCGCGGCCTTGGCGGCGATGCTCTGCTTCGGCCTCATGAGCCCCTTGTGCAAGGTGGCCATGCAGGGCGGGGTGATTGACGGGCTGCGGCTTGCCACCCTGCGCGTGAGCGGTGCGGCACTGCTGTTCTGGCTTGTCTCCCTTTGCCTGCCCCGCGAGCGTGTGCGGAAGCGCGACCTGCTGCCGCTGCTCGGCATGTCCCTCTGCGGCATGGCCGTCAACCAATTCTGCTATGTGAGCGGGGTGGAGCTCACCTCCCCCACGAACGGCACGGTGGCGGCGACCACAACGCCCGTCTTTACCCTCGTGCTCTCCGTGCTTTTCCTGCACCTGCGGACGACATCCCGAAAAGTGTTCGGTATGGCCTTGGCGGCGTGCGGTGCGCTGGTGCTGGTGCTCGGCTCCCGCAGCACGGGCGGGGTGAGCGGTCACCCGTTGGGGGATGCTCTTTGCCTGTTCGCCCAATTTTCCGCGGCGTGCTACTTCGTGTTCTTCGGCAAGGTGCTGCATCGTTACAGCCCCATCACGATGATGAAGTGGCTCTTCGGCCTTTCTGCGCTGGTGACGCTGCCTTTCGTTGCGCCGCATCTGTGGGCGGCGCCGTGGGCAGCGTTGACGCCTGCTGAGGGTGCGAGCGCGGCCTACGTCGTCATCGGCGGCTCCTTCGTGAGCTATCTGCTGCTCATCACCGCACAGCAACGGCTGGAGCCCCCCACCGTGGCCACCTACAACTATGTGCAGCCCGCCGTGGCGGCCTCGGTCGGCATTCTGCTGGGTGTGGACATGCTGACGTGGCAGAAGCTCGTTGCCATTGCCCTCATTGCCGTGGGCGTGCATTTCGTCACGCACGGCGGGAAGGCTCGCTCTCAATCCCAGGAGGTACCGAAGAGCTGACCGAAAAGCGGGGAATTGATGAAGTCCGCCAGCTCGGGGAGCTCGAAGCAGTCCAGCTCGCGCAGACGCAGGAGGTAGGGCAGGATGCGGCGGTGGTTGTCGCGTGCGGTGTCGGTGGCCACGCCCCAGCATTCGGGAAATGGCTTTTCTGCGTCGCAGGCGCTATCGACGAGCTTCTGTCCGCGCACGATGACGGCGGGCAGCAGACGGCGGGCGCTCTCCGCATTGTGCATGGAGACGACGAGGAAGAGATAGCGTTGCAGGCTCTGCTCCGTCTCCGTGCCGCAGAAGCGGGAGGGCAGGGCGGGCTCCTGCTTCGCGCGGCAGACTCGCTGCACGGGGTAATGCGTCTTGTCGATGCCGGTGGGAATATCGGGCATCACGATGTCCACCGTGCCGTCCAGCGGGTCAATCACCAGCTCTGTGAGCGCGACGGCTTCCTCCGCCTCGCGGAAATAGGGTTGGCGCGTCATCGTCTGCCGCAGCAGCAGGTGGTACTGCGGGTGGGTGCTGCCGTCCGGCATGCGGAGCAGGGTGGGCTGCAGGAAGCTCGGCTCGTAGAGAAAGCCGACCTGCTCCTTACTCTCATCTTCATCAGCCTCCAACGAGGGCGTCTCCTCCAGTTGCAGCTTATTCCCGTCCACGAAGAGGTGGAGCTCATGCTTGGGGCATCGTTGGGGCACCTCGGGCTGCTCACAGGTGGACAGCAGCAGAGAAGCCGTGGGTAAATCGGCGGGATTCCACGTGAAATGCACATTGAGAGCGGGGAACTCCGTCTCCCCCTCGGAACCGGGCACCAAAGTCACGGAAGGACGATAATCGTGCGCCCGACACTCCAAGGACGGGTACAGATGCGCGATGAGCACGCACCGCCCGATGAGACAGGCGAGGGCGAACGCAGCGGCAAGACCGAGGAAGAGAAAAGCACGATGTCTGAACACGTTCCCGACCATAACACAAAGAAAGGACGATGGAAAGTCCGAAGTCCTTCGGACTCATCCCTCGAAACAAAAACCCGGCTCGGGGGAGCCGGGTGACGTACACAGGGGGTGTCGGGGCGGTCGGAATCAATGTTCCTCGTTCGCTCTGCGAATGTCCTGCAGGGCGGCGATGAAGTCATCGAGAATCTCGGCCGGCACCATGATGCGGTCCCTGTTCGAGCTCACTTTCTCGGTGATGCGAACCACGCGACCGCGTGCGTTGGCCTTGAGGTCAAGAAAGAACGTTTTGCGGTCAGCAATGATTTTTTCGGTGCAGATGATATCGTCGTCCATAAATGTTTGTGTTAGAAAGCAGCGGTTAAACAGTTTGCCGCTCTCTAAAGGGAAGTATAGCACAAGTTGCCGTTCCGTCAACGAATATTTTATAAAAAAAAGCGAGCTAAATGACGTATTCTCATGAATTAAGAAAAAATTGCTTGAGTAAAATCAACCTCTTTTGACCGGCGAACGGACGCAATTTCTTTTTTGCCTTGCCGCGTTTTCCGTCATGTGGGGGATTCGCTGCTTTACAGGGCGGGCCTGCTGTGGTAGATTGATGGCTTATAAGACAATTTTCCTGATTCATTATGAAAAATCTGCTTTCCATCGAAGAAATGACGGCTGACGAAATCCGCGACATGCTGGCCTTGGCCCACCGCCTGAAGGCCGAGCGCGGGCACCACACGGCGCAGCCGCTGGCCGGGCAGACTTGGGCGCTCATCTTCTCCAAGTCCTCCACCCGCACGCGCGTGTCTTTTGAGACGGGTATCGCGGAGCTGGGCGGTCGCCCCATGTTCCTCTCCACGCGCGATATCCAGCTCGGCCGCGGTGAACCCATCAAGGACACCGCTCGCGTGTTGGGCCGCATGATTCATGGTGCCGTCATCCGCACCTTCGACCAGCAGGATGTGGTTGACTTCGCCGCCTACTCCGGCATTCCCACCATCAATGCGCTCACGGATCAGGAGCACCCCTGCCAGATTCTCGCCGACCTCCAGACCATCGAGGAGCAGTTCGGCGCGGGCGCATGGAAAGACCTGAAAATCTCCTTCCTCGGCGATGTGGACAACAACATGGGCCGCAGCTGGATGTGGGCGGCCAAGCACCTCGGCTTCACGCTGGCGCTGGCGGGCCCCGCGCAGGCCATGCCCAAGCCCGAGACGCTCGCAGCCCTCAACTGCCCGAACATCATCTGCACCACGGATGCGGAGGAAGCCGTGCGCGACTGTTCCGTCATCAACACCGATACATGGATTTCCATGGGGCAGGAGTCCGAGAAGGGAACAAAAGAGAAAGCCTTCTTCCCCTATCAGGTGAATCAGGCACTCCTCTCCGTGGCGGCGAAGAACCACGTCGTGATGCACTGCCTGCCCGCCTACCGCGGCTATGAAATCACGGACGATGTGCTGGAGGCCAACGCCCCCGTCATCTTCCGCGAGGCGGAGAACCGACTCCATGCCCAGAAGGCCGTCCTCTGCACGCTTGCGCAGCACTGATTCGCCATGAGTACCTACGACGAACGCATTGCCGAGCTGCTCGATGATATGTCCCTCTTTGAGGACTGGACGGAGCGCTACGAGTTCATCATTTCTCTGGGCCGCAAGCTGCCCCCCATGCCCGAGAAGTACCGCAAGACGGTGAATCTCATCAAGGGCTGCCAGAGCCGCGTGTGGGTCGGCACGGAGCTGAAGGACGGCGCGCTGCTCATCCATGCGGACAGCGACTCTCTCATCACCAAGGGGCTCATCGCGCTCTTCATCCGCCTGCTTTCGGGGCTGAAACCCGCTGAAATTCTTGCGGCGGATTTAAAACAGCTCGATTCCTGCGGCCTGAAGGAGCACCTGGCTTCCACCCGCGCCAACGCGCTCTCTTCCATGGCTGCGACCATCCGCGCCGCCGCGCAGGCCGCCGCATAACCGCTTTGTTTCGTGGCTTTCTCCCTGTCAGAGCGTCTTGCCGACCGCCGCGCGATGATTCCCGCGGACACGAATGCCTACCGCGTGCTGGACGGCACGGCGTGGCGCGGCGTGTTCATCGATGCGCTGGCGGACAGACTGCTCGTCTCCCTTCGGGATGTCCCTCTGCCCCGCGAGCTGGAAGCACAGCTCCGCGCCCTCGGCTGCCCCGTGTATGTGAAGCATCTGGAGAGGGATGAGAAAACCGCCCCGCAGCAGCTCTGCGGAGAACCCATAGAGAGCCGTTTCACCATTCTCGAGAACGGCGTGTCCTACATCATGGACATGGCGGCGGGCTACTCGCAGGGGATTTTTCTCGATCAGCGCGACAACCGGGCCCGCCTGCGCCATGCCGACCTGCGCGGCAAGACGTTGCTCAACACCTTTGCCTACACGGGGGCCTTCTCCGTCTGCGCCGCACTGGCGGGGGCGAAGACGACGACACTCGACCTCGCGCAGCCCTGCCTCACCTGGTGCAAGGAGAACTTTGAACTCAACGGCATGGACCCCGCCGAGCACTATTTCTGCAAGGGTGATGTGCTCCATTGGCTCGATCGCTTCGCCAAGCAGGGGCGCAGCTTCGACATCATTGTGCTGGACCCGCCGACCTTCTCGCGCGACGCCAAGGGCCGCGTGTGGCGTGTGGAGCGGGATTACGACAAGCTTGTCGCCAAGGCCGCGGCCTGTCTCGCCCCGCACGGCCTGCTGCAATGCAGTACCAACTGCCGCAAGCTGACGCCCGCCGCCTTCCGCGCGGCGGTGGCTGCGGGCATTCCCGGTGCCAAGCTCACCGCCATCCCCATGCCCGCCGATTTTGACGGCGAACCCTACCTGAAATGCCTCCTCGCTGAGCGAGACAAATAGGGATTTGTAGGGATGTACGATTTACGATGTACGATGTACGAAGTCAAATTGAGGCGCGGCTGCGCCGCGCGGAATTTCAAAAACCTGTCTGACACAAGTGTCAGACAGGTTTCGTCATCCGGCGAGCGTAGCGAGCGGAACTCAAACTTCGTACATCGTACATCGTACTTCGTACATTCAGTTCGACAAACTGCTCATTTGCCTTTTCCTGCCGAACAGTTGTGGCACCGCTCGCGCTAACCGCGTACAATGGGGGCATGAAGAAAAATGTCCTTGAGGCGTTCAACCGCCAGATTCACTTAGAGTTTGAGGCGGCGATGCTCTATCTGCATTTCTCCGTCTGTTTGCAGGAGCATGGTCTGCCCGGCTGTTCTCATTGGCTGCGGCAGCAGTTTCACGAGGAGTGCGGGCACGCGCTGCGGCTCATCACTTACCTCGGCGAACGCCGCGTGGCCGCCACTATTCCCGCACTCGGCTCGCCCCATTGCCCGGCGGAGCAACCTCTCGCCGTCTTTGAGCAGGTGCTGGCGCACGAACAGCGGGTGACGCTGGCGGTGGACGCCCTCGTTGCCCTTTGCCGCGCGGAGTCGGACTTTGCCTCCGAAAACCTCATGATGCAGTATGTGAAGGAGCAGGTGGAGGAAGAGAATGACGCTGCCGATATCGTGGACTGCCTGCGTTTGGCAGAGGACAACCGCGCCGCACTCCTCCGTATCGACCGCCATCTCGGCAAGCGAAAGAGCGCCAAACATCGGCGGGAATGGAGCTGAGGTGGCATGCGGCATTCCGTGCTCCGTCGGCCCGCACCGATCGTTTTGGTTGCCATCCGCGCACTTCTGTGCTAGGATGCTGCGCGTTATGTTGCGGTGCTTGCAGTGGGTGTGCGCCTTTCTGGCGCGTCAGGCGTCCCCCTTTGTGGTGGCGGTGGCGATTTTGTCCTTTTGGGAACCGAGCTTGTTTGACTGGGTGCGGGGGGATGTGCAGGCCTGTATTCTGGGGCTGATTATGCTCACCATGGGCATGACGCTCACGCCGCAGGATTTCCGCATTCTGGCGCAACGTCCGTTGGATATCTTCATCGGGGCGTGTGCTCAGTTTTCCATCATGCCCCTGTTGGCATGGACGCTGGTGAGTGTGTTTGATTTGCCTCGCGGCATCGCGGCGGGGCTCATTCTGGTGGGCTGCTGCCCCGGTGGCGTGTCCAGCAACATCATGAGCTTTCTCTGCAAGGGCGATGTCGCCTTCTCCGTGGGCATGACGACGGCCTCCACCCTGTTGGCACCGCTGGTGACGCCGCTGCTGGTGCTGTGGCTCGCCGGGGAGAGCATCGATGTGGATGCGCTCGGCATGTTCCGCAGCATTCTCTATGTCACCATCCTGCCCGTGGCGGCGGGGGCTTTCGGCAACGCCTTTTGGGGCAAGCGCGAGGGCTATCGGCAGACCTGCCGCCTGATGCCTGCCGTCTCCGTGCTCGGTCTGGCGGCAATCGTCGGCGGCGTGGTGTCCGCGCACGGCGCGAGCTTCTTTCAGAGCGGCGCACTCATCTTCCTGACGATTTTCCTGCATAACTCGCTGGGCTACGCTCTCGGCTACGTCGTGGCACGCCTCACCCGCATGGGGCGCCCCAAGCGCCGCACGCTCTCCATCGAGGTCGGCATGCAGAACGCCGGGCTTGCCACTGTGTTGGCGGGCAAGCATTTTCCTCTGCTGCCGGAAGCGGCCGTTGCCTCTGCCATCTGTTGCGTGTGGCACAGCATCACGGGCACCCTCATGGCAGGGCTGTACAATTTGATTGACTCCCGCCGCAAGGCTTGAGCGGACGCCTAACAGGAGGCTTCGTCCTGTTTCAACCTTCTTTCATCCGTTTTAAGCGTTGCAGGGCGGGATCGTAGCCCATATCCGCCAGCCCGCGCAGCACCTTTTTGACAAAGCGCTCGTCCCACACGGGGGATGTTTGACACAGCGCGGCTTTCATGATACGCCCGCGCAACCCAGGGGCTTTGGCAGCGGCGTCCAAATAGAGCCTCACCGCGCGTGGTGCATCTTTTCTGTCAGGCTTCCTGATGATGTCGTAGACAGGTCTTCCTTTCTCTCCGTACAGCAGCTTGCGCTTCACGACGAATTGCGGGCGTCGCTCGTGGTCCGCCAGCGGGAAAACCGCATCCGTGCGCCCGCGCTCATAGGCCAGGCGATAATAGCGTAAAATTTCGTCCCATGTGTAGTAGGGCAAGCGGGTGAGCATGCGGGCGTAGTCGTAGGCGCTGTCGGCATCCCCGGCATCCGCTGCTTTCTTCATCCATGCGGCGGCGGTGGTGATATCGGGGTGATAGCCCAAATCAACCTGCGATTCGGGAGAGAAGGGCGTGAAATGTGCGGAGAGCTTGCGGTAGGCGGGGATGAACCCGGCCTCTGCCGCGAGCTCCAGCCAGTAGCGGCACTCGATTTCGCGCTGCCCGAGTTCAAACAGGTATTCGCTGTAGAGAAAGGCTCCTTGACCATCCTTTCGGGCAGCGACTTCCCGCAGAATGGCTTCACCGAGCTTGCGCTCTCCCGTCAGACAGAGGGCATAGCCGTACAACCCGAAGGCGGGCTTATAGGACTGCGCCGCTGCTGCGCAGAGCAGGGGAAGATAGCTTTCCGCTTCGTAGCCGCTCAGGCGGTAGTTCTCCGCCCGTTCCGTCAGCGCCGCGGCGTCTCCGCTCTCAGGCGCCTCTCGCAGCATCGGGATATCCTGCTTCTGCGGTGCGGGCGTTTTCTCTCTGTCGGGGCGATACGTATTCATAGGGAGGATGGGGATGCCGAAAGCAACGGAAGGCGTAACTTTCGCTTGATAGAGTTGGGTTGCCCTCATTCTATCAGGAAGAACAAGAGCGTCAAGAGTAAACAAAAAAGCGGTCTGACGTCGGCGTCAGACCGCTTTCCTGAATCGGCGCCATCCGGCGCTCCTGGGTGATGGCTTGCCTTGGCGAAGCCGGGTCAGATTTCCACAATCCAGCCTTCGGGGGCTTCGATGCGGCCCATCTGGATGCCCGTCAGGGTGTCGTAGAGCTTCTGCGTCCACGGGCCCATCTTCTCCATGCCCGCGGGGAAGCAGATGTCTTCGCCGTGGTCCACAATCTTGCCGACGGGGGAGATGACCGCCGCCGTGCCGCAGAGACCGCATTCGGCGAAATCCTTCAGCTCGCTGAGCTTCACCGGGCGCTCCTCGACCTTCATGCCGAGATATTTCTCCGCCACGACCATGAGGGAACGGCGGGTGATGGAGGGCAGGATGCTCGTCGATTTGGGCGTCACCAGCGTGCCGTCCTTGGTGATGAAGATGAAGTTGGCACCGCCCGTTTCCTCCACATAGGTGCGGGTGGCGGGGTCGAGGTACATGTTCTCGGCAAAGCCCTTGTTGTGGGCGTCCACGATGGCGTGCAGGCTCATGGCGTAGTTGAGGCCGGCCTTGATGTGGCCCGTGCCGTGGGGGGCGGCGCGGTCAAAGTCGCTCACGCGGATGGTGATGGGCTTGGCACCGCCCTTGAAGTACGGGCCCACGGGCGTGCAGAAGATGCGGAACTGGAACTCCGTGGCGGGTTTCACGCCGATGACGGGGTTGATGCCGAACATGAAGGGGCGCAGGTAGAGCGTGGCACCCGAGCCGTAGGGCGGCACGAAGTCCGCGTTGGCGGCCACGACGGCTTTCACGGCCTCGATGAAGCGGTCCTGCGGGAAGGCGGGCATCTCCAGATAGGTGGCGGAATCCGCCATGCGGGAGGCGTTCAGGTCGGGGCGGAAGCAGACGAGGCGGCCGTCCTCCGTGCGGTAGGCTTTCAGACCCTCGAAGCAGGTCTGCGCGTACTGCAGCACACAGGCGCATTCGCTCATGGAAATCATGTCGTCGCCCGTCAGCGTGCCTGCATCCCAAGCGCCGTCCTTGTAGGTGGAGACGTAGCGCTTGTCCGTCTTGATGTAACCGAAGCCGAGATTGCTCCAATCGATATCTTTAGCCATATGAAAGATGAAAATTGTTTGATGTCCCCATCTTACGCCGCCCGCCGCATGCTGTCAAGCAGGATGCGGGAAGGACGGACGAAAAATCGTCGTGCGCTTGACAGGGGGCGAAAAGGATTGTATAAACACTCAAACAAACATCAAAATGACCACCCCTTGCAACCATGGATTCGGGATGTCGGGAGAGATGCTGCCCGACGAAGCTATCTGCGACTTGGCGGACTTTTTCAAGGTGTTCGGCGACAGCTCGCGCTTGAAGGTGCTTTGGGCCTTGCATCGGGGCGAGATGTGCGGCTCGCATTTGGCGGAGCTGCTGGGGATGACGGCACCCGCCGTGTCGCACCAGCTGAAAATTTTGCGACAGAGTCACCTCGTGCGCACGCGCCGCGAGGGCAAGAATATCTACTATGCGCTCGCGGATGACCACGTGCAGCGCATTCTGGAACTGGGGTTGGAGCACATGGCCGAGTAAGGCGGTATGAAATCGTTGCGTTTTCAGGTGACGGGGATGAGCTGCGCGGCTTGTTCCGCCCGTGTGGAACAGGCGGTGTGCCGCGTGGCAGGTGTGCGCGGTGTGCAGGTGAATCTGCTGACGCACTCCATGGTGTTGGAAGCGGAGGAAGAGCGCATCTCGGATATCATGGCGGCCGTGACGGCGGCGGGCTACGGCGCCTCGCTCGCCACGGGGGATGCCTCTGACGATACCCGTGCGGATGAAGCGCGGGCGGTGCGCAGCCGGTTGCTCTGCTCGCTGGTTTTTCTGCTGCCGCTGGTGGTGCTGTGTCATGCGGGGCAGGGGGCTTCGGCGGAAATCGGCTGTTGGTTGCTGTTGCTGCCGATTGTGGTGTTCAACCGCGCCTTTTTCCTGCGCGGGGCAAAGGGGCTCATCGGCGGCGCACCGAACATGGACACGCTGGTGGCGCTGGGTGCCGCGGCGGCGATGGCGTACAGCGCGGCGGATGCCCTGTGGCTGCACGGCGGGTGTTCCTATGTGGAGTCCGCGGGCATGATTCTCACGCTTATCACCTTCGGCAAGTGGCTGGAGGCGCGGGCAACGGGGCAGACGGGCAGCGCTCTGCGTCAGTTGCGTGCGCTGTTGCCCGACCGCGCCATGGTGCAGCGCGGGGAAGAATTTGTATCGGTGCCCGCGGCGGAGATCGTGGCGGGCGACCTGCTGCTGGTGAAGCCCGGCGAGCGCGTGGCGGCGGACGGCGTGGTGGAGGAGGGTGAGTCGAGTATCGACGAGTCCGCCTTCACGGGGGAGAGCCTGCCCATCGAAAAATCCGTCGGCAGCAAGGTTTGCGCGGGCACCATGAACGGCAACGGCACGCTGCGGGTGCGGGTGGAAAAGCCCCGCGGGGAATCCGCGCTGGCGGGCATCATTCATTTGGTGGGCGAGGCGGCGGCGAGCAAGGCGCCCATCGCGCGCTTGGCGGACCGCGTGTCGGGCGTGTTCGTGCCCGCCGTGCTGCTGCTGGCTGCGCTGACGGCGGCGGTGTGGCGCTGCTGCGGTGCTCCGTGGGAGACGGCGGTCGGCTGCGCGATTGCCGTGCTGGTGATTTCCTGCCCCTGTGCGCTGGGGTTGGCGACCCCCGTGGCAATTATGGTGGGCGCGGGCAAGGGCGCGGAGCAGGGGCTGCTCTTCCGCTCGGGTGCGGTGTTGGAGGCAGCACGGCGCGTGCGTGCCGTGCTGCTGGACAAGACAGGCACGGTGACGGAGGGACACCCCGTGGTGACGGATATGGT
This sequence comes from uncultured Verrucomicrobiales bacterium, assembly GCA_937893015.1. GTDB lineage: Bacteria > Verrucomicrobiota > Verrucomicrobiia > Verrucomicrobiales > Akkermansiaceae > Akkermansia. The sequence continues at coordinate 19,678 of CALBJX010000114.1, read as the reverse complement.
GGCGGCAGAGGGGGATGAAACGGCTTTGTTGGCTCTCGCCGCGGCCTTGGAGTCGGGCAGCAACCATCCTCTCGCGGAAGCGGTGACGGCGGCGGCGCAGGAACGCGGTGTGGCCGTGCCGCCCGCGGAGAAGACACGCTATCTCGCGGGGCGCGGCGTACAGGCGGAGATAGACGGCGTGCTTTGCGCGGCGGGCAATGCCGCGTTCATGCAGGAGCTGGGGGTGGTGCCTGATACCGCGCGGGCGGAAGCGCTCGCGGCGCAGGGCAAGACGCCCCTGTTCTTCGCCCGCGGCACGGCCTATATCGGCATGCTGGCCGTGGCGGACCCTGTGCGCCCGAGCAGCGCGGCGGCGGTGCAAGCCTTGCAGGCGGCGGGGCTGCGCGTGCTGATGGTGACGGGTGACAACGCCCGCACGGCAGCGGCGGTGGCGACGCATGCGGGTATCGACGAGGTGGTGAGCGGGGCGCTGCCGCAGGATAAGGCCGCCAAGGTGCGTGAGCTGCAGACCAAGGGGCTGCACGTGGCGGTGGTGGGTGACGGCATCAACGATGCCCCTGCGCTCACCGCGGCGGACGTCGGCATGGCTATCGGCGCCGGTACGGATGTCGCTCTTGAAAGCGCGGGCATCATTCTGTTGCGCTCTGACCTGCGCGATGTCGTCGCGGCCTTCCGCCTGAGCCGCGCGGTCATCCGCACGATTCGGCAAAACCTCTTCTGGGCCTTTTTCTACAATGCCCTCGCCATCCCCTTGGCGGCGGGTGCGTATGCTTCTTTCTTCGGGTGGTATCTCACGCCCTCCGTCGCTGCGGCGGCCATGAGCCTGAGCAGCTTCTGCGTGGTGATGAACGCCCTGCGCCTGAAACGTCTCGACCTTTCCTCTCCTGAACAACCCCAACACAAACAAACGATGAATACCATGACCATCCGTGTCGAGGGCATGATGTGCCCGCATTGTGAACGCCACCTGACGGAAGCACTGCTCGCCCTGCCGCAGGTGGAGAGCTGCACCGCCTCCCACAAGGACAAGACTGCCGTGCTCACCCTCTCCTCCCCCGTGGAGCCCGCCGCGCTGGAAGCCGCCGTCACCAAAGCCGGTTATACCTTCAAGGGCGTGTGCTGAATTCTGCCTTCAATTCGGAAAAATTGCCCTCATGGGGTAAATTTGTCTTTACAAATCGTTCTTTGCCGCTATAATGGGTCGTCCCGACGCGGAAGCGTTCGGTAGATCATCTTCTGATTAACACTAACGAAATACGACAATGAAAGTTCTTTCCTCCCTCGCATCCATGAAGCGCCGCCACGCAGACTGCCAGATCGTGAAGCGCAAGGGCACGCTCTATGTCATCTGCAAGAGCAACCCCAAGTTCAAGGCTCGTCAGGGTGCCACCGCCGGCACGCGCCTGAGCAAGAAGGGTGTCAAGTAAGATTCCCCGCCCCCGTGTCCGCATGGGGTATATTGCGAGAGAGACCGGTGTGATGCACCCCGGTCTTTTTTCGTGTCCCGCCATCTAGCATCTTTTTTTGCTCTCCCACCATGGAAAACATCGTCCGCACACAGATCCTGCCCATCGGGAATTTCGCTTTCTCCGCCGGTGTCACCTTGCCGCAGGTGCAGCTGGCGTATGAGACCTACGGCACGCTCAACGCGGACAAGAGCAACGCCATCCTTCTCTTCCACGCGCTGACGGGCAGCCACCACGCCCATGGTTGGAACGACGACCTGCCTGAGGCGGGTGCCTTCTGGCAGCCTGAGTATTTCCAAGGCTGGTGGGATTTGATGATCGGCGAGGGCAAGCCGCTGGATACAAACAAATATTTCATCATCTGCATCAACTACCTCGGCAGCTGCTACGGCAGCACGGGGCCGACTTCCCTTGCCCCCGACGGCAAGCCGTGGGCCTCCCGCTTCCCGCTGGTGACGGCGCTGGACCAAGCACGCGCACAAATCAAGGTGCTTGATCACTACGGCATCGACCGCTTCGCCATCGTGGGCCCCAGTCTGGGCGGGCAGCTCGCCCTCACCCTCACCGCTCTGTACCCCGAGCGCGTGAAGAGCGTGCTGCTCATCGGCACCTCCTACGAGACCCCCATCGACCACAAGCTCTCCGTCTTTGAGCAGATTATGGCCGTGGAGATGGACCCCGCCTACGAAGCGGGCAACTACGCGCTCGACAAGCAGCCGTGGCGCGGCGTGGCGCTCGCCCGCATCATTTGCCACAAGATGTTCGTGTACCAAAAGGGGCTTTCCAAGCGCGCCAAGAAGGCGCTGCCTGACCGCCGCGGCATGCTGACCTGGTACACCCCCACGCAGAACACGGAGAGCTACATGCTTTACCAAGGCGTGAAGTTCTCCAAGCGTTTCGATGCGAACGCCTACATCCGCATCATGGACATGTGGGCGAAGTTCGACCTGCCCGCCTTCACGGGCAAGAAGAATCTGGATGAGGTCTGCCGCGTCTACGCTCAGCACGACATTCCCTTCATGATTTTCTCCATCAGCACGGATTGCTGCTTCACGCCGAGCGACATCTCCCGCTTTGCCCGCCGCATGAAGAAGAACGGCGTTCGTGCAGGTTACAAGTGCATCAAGTCGCAGAAGGGGCACGACTCCTTCCTGCTGGAGCCCGAACTGTACGCGGCGGATATCGCTGCCCTGCTGGGCTGAGGAAAAGAAGTGGAAGGGATGAATCGGGATCGTCAGCTCGACCGTTTTTGGAATGGTCTGCTGTTGGCGGTGTTCTTCGCCGCTCCGGTCGTGGTGCTGTCGGCCTACCTGCTGCCGTCCTCCGTTTTCCCCGGCGGTGAAAGGATGCGCGAGGGCGTCCTTGCCTCTGCTGTCTTTTTGTGGCTTATCGTGAGTGCCTACTGCATTCTCTGTGGTTCGGCGGGTGAGTGGAGACATGCTCTGCAGCGCCGCCGCAAGCGCCGCCACCCGCGGACGGCGGAAGAACGAGCCTATGCCGAATACCGCTACACAATGCTGCCGGACATTCCCCCTACGCTGCTGCGCAAGCGCATGACGGCATGGGTGAAGAAGACCGAGGATGCGGAAGGGTGTGTGGAAATTTGGGAAGATACCGCCGAGCATTATGCCCTTTCCGTCGAGCGCTCCGATGATTGTGATTACATGGCCGCCGCCTTTTCGGAAGAGGATTATGTGTTAGCTCTCTCTTTCCCCTCTGCTGAAAACGATTATACCCGCGCCGAGCAGAAGCGTCTGATTCCCGCCTCCCTGCACGGAGCTTGCAAGGAGATGCTGATGACGTGGGAGACGTATGATATTCCCGTCAACGCGCTCCTCATTCGCCACGAGGGGCAGCTGCGTCTCTACCCCGAAGGCGCGGAGGAGAAAGTGCGACAAATCGTGGATTTGTAGGGATGTACGATGTACGATGTACGATGTACGAAGTCAAATTGAGGCGCGGCTACGCCGCGCAAGAAAAAAGGACAAAGGACGCAAAGCGCAGATGAAAGGCTTGTAGCCTTTGATGAACGCTTTGCGTCCTTCTTCCCTTCATCCGGCGAGCGTAGCGAGCGGAACTCAAACTTCGTACATCGTACATCGTACTTCGTACATTCAGTTCGACAAATCGCTCATTTGTCTACCTGTTTCCGCCATACGGCAAACAGTTGTGGACGCAGCTCTTTGTTGTGCGTATGATGCCCTGCAAGACAGCGGGTATTCTGCCTGTTGTCGCCACAATTACCCAACCATAACAACAATGAGATTACATTTACCCACGCCGCTGCGCCGTGCGCTGCTGGCCGTTCTTGTCACCGCCTCCGCGTTCTCCTCTGCTGCTCTGGCGACATCTGAGCCCAATCTGAGCATCACGGATACCATCGCCGATGACTTCTACACCGATGTGGAAAATGCCCAGCTGGCAGGTATTGCCGACCCCGCAGGGACCACGGGCACCATCACGGGCACGGGGACGCCTTCCTCCTCCTTCAACGCCCGCGGCACGATTCTGACGGGCTCGGACACGGCCGACGGCAGCGTGACCGCCTTCCACGAGATTCGTCTCGGTAACCAGACGCTCCCCTCCGACATGACCTTCAACGGCGACATGCTCGTGAATGACGGCGGCGGTTTCAGCGCGGATTATGACGGCACTGTGCATATCACAGGCGATGTCGGCGCCGAGACGGGCGCCGTGGTGGAAGTGACCGCCAACATGCACATGACCATGGACGGCGCGATGAAGACCACGGACGGCAAGCTGAACGTGCTCGGCACGGTGTCGCAGCTCGACCTCACGACCGCGCAGGCACTCAGCAACACCGACATGACGGTGGAAGGCACGCTGAACGCCGAGGGGCTGGAAAGCGTCGGCGGTTCCACGCTCCTGACGGGTGCCGCCGCCGCGCTGCACGGCACGGGGGAGGGCGATATCCTGCTCTCCGGCGTGACGACGATGACCACGGGTGCCACGCTGGATACCGCGAACGGCGATATCACCCTGCACGGCGCTGCCTACATTTCCGATTCCTCGATGACGGCGGGCGAAGGCACGCTGCACCTGGTGACGAGCGAGGCGGATTATGTGGGCTCCATGACCACCATCCGCAACTCTGTGCTGCATGCTGACAAAGCCCTCATGCTGGAGGGCGAGGAAGGCAACCTTGCCATTGTGACGGGCGCGACGACGCTCACCTCCGCGGGCGAGGATGTCGTGACGCTGAAGGACGGCGACTCCGCCCTTGTCGGTATGCTGCTCAACAACGTGCAGTTTGAGTCCCTGAGCAATGATGAGGACGTGGTGGCGACGGATGCCGACATCCTCATCCAAAACAACGTGAGCATCAAGGACGCCGTGCTGACCACCGCGGGCACCACGGAGGAGCGCCGCGGCACGCTGCTCATCGACAGTCATTCCCAGCTGGAGCTCAAGACGGGCGGCAATATCGATGCCGGCCTCAGCAGTGTGGATACGACGGGCGCCGTGCTCATCTCCGATGACCGCAACTTCATCCTCCGCGAGGATTCCCGCGAGTTCAACGGCCGCATCCTTGCCTACAGCAACAACGGCGAGCAGGTGACGGTGGACAGCGTCGGTCTCGGCGAGCAGGCCGTCACCGTTCTGCGCGACAGCAATTTCAACGTGACCGCCGATGCCTACACCGCCGCCGACCCCGTGCAGGTGGGCAGCATCAACACCGCCTTGGATGAAGGGCAGCGCAACACGGAGGCGGGCACGCTCAATGAGTTCCTCGTTGAAGGCTCCTACACGAACGATGACAACACCCGCCTCGGCTACCGGAACATCGGCTCCATCCTCGACTTCGACCGCGGCATGGCGGGCACGGAAACGCTCGCCACGAGCCTGAAACTCAGCCCCTACACCCTGCTGTGGGAGGACATTCGCCTGAACCCCGACGGCTCCGTGAGCGCGGACAACCTGCTCATGAGCGCCCCGAGTGCGGCGAATGGTGCCCGCGTCTTCGCCACCCTCGGCGGCACGACGGCGAATGAAGAGGCCGTTGCGGACGGCACCCGTGTGCCCTTCCTGACGGGTGAGCTCACCACGGGCTTCGACGAGAACGTGCTCTACGACATGGAGCGCATGCCCAATGGTACTTACCAGCGCGTGCTCCGCACCCTCAACGTGCATGTGGAGAACGATGAGGAGACGGGCGCGGCTCTCGTGTTCAGCAAGAACTTCCGCGCCGTGGCGCAGGACGGCAACAACGCCGCCGTGGCGGGGGCGCTGGCCGCTCTGGCCGACACCGTGGACCACACGGAGGGTACGTTGGCCGCCTCCGATGAGTCCCTGATGCAGCTGCTGGATGCGCTGGACTACACCCGCAGCGGGGCCGATGCGCTCGCCGCCCTGCAGAGCCTCAACGGCGTGGGCGTGACTGCCGCGCAGCACACCGCGCTGGATGCCGCGAGCCACCACCTCGACACCCTGCGTTCCCGCATCACCATGCCCACCCCCTGCACATGGGACAAGGGCGTGCGCCTGATGCCCGACCGCCGCAACGACCTCTGGATGGTGTACGAGGGCGGTTATGACCACATGGACGGACAGGCAGCCATGGGCTCCTACAGCCGCACCTTCCAAGGGCTGCTGCTGGGCTATGACCGCCAGCTCTGCTGCAACGCGACGCTGGGTATCGCCTTCGGGTATGAGAACTCCATCGCCCGCAGCAGCGGTGTCCGCGTGGATGATGACATCTACTTCATCGACCTCTACAGCGGCGTGCGCACGGGCAAGCTGGACCACAAGTTCTCCGTGGGCGTGGCCCTGCATGACTTCGATACCTCCCGCGGTATCTCCGTCTACGCTCCCGGGCACGATTTCTCCGCCCGCAGCGAGGGCAGCATGGATGCGACCTCCATCAACGCCGGCTATGAGCTGAGCTATGATTATCAGCTCTCGGATAAGTCCGTCGTCACCCCCTATCTCGATGTCAACTACGCCTACATCGACATCGACAACCTGCGTGAACACGGGGCAGGGGTGGCGAGCCTGACGACGGGCTTCGACACCATGCACTTGGTGCAGGTGGCTCTCGGTGCCCGCATGGACCGCCGCTTCACGGGCCTCATGAATCAGGAGCGCGGCACGATCACCTTCCATGCTCAGGCAGTGGGTGAGTTCAGCGACCGCCGCCCGGGGGCCGACTGCCGCTTCGACTTCCCCGGCAGCGAAGGATTCCGTGTGAACAGCCTGAAGCGTGCGCCCTTCTACGCCCAAATCGGCATGAACGTGGTGCTCCCGCTCTCCCTGCATTGGGACATGGTCGGCGGTGCCTACGGCCGTCTCGGTCACGACCGCGGCAGCGTGGCGGGCAATGTCGGCCTGCGCTGCTCGTTCTGATGCCGCTGATATGGTATGCCACCGACCCTCGCCTGACACACGTCAGGCGAGGGTTTTTATCGCGTCTCTTCCTTCTTGATTTTCGGGGGAGACTGGCGTACAATGGGCGTGTCATGAAGAAACGTCGCGTCGTCATTCTCGGTTCCACGGGCAGCATCGGCACCAGCGCTCTCAAGGTCGCGCGGGATATCCCCGAGCGCATGGAGGTGGTGGCGCTGGCCGCGCACGGCAGCGTGGATAAGCTGGCGGCGCAGGCGCGGGAGTTCGGCGTGAAACACGTCTGCCTGTTCGATGAAAGCAAGGCGGCGGAGCTGAAAAAACAGCTGGCTCCCGATGTGCAGCTCTACACGGGGCTCGACGGGCTCTGCGCCCTCGCGACGCTGGAGGAGGCGGACATGGTGCTTGTCTCCATCATCGGCACGGCGGGGCTGAAACCCACGCTGGAGGCCATCGAGGCGGGCAAGGACCTCGCGATTGCCTCCAAGGAAATTCTCGTGATGGCGGGCGAAGTCGTCATGAACCGCGCCGCGGCGAAGGGCATCAACGTGCTCCCCGTGGACAGCGAGCACAACGCCATCTACCAATGCCTGCAGGGCAACCACGGCGGGGCGGAGCAGGTGAGCCGCCTCATCCTCACTGCGAGCGGCGGCCCCTTCCGCACCCTGCCGAAGGAGGAGCTGGCGAACGTGACGCTGGCACAGGCCCTCAAACACCCCACCTGGCAGATGGGGCAAAAGATTACCATCGACAGCGCGACCCTCTTCAACAAGGGCTTGGAGATGATTGAAGCCCGCTGGCTTTTCGACATTCCCATGGAGCGCGTGGATGTCATCGTGCACCCGCAGAGCATCGTCCACTCTCTCGTGGAATACCGCGACGGCTCCATCCTCGCCCAGCTCAGCAGCAGCGACATGTGCTTCCCGATTCAGTACGCCGTCACCTGGCCGGACCGCGTGGTGAACAGCCTGCCGCACCTCAACCTTGCGGAAATCGCGCAGCTGAAATTCGAAGCCCCGCGCTGGGATGATTTCCCCGCGCTGAATCTCGCGCGTCAGTCCGGTCTCACGGGCGGCACCATGCCCGCCATGTTCAACGCCGCCAACGAAGTGGCCGTGCAGGCCTTCGTGGACGGAAAAATCTCCTTCCCCGGTATCTGGGAAACGGTGGAGCGCGTGCTCTCCTCCGCTCGCCCGCGCGACTACAAGGGGAAGCTCGCCCTCATTCTTGAAGACGACGCATGGGCTCGCGAAGAAGCGCACCATGTCATCGGGCGCTGAGGGTGCGGTGCAACATCAGGGAAGGAGCGGAAAAAAGATTCTGGACAATTGAGCCCAAAAATGTTATTTTGGTTGAGTAATCGCCAAAAGTAACATTTTGCGAATCATTGACAGCAAGTACGCTGTCTGGTACAATCAACGAAAGGAAACTGTTATGGCTACTGACGTTCGCATCATCGGCGCGGAGAAACGCCCCGCCCAACCCTCTTTCTATTTTCCTAACCGCTTGGATAAGTGCTGCTTTGTCGCCGTGACGAAGCAGCTGGGCGGCGCGGAGAATGTGGTCTGCCTGGTTGAGGACTCTTTCCTGCCCTCTGCGGATGTGATGAAGCTTATCGACCGCTCCGGCAATGCGCCTATTCGCTTCAACTTCCGCAAGACGAACAGCCGTGCGCTGCGTGAGCGTCTGTTGGAGGCCATGCAGCAGGGCAAGGATGTGCTCTTCGTCCCCGGTCGCCCCGCACAGGCCATCGGCACGATATCCGATGTCCCCATGCCTTTCATGATGCAGCTGGCCGCGCTGCACATCTCCCCCGTGCCCGTGTTTGTCGGCACCTACAACGACAGCACGCTGCGCACCTACACCAATCTTCCCGACAAGTATGACCGCGCGGAAATCGTCTTCATGCCGCGTCTGGAATCCGGCCCGCAGACGGGTGAGCGCCTGCTGGAAGCGTGGCTGGAAATCTCCGCCGAGCTTTTCACCGCGCAGCCCACGCTGGCGCAGTCCCTCCCGCGCGTCATTGTGGAAAACATGCGCCGCAACTCCAACATTGAGCTGGTGGACGGCATGGATGAGTCACGCCTCTCCTACGGCAAGCTGCTCGGCGTGGCCATGGCGCTCTCCCGCCGGCTGAAAGAGATGGTGCAGGAGCCCCGCCTCGGCATCATCCTGCCCCCGGGCAAGGGCGGCACCATCGCCAACCTCGCCTGTCTGCTTGCGGGCATCGTGCCCGTGAATGTCAACTACACCTCCTCGGAGAGTGCCTTCAAGAGCATCGTGCGCCAGAGCGGCATCAAGCGCTTCATCACCGCACGCGCCTTCATGCACAAGCTGCCGCAGTTCCCCTGGCCGGCGGCGGATACCATCATCCACCTTGACAAGACGCTCAAATCCCTCGGCATGGCGAAGATTGCCTCGTGGATTGCCTTTGCCAAGTTCTCCCCCATGGCGCTCATCGCCAAGACCTTTAACCTTGACGCTCGCTGCGGGGATGACGAAGTGGCACTGCTCTTCACCAGCGGCTCCAGCGGCGAGCCCAAGGGTGTGGCGATGACACACCGCTCCGTGCTGGCCAACGCCACGCAGCTGCTCTCCAAGATTGACCTCACGCCCGGCGACAACTTCCTGTGCAGTCTGCCCATCTTCCACAGTTTCGGGCTCATGGGCGGCATCTTCCTGCCGCTGGTGTACGGCTTCGGCGCGGTCACCTACCCCTCCCCGCTGGAGCACAAGACCCTCAATGAGCTGACGGAGAAGTACAAGTGCACGCTCATCATGACGACACCTACCTTCGCCCGCGGCATGCTGCGCCGCGCGCATGAGCACAGCTACGATTCCGTCAAGTATTTCGTGGTGGGTGCCGAGAAGCTCCAGCAGAGCCTCAAGGACGACTTCCTGAAGAAGTGCGGCATTTGGCTGCTGGAGGGCTACGGCATGACGGAGGCATCCCCCGTCTGCTCCGCGAATTTCGACCCCACCATCAAGCGCGATGAAGAGCACAACTGGTATGTGCCCAGCGTGAAGGATAACTCCGTCGGCTCCCTGCTGCCGGGCCTCGCCGTGCGCATCACCGACCCCGATGACGACAGCAAGCGTCTGCCCCTCTCCGAGCAGGGCATGATTTGGTTCAAGGGCGCCAACATCTTCCAAGGCTACATCGGCCGCGATGATTTGAACAGCTCCGTCTTCCGCGACGGCTGGTTCAAGACGGGCGACCTCGGCTATGTGGATTTGAACGGCATTCTGACGCTGGGCGGTCGCCGCTCGCGCTTCTCCAAAATCGGCGGCGAAATGGTGCCGCACGAGGTGGTGGAGGACGCCATCGACCACTATGTGGAGGCCCCCGCGGGCTTCACGGGGCGCACGGTTGCCATCGCGGGTGTGCCCGATGAGAAGAAGGGCGAGGCCATGGTGCTGCTCTCCGCCGTGCACCAGACACAGCTCAACGAAGCGCTCGATGATATCCGCGAGCATCTCGTGAGCATCGGTCTGCCCCGCCTGTGGTGCCCGCGTGAAATCATCCCCGTGGAGCAAATTCCCGTGCTGCCCACGGGCAAGCTCGACCTCCGCGGCTGCCAGATGCTCGCCAACGAAGCGCTGGGCATTCATTAACACACGATGAATGCCAAGCCCAAACGCCCTGTCAATGTGCGCCGCCCCGAGGTGATGGAGGCGGTGCAGGACGACCTCGGCGCCTATTGCAGCATGCTGGTGGATGACATACGTGCGCATGGTAACGTGTTGAAGCTGGAAAACATCCATCTCTATCTCGCCTCCTCCTTCGGCTTCTGCGACGGCGTACGCCGCGCCATCGAAATCGCCTACGCCACGCACCACCTCTTCAAGGGCAGGCGCATCTGGCTCATCGGCGAAATCATCCACAACCCCGATGTCAACGCGCGGCTGGACGCGCTGGGGCTGCTCCACCTGCCGTGGAATCTCAACGACCCGCTCTACGCGCAACTCGGGGAGGAGGATGTAGTCATCATCCCCGCTTTCGGCGTGCCCGTGCCCATGCGCCGCGCGTTGGAGGCCCGCGGCGTGCAGCTGGTGGACAGCACCTGCGGCAATGTCATCAAGGTCTGGAACCGTGTGAAGAACTACGCCGCTGCGGGCGTGACCTCGGTCATCCACGGCAAGGCTAAGCACGAGGAGACGATCGCCACCGCTTCCCAAACCTGCCGAGAGGGCGGAGAAGGGCACTTTATCATTCTTTCCAACGAGAAGGAGGCACGTCTCATCGCGGACTACATCGCGGGCAGGGGCAACAGAGAGTCGTTCCTGTCGCTCTTTGCCTCCCGCAGTTCGGAGGGTTTTGACCCCGATGTGCATCTGCGCGACATCGGCATCGCCAACCAGACGACGATGCTCAAGAGTGAGACCGCCCGCATCCAAGAGCTGCTCCGTGCCGCTGTGGTCGGGCGCGACGGAGATGACGCGCACTTCCACGCCTTCGACACCATCTGCAACGCCACGCAGGATCGCCAGAATGCCCTTTTTGAGTTGCTGGACAAGGATCTCGACGCCATGATGATTGTCGGCGGCTACAACAGCTCCAACACCACGCACCTCGCCACCATCGCGGCTTCGCGCGTGCGTACCTACTTCATCAAGTCCGCCGCCAGCCTCATCAGCACGGAGGACATGTGTTGCTACAACTTTGAGACCCGCACGGAGGAGCATTGCCCGCTGCCCTCCGCCACCGCCGACCGCAACCGCGTGCTCCGCATCGGTCTCACCGCCGGCGCCTCCTGCCCCGACAACGTGATTGAGCAGGTCATCCGCCGCCTTGCCGTGCTCCGCGGCTGCCCGCTGGGCATGTGAGGAGGAAGCGGTTGCACGACAAATGAGCGATTTGTCGAACTGAATGTACGAAGTACGATGTACGATGTACGAAGTTTGAGTTCCGCTCGCTACGCTCGCCGGATGACGAAACCTGTCTGACACTTGTGTCAGACAGGTTTTTGAAATTCCGCGCGGCACAGCCGCGCCTAAATTTAACTTCGTACATCGTACATCGTAAATCGTACTTCCCTACAAATCCTTCTTTGTTCTACATTCTTACCTCCCATGACAGCGCATTCCGTTCCTTTTGCTTGCGCCCACGCAGTCGCTGGGGTAGAATACGCGCATGATAGCTTTTCTACGCGGAACGGTGGCGGAGGCGCTGCCGCAATGTCTGGTGCTCGATGTCCACGGCGTGGGCTACGAGGTGCAGGTGCCGTTGTCTACCTTTGACGCGCTCAATCCCGTGGTCGGACAGCCGGTGACGCTCAAGACGCACGTGCACTTCCGCGAAAACGGGCAGACGCTTTACGGCTTTGCCACGGATGCCGAGCGCGACATCTTCCGCCTGCTCATCGACCGCGTGAGCGGCATCGGCCCCGCGACGGCGGTGTCGATTCTCAGCGGGCTCAATGTCAACTCGTTCAAATCTGCCGTGGTGAGCGGAGATGTGCAGGCCATCGCCCGCGCGAAGGGCGTGGGCAAGCGCACCGCCGAACGCATCATTCTGGAGCTGAAGGACAAGGTGGGGCTGGCCTCCACCTGGGAGGCTCAGGCGGCGGGAACCACGAGCGCGGCGGCCTCCGATGCCGAGCTGGCGTTGGTGGCTCTCGGATTCAAACAGGCGGAGGCGCGCAAGTCCATCGCGGCGCTCGTGAAGGACAACCCCGCCGCCACCACGGACGAACTGATTCGCGGCGCCCTGCGCCACCTCGGCTGATGGCGGCTCCCTCCCTCTGCTTCGACGATGCCTTGCTGCGGGATGTGTCCCGCAGTTTCTACCTGACGATGCGTTGGTTGCCCGCACCCATGCGCCCCGCTATTGCCGTCGGTTACCTGCTGGCGCGTGCCACGGACAGCGTGGCGGATACGTCAACAGCACCCACGGAACAGCGGCGCGCCGTGCTGGCGCTTATGCGGGTGGCCGTGACGGGCAGGGCGGATGCGGATGAATTGGAGCGCCTTTTCATGCAGCTGAGCGGTGCGCTCGCTCAGGCGCAGCCGAACCCCGCGGAGTACCGCTTGTTGCGCCGCTTCGGGGATTGCCTTGCCGCGTTGGGCGAACTTCCCGAGCAGGAGCGAGCGCTCGTCTGCGAGGTGCTGGATACCATTACGACGGGGCAGACGGAGGATTTGGATGCCCCGCAGTTCACCGATGAAGCCGATACCCTGCGCTATGCGGATGCCGTGGCGGGCTGCGTGGGCGTGTTCTGGACACGCCTCGGCTACGCCGCGATGGGAAAGAACTTTGCCGACCCCGCTGCGCAGACCGTGATGGAAGAGGCCGGGCTGCGCTACGGACGCGGCTTGCAGCTTGTCAACATGCTGCGGGATGAGGCGGAGGATGCCGCCCGCGGACGCCGCTATCTGGCGGGGGATAACCGCGCACTCTGGTGTGACCGCGCGGAACGCTACCTCTACGACGGCGCGGATTACGCCCGCCGTCTGCGCACGCGCCGCTTGCGTTTTGCCACCCTGCTGCCCGCTCTGCTGGGGCTCAGAACGCTGCGCCTCCTGCGTCGCCGCAAGGGGACGGAGCGCGTGAAAATCTCCCGCTTTGCCGTGTATGCCTCGCTCGCAGGGGCCTTTTTCAGAACCTTGTGGTGAGTTTCTTTGTTCTTGCTTCCCTACGGCGTTTTTGGTACGCTGGAGAGCATGAAACAGCTTTTCGCTCTTTTCCTTTCTCTGCTGGCTCTGCCCTGTTTAGCCGTTGAAAAGAAAGCCCCGACTCCCCCCGCCGACCTCGGCAAGGTGATGTTCGTGGGCGACTCCATCACGCACGGCGTGAATGCCCCTTCGTGGCGTTGGTGCTTCCACAAGATTCTGGTGGATAACGGCATCAAATACGAATCCGTCGGCTACCGCACGGGCAACTACTCCAACGGCGTGCCTGCGGGCGCGGAGTACGGCGGCGTGCCCTTCAACAACGTGCACAGCGCGCAGAGCAGCGCCCGCGCGTGGGAGCTGGCGGGGCGCAAGGCGGGCGGTCGCTTTGACAATACGAGCCTGCTCAACTGGCTCGGTCTCTCCGATAAGACGAACGACGGCAAGCCCTACACGGGGCAGACGTGGAAGCCCGACACCTTCATCATGCTCATCGGCACGAACGACTTACTCTCCGACGCCCCTGCGGGCGTGAATCCCGACAAGGTGAAGAATCTGCTGGGTGCCGACCTGAAAGGCGGCGACATGAAGACGATTTTGGAGGCGATGCAGAAGAGCAACCCCAAGGCGAAGATTTATGTGATGAGCGTGCCCTGCTGGACGCGCCACATGAACAACAACGATGCCGCCGTTCACAAAGGCGTGGCGGATTACAATTGGGAACTGCAAAAGGCCCTGTGTTGGTACAGGGGCAAGGGCGTTCACTATGTGGAAATCAATGACGGCCTGCTGGATGCGCAGAACGCCACGCCTTTCTACGGCTGCGAGAATATGTTCAATAAGCCCGGTGCGGATGGTCTGCATCCCTCCCGCCAAGGCGACCTCATCATGGCGAACAATCTGGCCAAGGCCATGGGGATTCCCGGACGCACGGCGGGCTTGGAACGCAAGGAGCTCTCGGGAATCGGCACCACGGGCAAAATCAGACTGCCTGACAGTAAGAAGATGGGCATACATGCCCCCTCGGCTTCCGGCTTCTGTGCGGAATTCGTTGTGCCGAAAGAGGATGCAAGCGTCACGCTGGCAGACGGCACACAGGGTATCACCCTGCAATTCCGCGATGGCAAGGTGCTGTATGGTGACACGACTGTTTTGCAGGGGAATACCATGGCGCGCGTTCAGATGAAGATAGCCCGCAAGCGTAAGGCTAAGTTCCCTGTCTGCCGTATTGCATACACGCCCGGCAACGAGGCGCAGGGAGTGCCGAGCGGCTTCTATGTCTGGTGTGACGATAGGCTCATCGGCGAAGCTCTGCCCTCCAACGCTCAGGAGAGAAGTTTCCGCGGGTTGAGCAGCACGAAAGAGCTGGCGGCTGCCGCCGTCTGCGCCGAGGGTGCCTACGCCCCCGCCGTGAAGAATGCTACCAAGGGAGGCTTCCGCCTCACCCCTGCCGACCCGAATGCCGTGGTGGCGGACTATGAAACGGCGGACGGCGTGCTGATCGTGCACAAGGCGAAGAAGGCCGAGCTGCCGAAGTCGGATGCCCCCGCCGTCATGATGGAGGACGGGGCCATCCTCCTCCTCGGCAGTGCGCAGGGCGTGCAGAGCATCCGCATGGGCAACGCCGCCAACCTCACGCTGCCCGCCTCTGCCGAGTTGAGCATCGACATCAGCGCCGCGAACAGCTACACCATCGTCCTGTCCGGCGGTAAAGAGGGCATGGATCTCTCCAAGCTCCGCATCCTCCGCAACGGGCAGTCTGTCTCCGTGAAAGCCGCCATCCCCGACAGACAGGCGGGTACCGTGGTGGTGCAGGAGGAATGAGGACATCGAGGGCATCGTTCCTGCGTCTTTCCCCTTGTTGCAGGTCGCAAGCTGTGATACAATGCGCACGTGAGATTCCGCCGCCTGCTTCCGCTTTGTCTGTTCGCCGCCCTGTTGTCGGGCTGCGGGGATGCGCGCAGCTCGGCGGAACGCGCAGCGGAGCAGGGGATTCTGCTCTACGGCAACAATCAGGAGCCGCTGAGCCTCGACCCGCACAAGGCTACCGCCGTGGCGGACGGCAAGGTGATTGCCGCGATTCTGGAGGGCTTGGTGCGCCCCGATGCGCAGGACGAAAGCCTCATCCACCCCGGCATGGCCGAGAGCTGGGAGCACAACGAGGCGGCGGATGAGTGGGTGTTTCACCTCGGCGCGTATGAGTGGAGCGACGGCACGCCCGTCACCGCGCAGGATTTCGTGTATGCCTACCACCGCCTGCTGCACCCCGATTTCGGCGGCAAGTACGCCGAGATGCTCTACCCCCTGCGCGGGGCGGAAGCGTATAACAAGGGGCAGGGCGCATGGGAGGATGTCGGCGTGCAGGCTCTCGATGAACGCACTCTGAAGCTGACGCTCAACGGCCCCACGCCGCATCTGCTCCCCCTGCTGCTGCATTTCACATGGTGCCCGCTGCCCGCGCACCATGTGGAGGCCATGGGCGGCATGCTCGACCGCCGCAGCCTGTGGACGCAGCCCGAGCACTGGGTGGGCAACGGAGCGTATGTGCTCGCCGAGCACCGCTTCAACGATTTTCTGGAGGTGCGCGCCAACCCGCGCTACCACCGCGCGGCGGAGGTGCGCAACCGCGGCATCCGCTTCCTGCCCATCGTGAACGGCTACACCGAGACGCGCATGTTCCTCGGCGGCAAGCTGCACATCTCCAACAATGTGCCGCCGGAGCTCATGGGCATGGCGCAGCAACGCGCCCCGCAGGAGTTCCGGCAGGATGCCTACTACTGCACCATCTTCTACCGCCTGAATACGACGCGCGCACCGCTCAACGATGAGCGCGTGCGCCGCGCGCTGACCCTGGCCATCGACCGCGACACCTTGGTGCAGCGCGTGGTGCGCGGGGCGGGGAAACCCACCTTCGGTTTCACCCCGCCGGGGGCGGGCTATGAAGGCGTGCAGCCCGCGGATGCCGCGCTCTCGCAGCAGGAACGCGAGGCGGAGGCACGCCGCCTGCTCGCCGAAGCGGGATTTGCGAACGGCAAAGGTTTTCCGAGCTTGGAAATCATGACCACCAGCCGCGACGTGCAGAAGGTGATGGCCGAGACTATCCAGAGCATGTGGGAGCGCGTGCTGGGCGTGCATGCGGAAATTCGCGCCTGTGAATGGACGGCGTACAAGGCCGCGCAGCAGAACGGCGACTACGACATCTCCTCTTCCTCGTGGAGCGGGGACTACCTCGACCCCGCCACCTTTGTGGAGCTGTGGCGCAGCGGCGGCGGCAACAACTGCACGGGCTGGGGCGATGCCGCCTGTGATGCCGCCCTTGCAGAAGCGCAGCAGGCCACCACCCCCGAATCCCGCCGCGCCGCGCTGCTCCGTGCAGAGCGCACCATGCTCGGCGCACAGCCCGTCATCCCGCTCTACCACAGCGAGCGCGCCTACCTGCAATCTCCCGCCGTGAGCGGCTTTTATCCCCTGCTGCTCGATAACCACCCGCTCGATGCCGTGAGCGTGCAACCCGAACCCGCCCCCAAGAAAAAATGATTAAACTTCTCTTCAAACGCATGGGGCAGGGCGTGCTGGTGATTGCCGTGCTGCAAACCCTCACCTTCTTCTTGGTGCGTCTGCTGCCGGGCAACCCCTTCCTCGGCGACCGCAAGCTGCCCGACCACATCATGGCGCAGCTCAACGCGCTGTACGGGCTCGACCAAAGTGCCTGGGTGCAGTATGCGAACTACTGGAAGGGCATTCTTCTCCACGGCGACTTCGGCCCCTCGCTGGTGCATGAGGGCGTGCAGGTGAGCGAGCTCATCGGGCAGGCTTTCCCCGTTTCCCTGCTGCTGGGCGTGCTCGGCATGCTGATTGCCGTCGGCGTGGGCATCCCCGCGGGCATGCTCGCCGCGTGGTGGCGCAATCGTTGGCCAGATGCTCTCATCATGGCCCTTTCCATGGCGGGTATCTGCATCCCCGCCTTCGTGATTGCCCCGCTCTTCGGGCTCTCGCTCGGCATGCACATCCCCGGGCTGAGCGTGGCGGGCTGGGATGACCCGCTCTGCGCCGTGCTGCCCGCCCTCACGCTGGGGCTGGTAACGGCGGCTTCCATCGCCCGCCTGACGCGCGGCGGCATGGCGGAGGTGCTCTCCGCTGACTTCATCCGCACCGCCAGAGCCAAGGGGGCAAGTGCGCCGCGCATCCTCTTCATCCACGCGCTGCGCAGCGGCTTGCTGCCCGCCGTGTCCTACCTCGGGCCCGCCTTTGCCGCGCTCATCACGGGCTCCTTCGTGGTGGAAACCTGTTTTCAGGTGCCGGGCATGGGCCTGCACTTCGTGAACGCCACCACCGACCGCGACTATTTCCTCATCCAAGGGCTCGTGCTCTGCTACGGTGTCCTGATTGTCATTGCCAACCTGAGCGTGGACCTCGTGCTCGTCGCTCTCAACCCCCGCCTGCGCTCGCAGGGTGCCGCCTGATGTCTGCCGAAAAACACGCTTACGAACAGGGACAGTCGCTGTGGAAGGACGCGCGCCTGCGCCTCTGCCGCAACCGCGCCGCCATGGCCTCCGCCTTCTTTCTGCTGCTGATGGTCTTTGCGTGCTTTGTGCTGCCGCTCTTCCCCTGCATCGCCGAGCCGAACGCCACGGATTTGGGCAACATCGCCGCCTCCTGCTCGTGGGCGCACCCCTTCGGCACCGACCAGCTGGGGCGTGACCTCTTGGCGCGCGTGCTCTACGGCGGGCGCATCTCGCTGCTCGTGGGCGTGGTGGCGACCTTCGTGGCCTTCATCATCGGGCTGACCTACGGCTTGATTTCGGGCTATGTCGGCGGGCGCACGGATGCGCTCATGATGCGCGCGGTGGATGTGCTCTTCGCGCTGCCCTTCATCGTGCTGGTGATTGTCTTTTCTCTCTCGCTCGCGGAGCCGAGCGCACGGCTTACCGCCGCCATCGTGGACGCGACGGGCTGGAGCCGCGACAGCGTGGCCCCCATCCTCGGGCTGGTGCCGCTCTTCATCGCCATCGGTGCGCTGGGCTGGCTGACCCTCGCCCGCATCGTCCGCACCCAGACGCTGGAGCTCAAGAGCCAAGAGTACGTCCTCGCCGCCCGCTCGCTGGGGCTGGGGCACCTCAACATCCTCTTCCGCCACATCGCGCCGAACCTCCTCGGCACCGTGGTGGTGTACACCACCCTCGCCGTGCCGGGCATCATGCTCACGGAATCGACCCTCTCCTTCATCGGGCTGGGCGTGCGCCCGCCGAACTCCTCGTGGGGAACGCTGATTAAAGAAGGCGCGGACCGCATGGAGGTCAGCCCCGAACTCCTCTTCTTCCCCGCGCTCTTCTTCTGCCTCACCCTGCTCGCGCTCAACTTCCTCGGCGACGGCCTGCGCGATGCCATCGATCCGAAATCCGCGAAAGAATAACCGCTGTTATGTTCCTCTCCCGCTACCTCTTTCGTCTCTACTCTCTCGGAATGCTTCTGCTGTTCTGGGCAATCGTGACAATTCCCCTCCACTTTGTCTTCGGGGAAAAATTTCCTCTCGGCTTTTTCTGCCTCATGAGCACCATTCAACTGGTGACGCTCCACTGGCTTCGCCGCAGGCATGAGCTGACGGATGTTCGTACCGCTGCCGAACCCCACCTGCGCTTGCAGCGCGGGGAGCGTGTGGTGCGGGCGGTGTCGATTCCTGAACGGCGCGACTGGCTGTTCACCATCAAAGCGGCGGACGGAACGCCGCGACAGGTGGCGGCGCAAGCGCATCTCCGTGCCGTCCTGCCGTCCGTTTGTCTCGGTTGGGTGATGAGCATCGCCCTCGTGTCGCTCGTGTCTTGGGGGCTTTCCTCGCTCCTGTTTCAGATGGGCTTTCCGTGGGATAACGATGCGGATGTGTTCGGTGTGCTGTTCACCTTCCTCATTGTTTTCCTGTTGGCGTTCCCCTGCCATTTTCTCCTGACCCGCCGTTTCCGCAGCACGAGGGTTCGGGTGCCCTCCAATCTGTCGGGTCGCTTTGTGGAAGTCGTCGGCTATGTGGCAACGGATGAGGAAGACACCGCTTTTCCCGAGTTCCCCTCTGCCCGCACGACGGAGGAACGCGGCTACCGCTTCTACTACCTCTCCGACCCCGAATCCCCCCGCCGCCCCGGCATCCGCGAGCTGAAAGCCCGCCCCATTGCAAGGCGAAAGGTAAATGAATGTTTGTCGAACTGAATGTACGAAGTACGATGTACGATGTACGAAGTTTGAGTTCC
>CALBJX010000113.1 GCA_937893015.1 uncultured Verrucomicrobiales bacterium | reverse complement strand
GAACTCAAACTTCGTACATCGTACATCGTACTTCGTACATTCAGTTTGACAAACTCTCATTTGTCTTCCTTCCGCCCCTGTGGTGCAAGGGCGGAAGGAAGCGGGGCTTATTTCCAGAATTGCCGGGCTTCATTGCCGAGGCGGGCCATCACATAACGCGTGCGCAGCAGCTCCGTGCCGCTGTGGCCCATCTCCATCTGCAGCTGCTTGAGATTGCGGAAGCGCTGGGCATGATAGGAGGCGAAGGTGTGGCGGCAGACATCCGCCTGCCAGTCGGTGAACTGGGCACTGCGGCGCAGGCGCTGCCAGCGGCGCCCCCAATCTGCGGGGATGGTTTGGCGGCAGTCGCGGCGCACACAGGCAGCCTTGCGGAGGGGGACGATGCGCCCGCCGCCCGTCTTGCTGGTCTGCGGGCGAATGAGCACTTGGCGGTGGGCCCAGTCGATGTCGTGTATGGGGTCGATGCGGCGCACCTCCGTGGGGCGCACGCCGCAGTAGAGCATGAGGTGCAGGGAGAGCTGCATGTCGCGGTGCTCGGGGGTGCGGGCGGCGGCCTCCAATCGTTCGACTTCGGGCAGGCTCAGGGGGTGGATGGGGGTCTCCACGACGCGCGGGGTTTCGATGTAGTCCACGGGGTTTTTGTCCACCCACTCGCGGCGCAGCGCATAGGCAAAGATGCTGTGCAGGATAGCGCGGGCCTTGCGATAGCTCTGCATACTGCTGCCGAAGCTGTTGTGCAGGATGTCGCGGCACTCGGCGACGCTGATGTCGCGCATGGGGCGCTTCTCCAGCCCCGGGTTGCGGCGCAGGATGCGGTTGGTGTAGTAACGCAGGTCGCGCCGGGTGACGGGGCGGCGGTTGGCGCGGGCGGCAAGGCTCTCCCTCAAAGCACGTTCAAAGAGCACGGTGACGTCTGCCTTACGAACGGCGACGATACCCTCCCGCATCACGCGGCGCAGAGAGGAGATAACCTCCTGTTTTTCATCGGTGCGCGGCAGGCCGCCCATTTCTTCAAACAGTTCCTGCATGAAGCGGGCGGCTTCTTCCTCCTTGAAGCGAATGCGGCGGATGCGGCGGCGGGAACAGCGGCGAATATTCTCAGGATTGGTGTTGTCGTTCATCGTTGTATCAGAGTAGGTTGTTCATCCACCCGCGCAGCGGTGGCTGAACGCCTCCCGCCTGCGGGCGGTGCCCTGTTCTGCCACAAATATCACTTTTATCAATCCTTTTCTTGCCCGTCTTACAAACTAACAACGGCTGCACAATAAAACGACCGCAGGAAACCTGCGGTCGTTGAAAAGGATGGCGTTCGTGCCTTACTTGCCCGTGATGCCCATGGTGTAGCCTGCGAACTCGCGGGTGTTGTACAGGGGCTGCCCCTCGGGCACGGCGTAGCCGATGGATTTGCGCAGGGCGATGAAGTCCGCAATGCCCTCGGCACCCACCTGATTGAGCTTGCCCTTGTGCAGGTCGGCAAGGAGGAGCATCTTGCAGTACGCATCGGCGTTCTCCATGAACCACTCGGCCTCCTCGATGTGGCGGGCACCCGTGATGACGCCGTGGTTCTCCATGAAGACGACCGTGCTCTGCTTGGCGGCCTCGGCGACGGCGGCGGCGGTCTCATCGGAGCCGGGGGTGCCGTAGGGGGCCAGCGGAATCTGGCCGAGGAAGATGTCGGCCTCGGGGTTGATGCCGTTCGGGGGCACAAGGCCTGCGAAGAGGAAGGCGTTGCAGCAGGGGGGGTGCGCGTGGATGCAGGCGTTCACGCCCGTGGCCTTCATCATGGCGATGTGGGTCTTCACCTCGCTGGTGCGGGGGCGGATGCCGCAGAGCTGGCCCGCGTTCATGTCCACGAGGCAGATGTCCTCCACCGTCATAAAGCCCTTGGAGCAGAGCGTGGGGGAGCAGAGCACGAGGTCCTTGCCGACGCGGACGGAGAGGTTGCCGCCGTTGCCGTCCACATACTCGCGCTTGTAGAGGCGCTGCCCCATGTCCACCATGCGCTCCTTAATCACGCGGATTTCGGGGCTGTTGAAGAAGGCGTCGATTTCCTCGCGGGTCTGCGGGTCGTACTTCTCCCACGGGAAGATGCGCTCGGGGAGCTCGGGATGGATGTAGAGATCAGGATTTGCCATAAGAGTTTGGTGTGATGTTGATTGTTTAACCGAAGATTGTTTGATAGGCGGCCTGTTGGGGGCCGGGGTTGATGGTGGTGTAGGTGATGCCGAAGGCATCGCGGCAGGCTTCGGGGCTCTCAAAGACGCCCGCGCCTGCAAAGGCGAACATGGCAGCCCCCAGCACCGTGCTCTCCGACACGTTGGAGATGCGGATGGGGATGCCGAGGATGTCCGCACGCATCTGTGTCCACACCTTGTTGCGGGCACCGCCGCCGACGAGGAGCAGGTCTTGCGACTTGAAGCCGCCCACCTTCTCCAGCTTCTCCAGGCGCTGTTTGAGGCGCAGCGTGAGGGCCTCCATCGCGGCGCGGTAGATGTGCCCGCGCGTGCGGCCGAGGATGAGCCCCTGAATGCTGCCGGGCACAGGGTCGCTGGGCAGGAAGTCGGGGATGAGCTTCACGCCGTCGCAACCGGGGGAGATGGCCTCCGCCTCCGCGTCCATGGTGTCAAAGCTCTCGCCGTGGAAACAAGTGGCTTTCACCCACTCGATGATGCCGCTGGCAATCCATTGCAGACCGGGGTTGAGCAGCCCCGCCTTGCTGTCGTATTCCACAGTGGCACCCGCGGTGTAGTCGGCGGGCTCCAGCGCGGCCTTGGCGGTGCGCAGCATCAGGATTTCCCATGTGCCGCTGGAGAGGAAGGGCTGGTTCTCGCCCACGCCGCTGCCGAAGAGGGCGAACTGCGTGTCATGCCCCGTGGAGATGACGGGCACGCTCTGCGGCAGCCCCAGCATCTCACAGGCCTCCGCCGTCAGACAACCTAACGATTCGCCCGCGGCCTTCATGGGCGGGAACAGGTCTTTGCGGATGCCGATGGCGCCGAGAATCTCCTCGCTCCAGTCGCCCGTCTTCAGGTCGGTCATCTGGGAGGTGCCGGCCATGGTGCGGTCGGTGTGCATCTCGCCCGTCAGGCGGAACGCGAGCAGGTTCGGCATGAAGAGCCACGCCTTTGCGCCGTCCAGCAGCTCGGGGCGGTTCTCCTTCAGCCAAATCATCTTGTAGATGGTGTTGAAGGCAAAGGCACCCACGCCGGAGACCGCGTTCAGGCGGTCCTGGGGGATGTACTGCTCCACGCGCTTCATCACCTCCGCTGTGCGGGGGCACTTCCACGAGATGACGGGGTAGAGCTGCCTGCCGTCGGCATCCACCAAGGCGCCGTCCACACCGAAGGTGGTGATGGTGACGGCTTTCACGTCCGCCGCGGCACCCACCTCCGCCAGCGCCTTGCGGGAGCATTCCGCCAACTGGGAGAGGATGCGCTCGGCATTCCACACATGGTATTCGGGGTTTTCCGCCCCCGCATCGGTGGCGTTCGGTCGGCTGGCCTTGGCGACAATCGTGCCGTGGTCATCCACAATCATGGCGCGCACATTGGTGGCGCCGCAGTCGAGACAAAGAACGTAGGACATGGGCTTTCCTGTTTGCCGTAGTCTACCACGTTGCCGCCCCCCGCGGCAAGTAAAATGTACAAAGGACAATGTACATACAGACAAGCTTTCCGCTTGATTCCCTGCGTAATCGCGGTATGATGTTGGACATACCATGACTCACGCCTTCTCCCGTCTCTCGGTTTTGCTGCTCGGTGTCGCGTTTTTCGCGGGTGCACCGCTGTCGGCGCAGATGGTGAGGACAGGCACCGCCCCCGGCAGCGCGGCCTCCCGCGGCATCATGGACCCCGCGGAATACTACCTGACGGCCTACCGCCTCTGCCGCGAGTCCGAACAGTTGGCCGCGCAGCAGAACTACAACGCCGCCGTCGCCAAGGGCAACGAGGCGGAAAAGGTGCTCGCGGGCATCGTGAAAAATTTCCCCAAGTGGAAGAGCAACCTCGTGGCCACGCGCCGCAAACTGCTCGCGGAAAACATCGCCAACTACAAGAAGAAGGCGAAGGACGCCCCCATCCCCACGGGGCGCCAACCGGGCAAACCGCTTGCCTTGGAGCCCGGCATCACCACCATGCCTACCCCGAGCGGCGCCACCCCGCCGCCCCTGAACCCGAGCGGCACCTACACGCCCGCCAACCCGCCTGCCGGGCAGGCCGACAAGGCGGTCTACGATGCCCTTGCCCGCGCGCAGGAGGAATGCCGCCAGATGGCCGTGGCCTACCGCGAGCTCAACAGCAAGTTTGAAGCCCAGCAGAAGGAGCTCACCGCCGCCCGACTGGAGCAGCAACACTACAAGGACCGCTACGACAAGCTCCAGGAGCAGATTGCCGACGAACGCGCGGCGGGCAATAAAGTGGTTGATTCCCTCGCCCGCCAGCTGGAGGAGATGGAGGCCAAGTACCGCGCCTCCGAGGAGGCTCGCAAGACCGCCGAAGCCCGCGTCACGGAGTTGGAGGACACCCTCGCCAAGACGCAGGAGGAACTGGAGCGCGTCACCCGCGAGCGCGACGCCCTGAAAGCCGAAAACGAGCAGCTGCGCGCCATCGTGGAGCTCAACAGCCCGGAGAAGACCAAGGCCCTGCTCGACCAGAACCTCACGCTGGACCGCAAGCTCAAAGAGGCGCAGGAGCGCGTCCGCCAGCTGGAAGCCCGCTCCGCCGGCAGCGGGGATGAGCAGGCCGTGCTCGCCCAACAGCTGGAGGAAGCCCGCGGCGAGGCCGACCGCCTGCGCGAGGAAATGACCGGCATCTACGACGAGAACATGGGCTACCGCCGCCGCATCTCCGAGCTCTCCGAACGCCTCAACAACCTCGAAGCCGACCTGCAGATCCAAGCGGGCCGCCCCGTGGTGGACCCCGCCCTGGCGGAAGAAAACCAGTTGCTGCGCGACGTGATTGCCAAGCAGAAGCGCACCATCGCCATGCAGGAGGAAGGGCGCAAGCTGCTCATCGAGACCTACAAGCAAATCCGCAATCAGGACCCGAACACCCTCAGCGCCCTGCAAAAGCTGGATGAAGAGAGCACGCTGGAGCTCACCGACGCCGAGCGGCAGCTGATGGAAGCCGTCGCGGGCACCGCCAAGGGCGAGAAGGAAGCCACCGCCGCCGTGCGCGAAGGGCTGGAGACGGAAGCCCTCGCCAACCTCGCCGCCAAGGCTTTCTCCAAGGGCCGCTACACCGCCGCCGAGCAGCTCTACCGCACGCTCTACGATTCCAAGCCCGACCACGTGGCGGGGCTCGTGAACCTCGGCACCATCCTGCTCTACCGCAACAAGTGCGCGGAGGCCATCGAGTTCTTTGCCCGCGCCTCGCGCCTCGCGCCGGATTTGGCGCTGTCGTATTACATGGCGGGCATCTGCGCCTACCGCCTCGATCGGCTGGAGGAAGCGGGCGGCCTCTTTGCCCGCACCGTGGAGCTCGACCCCGGCAATGCGGAGGCCTTCTTCTACCTCGCCAACATCGAGGGCGTCAACGGCCTCTACGACCGCGCCCTGAAACACTTTGCCGCCGCGCTCAAACTGAAACCCACGCTGGGTGATGCGCACTACAACATGGCGCGCCTGTACGCCGAGACCAAGAAGATTCCCGATGCCGCCCGCGCCTACGACCGCGCCGTGAAGAGCGGTGCCGAACCCGACCCCGAGTTCGAGGACTACCTGCGCAACCACCCCGATGCCGCGCAGCAGCCCGGCGCCGACCTCATCGCCGATGTCAACCCCGAGGCGGAAGCCGCCGAGCTCCGCAAGGATGACCCCGAGATGGACAAGATTATCCAAGCGCGTGATGCCGATAAACTCCCCGCCGACCAAGCGCAGCAGGGCGAGGACGTCAAGGCCGAAACCGACGGCGAACCCGAGCTGCCGGACCTCAAGCTCGACGGCCCCACCTTCGAGGACCTCCTCAAACGCGTGCAGACCCCCGTCCGCTCCGCGCCCGATGCCTCCCCCGCGGGGCAGCAGCACGAGACGGATAAATCCCTTTTCAGCACAGTGCGTGTCACCACCCGCGCGGGCGGCTACCGCCACAAGGTCAAGCTCCGCCTGAAAAAAGCCGCCCCGCAACGCATCCGCCAACGCGGCGGCGAGATAGAAAACCGCAAACGATAAAGGCATGTACGAAGTACGATGTACGATGTACGAAGTTTGAGTTCGTGCGGCTTCGCCGCAGGCTACGACACAACGCCAAGCGCCTATCACAGCTTCTGAGAAAAATATCCACTTTCTGCTTCCCTCCTTCCTCCGCGCGCGCAGCGCGCCTAACTTAAACTTCGTACATCGTACATCGTAAATCGTACATTCATATGAACATCGTTATCGCTTGCGGCGGCACGGGCGGCCATCTCTTCCCCGGCATCGCCGTCGCCCAACAGCTCAAAGCGCAGGGGCACCACCCCGTGCTGCTCATCTCCCGCAAAGAAGTGGATGCCGACGCCTCCCGCAAATACGGCGACTTGGAATTCCACACCATTCCCGCCGTGGCCAAGCCCGCCACCCTCTCGCCGAAGATGATACCCTTCCTCTTCAAGATGGCGCGGACGTACATGACCTGCCGCCGCATCCTGAAAGCCGAGAAAGCGGAGGCCGTGCTCGGCATGGGCGGCTTCACCTCCCTGCCGCCCATCATGGCGGGGCACCACATGGGGCTGCGCACCTTCGTGCATGATTCCAACGCCATGCCCGGCCGCTCCAACCGCCTGACGGCGAAATGGTGCAGCGCCGTGCTGCTCGGCATGGAGGCCGCCAAGAAATATTTCCCCAAGAGCCGCTGCGAAATCGTCGGCACCCCCGTCCGCGAGGAGCTCAACAACCTCCCCACCGCGGCAGAGGCCAAAGCAAGGCTCGGCCTGCCTGCGGATCAACCCGTCATCCTCGTCACGGGCGGCTCGCAGGGTGCGCGCAACCTCAACAGCATGCTCGTGGAGGCCGCCAAGGCCGATGGCGCGGTCCACTACCTCGTCATCGCCGGCAAGCTCGACTACGAGCGCGTGAACAGCCTTGCCGACGGCGCCCCGAACATCACTGTCCTCGGCTTCTGCTCCGACATGCCCGCCGCCTACGCCGCCGCAGACGGCGTCATTGCCCGCAGCGGCGCCTCCACCCTAACAGAACTTTCCTTCATCGGCAAAGCCTGCCTCCTCATTCCCTTCCCCTTCGCCGCAGACGACCACCAAACCCACAACGCCCGCGTCTTCGCGGACCAAGGAGCCGCCGTCCTCTGCCAGCAGCGCGACCTCACCACCGAAAAGGTCCTCGACTTCGTCCACAACACCTGCCTCAACGCGCCCGCCCGCGCCGCCATGGAGACCGCCATGCGTTCCCTCTCCCGCCCCGCGGCGGCGGCGGATATCGCCGCCACCATCACGGCAACGTGCTAAAACCATGCCTGTCCCGGTGCAGGGCAACAAAGAAGGTCTGACATCCCTGTCAGACCTTTTTTTGTTCTCGGTGCGCACAGCGGGCGGAACGCGCCGCTCGCCCCGCCGTTCTCCCGCGGGGCAGCTTTGTCAAAAAAACGCGGGCAACGGCGTGAACCGTTGCCCGCGTGACGTTTTTCTGCCGTGCGGCGTTTAGCCCTCGGTCGTCTCCGCCTCGGCGGAGTAGTCGATGGCGGCGAGAGCCTTGTAGAGGCGCCAGCGGCGGGCGACATCCTGCTCTTCGAGCTTGAGAAGGTGCTCGAAGTTGGCCTTGTTGTTGCGGGCCAGCAGGCGGAAGCGGTTTTCACCGCCCTTGCCGTCGGGGCCGACCAAGGCTTCACGGACGGAAATCTTGGGCTCCTTGCTCTTGATGGTGAGCGGGTTCTTGCCCTGCTTCACGTTGTCCGGGTTGAAGTTGTAGAGCAGCAGACGGCCGCAGTCAACGGCTGCCTTCTGGCGGTCGAGACCCTGCGCCATGTTGATGCCGTGGTTGATGCAGTGGCTGTACGCGATGATGAGCGCGGGGCCGTCGTATTCCTCGGCTTCCACGAGGGTCTTGAGGGCGTGCTCATCGTTGGCACCCATGGAGATGGAGGCGACGTAGATGTTGCCGTAGGTCATGGCCATGTAGCCGATGTCCTTCTTCACCTGGTCCTTACCCTTGGTGGCGAACTTGGCGACGGCACCGCGGGGCGTGGACTTGGAGCACTGACCGCCCGTGTTGGAGTACACCTCGGTATCGAGGACGAGCACCTTCACGTTGCGGCCGGAGGCGAGGATGTGGTCGAGACCGCCGTAGCCGATATCGTAGGCCCAGCCGTCACCGCCCAGCACCCACACGGACTTGCGGACGAGGTAGTTGGCATGCGCCTTGAGGGCGGCGAGGTCGGCATCATCACCGCAGGCAGCCTTGATGGCGGCCACGGTTTCGCGAGCCTTCTGCACCTCGGCCTCGGTCTTCTGCGGGTTCTCCTTGAGCTCGGTGATGAGGTCACTGCCAATCTTGTCGGCGGCGGCATCGAGGAGTTCGAGAGCGAACTGCTGCTTCTTGTCCAGAGACACGCGGAAGCCCAGACCGAACTCGGCGTTATCCTCGAAGAGGCTGTTGGCCCATGCCGGGCCGAGGCCGTCCGCACCATGGCTCCAGGGCGTCGTCGGCAGGTTGCCGCCGTAGATGGAGGAGCAACCCGTGGCGTTGGCGACCACGAGGCGGTTGCCGAAGAGCTGCGTGAGGGTCTTGATGTAGGGCGTCTCACCGCAACCGGCGCAGGCACCGGAGAACTCAAACAGCGGGCGGAGCAGCTGGGCATCGCGCACCTGAGAGGGGTTGATCTTCGTGCGGTCGGGGTCCGGCAGCGTCTCGAAGAACTTCCAGTTCTCGGCCTCGGGCTTCAGAGCCTGAGCGGCGGGGGTCATCGTGAGGCTGGCCGTGGGGCACACGCGGGAGCAGAGGGTGCAACCCGTGCAGTCGGAGGCGGACACCTGCAGCACGAACTTCTGGCCCTGCCAGTTCTTGTGCATCTTGGCCGCGTCAACGCTCTTGAAGCTCTCGGGAGCGCCTTCCAGCGCGGCGGGCTCCACCATCTTGGCGCGGATGGCGGCGTGCGGGCACACCATCGTGCACTTGCCGCACTGGATACAGGCCTTGGAGGTCTCGGTCTTCTCGGGCTCCCAGACGGGAATCATGAGGGCGAGGTCGCGCTTCTCGTACTGCGTGGTGCCGTTCGGGAAGGTGCCGTCCACGGGCATCTCGGAGACCTTCACATCGTTGCCGTTGCCGGCGATAATCTTGCCGAGCACGTCCTTCACGAAGGCGGGGGCATCGCCGTGCACGCATTCGGGGATGGCGTGGCCGGTGATTTCCGTGCCGAGGGTCACCTTGTGCAGGTGCTCCAGCGTGGCATCCACGGCCTGAATGTTCTTGGCGACCACTTCTTCGCCCTTCTTGCCGTAGGTCTTCTTGATGGCTTCCTTAATGTAGCCGATGGCCTCATCCGCGGGAATCACGCCGGAGAGCTTGAAGAAGCAGGTCTGCATGATCATGTTGATGCGGCCGCCCATGCCCGTGGCCTTGGCCACCTTGAAGGCATCGATGCAGTACACCGTGATGTGCTTGTCGAGAATCTGCTGCTGCATGCGGGCGGGCATGGAATCCCACACCTTCTCGGGCTCCACGGCGGTGTTCATCAGGAAGGTGGCACCATCCGCCGCATTCTTGAGGAAGTCGAGAATGTTCAGCAGGCTGGGCTGGTGCAGGGCGATGAAGTTCGCGCTGTGGATGAAGTAGGTGCTGTGGATGGGCTTGGGACCGAAGCGCAGGTGGGAGATGGTGGAGGAGCCGGACTTCTTGGAGTCGTACTCGAAGTAACCCTGCACGAAGAGGTCCGTGTGCTTGCCGATAATCTTGATGGCGTCCTTGTTGGCGCCCACAGTGCCGTCGGAGCCGAGGCCGTAGAACAGGCAGCGGGTCACATCGGCGCCTTCCGTGGAGAACTCGGGGTCGTAGGCGATGGACTTGCCGAGCACGTCATCCTCGATACCCACGGCAAAGTTGTCCATGGGGGCGTCCTTCGTCAGCTCATCGAACACGCCCTTCACCATGGCGGGCGTGAAGTCCTTGGAGCCGAGGCCGTAGCGGCCGCCGACGATGGTCGGCAGGGCGAAGGGCAGCGTGCCGCGGGAGGCGGCATCGGCCAGGGCCTGCACCACATCCTGGCGCAGAGGCTCGCCGAGGGAGCCGGGCTCCTTCGTGCGGTCGAGCACGGCAATCTTCTTCACTGTCTTGGGCAGGGCGGCAATCACGTCCTCCGCGGGGAAGGGGCGGTAGAGACGCACCTTCAGGAGACCGATCTTCTCCTCGGGCAGAGCCTGCACCAGTTCGAGACCGGCTTCCGCGCCGGAACCCATGATGACAATCACGCGGTCGGCCTCGGGGTGGCCGATGTATTCCACGAGGTCGTAGCAGCGGCCCGTGAGCTCGCCGAACTTCTTCATGGTGGCCTTCACGATGCCGGGCACCGCGTCGTAGAACTTGTTGACTGTCTCACGGCCCTGGAAGTACACGTCGGGGTTCTGGGCGGTGCCGCGGATGACGGGGGACTCGGGCGTCAGACCGCGGGCGTGGAACTCGTCCACGAGCTTCTGGTCGATGATGGCGCGGAGCGTCTCATCGGAGATGTCGGCAATCTTGCCCACTTCGTGAGAGGTGCGGAACCCGTCGAAGAAGTTCAGGAAAGGCACGCGGCTCTCCAGCGTGGCGGCGTGGCAGATGGCGGCCATATCGGGGGCTTCCTGCGTGGAAGCACCGCAGAGCATGGCGAAGCCCGTGGAGCGGCAGGCCATCACGTCGCTGTGGTCACCGAAGATGGACAGACCCTGAGCGGCCAGCGCGCGGGCGGCGATGTGGAACACGCAGGGCGTCAGCTCGCCCGCGATTTTGAACATGTTCGGAATCATCAGCAGCAGACCCTGGGACGCCGTGAAGGTGGTGGCGAGGGAGCCCGTCTGCAGCGCGCCGTGCACGGCACCGGCCGCACCGGCTTCACTCTCCATCTCCACGATGCTGGGGACAGTGCCCCACAGGTTCTTGCGGTCGACGGCGGTCCATGCCTCTGCCGATTCACCCATCGGAGAGGACGGGGTGATGGGGTAGATAGCGGCCACCTCGGAACAACGATACGCGACGGAGGCGACGGCCTCATTCGCGTCAATGGTGCTGTATGTTGTGCTCATATATGCAGTGGTTGAAAAATGGTTAGCAGCGCCGCGAAGAAAACCATACCGCCATGGTACAGCTCACGCCGCCGTGAATATCATTTCACGCGCATTATCTTACACCCGAAGAATCAGGGAATCAAGCGGAAAAGAGAGACAAAGGGGGATTTGTAGGGATGTACGATTGACGATGTACGATGTACGAAGTCAAATTGAGGCGCGGCGCAGCCGCGCACACTTTTAAGGCGCCATTCTGACGGAACGTCAGAAGGACATCGTCTGCCTTGCACGCGGAGCATGCACTCATTGGGGAGTGCTCTAAGCACGGCCGACGTATAGCCTCGGGTGTCAAGCCGTGGAGCAAGGCGGGTTGCACTACTCGAAGGGTGTTTCGCCCTACTTACGCCTTACTTACGCTTTACTTACGCCCTACTTACGCCCTACTTACGCCCTACTTACGCCTTACTTCCGCTTTACTTCCGCTTTACTTCCGCTTTACTTCCGCGCTACTTGATTCGCGCCCGCCTCACGGGCGCTCACCCCCTGCGGGGGCAATGCCTGCGGCATTGTCCAATCCGCCTTACCGCCCCGCTACGCGGTGCGCCCTCAACGGGGCCGTCGGCGGCTTTCCGCCCTACTTCCGCTTTACTTCCGCCCTACTTCCGCCCTACTTCCGCGCTACTTGATTCGCGCTCGCCTCACGAGCGCTCACCCCGCTACGCGGGGCTGTGGCTTTGCCACAGGCTAACCTGCCTTACAGCCGTCGGCAGTCTTGTCCAATCCGCCTTACCGCCCCGCTACGCGGTGCGCCCTCAACGGGGTTGCCTCAGCCGTGCCTCACGCGGCTTCGCCCTTCGGGCTGCACCTGCGGTGCAGGCCAATCCCCCTCCGAGCCCTCGGGGGCTTTGTCGGCGGCTTTTACACCCGAGGCTATACGTCGGACGTGCTTAGAGCACTCCCCAATGAGTGCATGCTCCGCGTGCAAGGCAGACGATGTCCTTCTGACGTTCCGTCAGAATGGCGCCTTAAAAGTGTGCGCGGCTGCGCCGCGCCTCAATTTGACTTCGTACATCGTAAATCGTACATCCCTACAAATCCCCCTTTTGTCTCCTCTCATCCGCAGGCAAAAAGGGGGCAGACGGCCATGCCGTCTGCCCCCGCAAAGTTATGCTGATAAGGGAGCTTATCAGAACTTGAAGGTGAAACCGGCGCGCACGCCGTTGTGGATCTGGCGATGAGCCTTGATAGCAGGAATGGCGCCGCCCGTGGAGCACTTGGCCGTGTTGCCGGAGAACTGGTAGGCAGCGAAGATCTCCGTGCAGGGGCAGATCTGGTAGCGCACACCGGCCTCAGCCGTGGCGCCGATACCCCAAGCGTCAGCCGCGTCGCAGTACTTCATGTCGCCCATACCGGGCATCATAGCCGCTGAATATTTCTTCTGAATCTCCTGATTCACAATACCCACATTCACGCCGCAGAAGAGGGAGGTCTTCTCGGAGACGGCGGTCGTGTAGCGATAGCCGGGCATGACGGAAATCGTGCGGAGAGTGTACTTGCGAGTGTTGTCGATGGGGTCGGGCCCCATGAAGATCACGTCACGATTCATCTCCGTGCCCTGCGTACCGGCGATGCGGAGGGTAAGGGCGTGGTTGTCCGTCAGGCGGTGCACAGCCGTCAGGTCGATGCCGACGGTGTCAACCTCCTTGCTGATGCCGGCGGAATGCTTGAGCAGGTCCTTGGAGGCGAAGTTGTAGCCGAAGCCGAGCTCCAGGTTGGTGCAGCAGGGAGCGGGGGCGGGGGCGGGGGCAGCAGCCACCACGGGAGCGGGAGTACCGGCAAACGCGGGAGCCACGAGAGCGAGAAGAGCGAGTTTCTTCATAATGCTTTTTATCTGTTTGGTTGTTGATATCTTAGCGTCCTGGCAGAGCCGACCCTGCCCGACAGACATTTGCCTATCATAAATATTCAGGAAAAGCAAGACAATTTTATGAAAAACTTCATCGAAAAAAGCACACCGCCCCCGCCGCCGCACGGCGGCGGG
The DNA here is from genome assembly GCA_937893015.1 of uncultured Verrucomicrobiales bacterium. Lineage (GTDB taxonomy): Bacteria > Verrucomicrobiota > Verrucomicrobiia > Verrucomicrobiales > Akkermansiaceae > Akkermansia. Next base: position 19,522 of record CALBJX010000113.1, on the reverse strand, counting down.
ATGGGGGAAGATTGACCCATTAAAAACACGACCATCCCATGGAGCAAATCGACAAAGAGGAATTTGTAAGTACAATGTACAATGTACAAAGTACAAATCATTGAATAGAGTGCGGCTACGCCGCAAGGATTGGTAACTCATTCTGACGCAAGCGTCAGAATGAGTTCGTCATCTCGCGGCGAAGCCGCCTAATTTTTTGATTTGTACATTGTACATTGTACTTTGTACATCCCGACAAATCTTCCTTTACATGCTTCTCACCGCCACCTGCCCGTCATCAGGAAAAGCTGTTCGCTGAGGACTTCCTCCGGGCCGGCGTCGGGGACAAAGACAATCTGCCAGCGGCTGCCGTAGTATTGACCGCGGCGCCCGGTCCGGACTGCGAAGGAATCGAAAAACAACAGGCGGTGCGCTGCTAGGGCCGTCATGTCGGCGGGGCGGATGATGCGGGCGCGGGGGTCGAGCTTCAAGGGCGTGCCGCTCTCGTATTCCACGGCGCGGATGGTGTAGCGGCCGTCCGTGCGGGCCTCTTTCGGCAGGCAGAGGGTCAGGTCGTAGCCCAACGATGTTTGACGCAGCAGCAGCCCGGGGCAGGGCTGCACGGGCAAAAGGCGGTCGAGGGTCGCCAAGGTCGGGGCGGCGGCGAGCTCGCGGAGCATGAAGTCGATGCGGTAACGCGCCAGGGCCTCCAAGCCTTCATGGCGGCAAAGAGAAAAACCCTCCCTGGTCAGATAACTGAGCTGCCAACCCCCGCCGAGTTTTTCTGAGGCGGAGACGGGGTAGGCGTGAACATCCCCCGCCACGCGGCCTTCCTCCACGGCGAGGGCGGTAGTCGAGATTTCCCCGCACTGCGGTGCCGCCAGCACATAGCCCGCCGCCATGCCCTCGGGATGCAGCAGCACGGTGCAATCCTTCCAACTGTGCGGCACGTCCATCGATTTGGCGGTGATGGAATTTTTGTTGCCGAGCATCAGGGAGCGCAACCACAGCTCGCGGAGCAATTCGGGGTGCTGCTGCGCCAGAGCTTCCAAATGCTCCGCCCTGTTCGGGGGCTCTCCCTCGGGGTTCGGCCAACTGATGATTTCGGTTGCGGACTGTGCGCGAACCAAGCTCCGCACCGCCTCGGGCACCTTGTCGCCGGTCAGCGTGAACATGGCGGGCACCTCAAAAGGGACCCCCGCGGGGACGCGCCAGTCATCCGCCGCATGCGCTTCGGTGGCGGCAACGACAGCGGAGCTTTGCCACAGAGCCAGCACCAGACAGGGGACACCCGCCGCCGTTGCCCACAGCAGACGGCGCACGCGCTCCCCCCGCCCTTGCGGCCGCCGAAGGCCGCCCGCCACGCAGAACAGCAGCAAGAGAAAGGTGAGCACCACGACCATGCTCAACAGAAGGAGGCACGCATACTCCCACGTCCCGGGGGCAAGCCGCTCCACCCCCCACGACTCAGGAAGAATGTGAGCACACGCGACACAGAGCAGCAGGCAGAGCAGCGGCGCCATCCATGTGCTGCGCACCAAGCTCCGCCATTCCAAGCGGCAACGCCGGAAAAAACGCTTCATCGCCCTGCGCTCACGACAAGCTGCTGCAACAGGTGGTCGCAAAGCGTGATCCACGCCATGGCCTCCACCACGGGGACGGCGCGGGGAAGCACGCAGGCATCGTGCCGGCCCTTGCCGCGCAGCTGCACTTCCTCGTGGGCATCGTTGATGGTCTCTTGGGCGGTCATGAGGGTGGCGGTGGGCTTGAAGGCGATGCGCATGTTGATGTCCTCGCCGTTGCTCATGCCGCCCTGTATGCCGCCGCTGTTGTTGGTGCGGGTGCGCACGCGGTCGCCCTCCATGTAGTAGGGGTCGTTGTGCTCGCTGCCGCGGAAGTCGGGCGCGCGGAAGCCGCTGCCCACCTCAAAGCCCTTGGTGGCGGGGATGCTCATCATGGCGTGGGCGAGGGTGGCCTCCAGCTTATCGAACACGGGGTCGCCCAGGCCCGCGGGGGCATGGCGCACCGTGCAGGCAATGATGCCGCCCAGCGAGTCGCCCGCGTTGCGTGCCTCGCGGATGGCGGCGGCCATCTTCTCCGCGCTCTCGGCATCGGCGGTGCGCACGATGTTGCTCTCCACCGCCTCCGCGCTCACCTCGGCGGGGGGCACGGGGCAGGTGATGGTGTGCACGCGCTCCACCCACGCAACGACCTCCAACGCCGGGCACAGGGCCTTGACGACCGCCTTGGCCACGGCCCCCGCGGCCACGCGGCCGATGGTCTCACGTGCGCTGGCGCGGCCGCCGCCCGCCCAGGCGCGGATGCCGTACTTCGCATCGTAGCAGAAGTCGGCGTGCGAGGGGCGGTAGGTGTGCTGCATCTCATCGTAGGCGGAGGAGCGGTGGTCCTTGTTGCGGACGGAGAGCGCGATGGGGGTGCCGAGTGTCAGCCCCTCCAGCACGCCGGAAAGGATTTCCACGGCGTCGGCCTCGTTGCGCGGGGTCACGATATCGCTCTGCCCCGGGCGGCGGCGGTCGAGCTCGCGTTGGATAGCCTCCTGCGTGAGCGGGATGCGGGAGGGGCAACCATCAATCACCACGCCGACGCCGACGCCGTGAGATTCCCCCCATGTGGTGATGCGAAACTGCGAACCGAAGCTGCTGGACATGCGCCCATTGTACCTGTTGCGCACGGGAAACGCAAGCGCGGATTCCGCGAAAGCGCGACACCTGACGCTTTATCTCACATCTTCCGCTTCGATGCGCGTCAGGGTTTCTTTGCGGTCCCGATTCCCCCCACCCACCAAAAAAATCCCGAAATGAGAAAAATGTCGAAAATTTGTATTGACATTGCAGGATGAAAAAGATATATTGCCCTTGCAGAGTGTCACCTCTGCAAGTTTTAAGAACGAAAGGATACATGAAGATGAAAGCTATCGCACTGATTCTGGGTCTTGCCGCGTTCACCGCTACTGCGAACACCCTGCCCCCCTGCCCGGAGGCTCCCGCCGCGATTCAGGGTTAAGGTTCGTTGCCGCAGAGGTGGTTCGGAGACCGACCGCATTGAGTCGGTGAACCATCGGCACAGAGGCTTCCGCCGCAAGGTGGAGGCTTTTTTTGTGCCTGTTCGCTTTCAGCGTTGCGCCTGCTGCGCACCCGCGGCCGAGTCCCGGCAGTAACGGCACAATTGCTCGTAGGGGCTCACCCCCTGCAGAGGGGAAGGCTCCATCAGCAACGGGCGCGGGTTGCGGACGCTTTGAAACGGCTCACGGGGTCCGGCGTCACCACGATGATGCGCCCGTGCTCGGTCACATCGTTGAGGTGGCGCAGGGCATCCATCACGGCAGAGCCGCCGTAGCTGTGCCCCGGCAGAACAATATTTGCGCGGGGATTGCGGCGCATAAAGGTGCGCAAATCCCGCTGCAGACGCTCCGTGCTGTGGAAGAGCAGATTGCCGTTGCCGCCCTCCCGGCCGTAAAAGGCGCGGCGTTGGCGGCCCCTGCATGGCAGCGGGGGCATCGTCTCATAAGAAGAGCGGAAGTGCACCATCGTCGATTCCGTGAAACCGCCCACAAAGACCACCGCCATCTCGGCCTCCTCTGCGGGCAGAAACACCTGCGCCCGCCGCCCGAAGAAGCTCGTGTCGGGCGCGGGTTCAATCCCCGCCCGCAGACAAGAGCAAGGAGCCCGCTCTCACGGCATCTCCCCGCGTAAACTTCCGCGCCCCATACGATAAAAAAATACTTGCAAGCGGAGAAAAGCTTGCTATGCTTACATAGATTCTCCTCTATCACCCCTCGTCAACTTGCCATGAAAAAGTCTCTGCTCTTCCTCGCCGCCGCGGCGGCGGTCTTCTGTTCTCCGTCCGCACAGGCGGAGATGTATTGGGTGCAAGGTATCGACTGGGACGGCGAGGACTGGCACTCCGCCACGGGGTGGGTGGATAACGACAAACATTACGAATGGGTTGACGGCCACCCGACAGGCGGGAATGACGGCGACAACGAACTGTGCTGGGCGGCCAGTGCCTCGAACCTCATCACCTGGTGGCAGAATCAGAACCCGGAGGCGGCCGCCGCTGCCGGAGCCCCGACGGAGGCGGAAGAGATCTGGCAGGTGTTCAAGGATTCCTATACGGATGCCGGCGGTTTCACCAACGCGGGGGTGCAATGGTGGTTCCTCGGTGATATTCCCTCCGCCCCGCCGCAGAAGACCGATGCCGCCGCAGCGGGATACTACAGCTCGCTCCTTGCCCCCGGGGTAGAGGAGGACATCTACGGCTACATCGGCTACGAGGACCCGCGCTACTATCACCCGAGCACCGCCCTCTCATCCTCCAACCCGAGCGAGTACAGCGGGAATGCGCTCCAAGACTTATCCTTCAGCATCAAAGAGCTGCTCCAGGCCGGCTATGGTCTCGGTCTGCATATTGCCGTTGCATCGAAGGATTCCGAGATCTTGGGCGGCGGCCATGCCATCACCCTGTGGGGCATTGATTACAACGAGGATCTCAATCGCCTGGAGAAGCTCTATGTCACGGATTCCGACGACCCGCAGTGGGAACAGGACGGCCTCTTTGAGCTGACGCTCTCCCCCCTCGGCCGCGAGCTGTATGTCACGGAGTACGATGCGAAATCGGGCATTTCCCCGAACGAATTCTTCACCCTGACCAGCAGCGAGCCGGCCCCTAACGGGCAGCTCGTGTACCAAGGCCAATTCGTGCTCTACGGGTACACGTGGCTGAACTCCGCCATCCCCATGGAGTTCAGTGTCGTGCCCGAGCCGAGCGGCGCCCTGCTCGCCCTCTTCACGCTGGCCGCCGCCACCACACGCAGGCGCAGATGCTGAGGAAACAAGGATTTGTGGGGGCGTACGAGGTCAAAAAGCGAGCGGAATTCAAACTTCGTCCATCGTCCATTCACTTCGCTTTGTCTCGGCGTTGTTCAACGCAGCTTGGCGGCGGCCTGTTTGCCGTAGATGGTGCGGGGGAAGCATTCGGCGGCGCGGCCGTAGTATTGTTGCGCAGCGTCCTTGTCGTGCAGGGCGCTTTCGCAGAGTTGGGCGGCACGCACGAGCAGCATGGCGCGTTCCTCCTTGTTGCGCACGCGCGTTTCGCCCTCGACAAGGGTTTCCAGTGCGGTGCGGGGGGCGTCAAAAATATCCTGATACACGTGCGCCAGCTCCGTCCACCCGCGGACACGGCGGGGCTGGGCGAGCACGAGAGCCCGCAGCTCGGGCAGCAGCTCGCGGTCGCGGGTCTCGCGAAGGCGGGCGGTGAGGCGCACGAGTGCGTCCTCCTCCGGCACATAGGAGCCGCCGTACACGCGCTCACCGACGACCTCCCCCAGACGCGGCAGCAGCCAATAGCGGAAGAGCAGCGCCTCCGCCAGCGTCAGCCCGCCCAAATCCGCCAAAAAGACAATGATGCCGAGCACGCCCTTGTCCTCCGAGCCGATCATCTCCCGCACAGGCAACACCAGCACCGCCGCAAACACCAGCACGGGCAGCAGCAGAATGAACAGGGTGCGGAGGAAAGAGAGCATGATAGGGAATTACAATTTACAAATTACAAATTACAATTTTTTTGAAGTAAGGCTCGCTGTCGCTCGCAGGTTTGGAGGCAAGGTCTGACGTTCCGTCAGACCTTGCTGTATTCCTCCGCGCTGAAGGCGCGCTAACTTCCCAATTTGTAAATTGTAATTTGTAATTCACTTTTTGGGCAGGTCCTCCACCGTGAGATAGTTGAGGGCCTTCGTGCGGTCGGGGTTCTGCGGGTCGCGGATTTCAATCTTCATCTCCTTGAAGAACCACGTGCCGTCGGAGAGTTTTTTGACGGAGGTGATGGAGAAACGCTTGCGGAGCTTGCCGTCCGCGCCGTAGCCGTCAATCTGCCACGCCGTGCCGTTCTCCTTGTCAATCCACATGCGCACAGTGGCAAACTGCCCGGCCTTGGACGGGTTGCGCACCTCGACGATGAAGCAATCCCGCCCTTTGATGCGGGAATCGCTCGAATCCGTGATGACGCGGCCGCCCTTCCAATACAGGAAACGCAGCGACAGGTCCTCGTAGCACAGGTCTGTGCCGGGGATGTTCTGCACATAGCCGGAGGGAGAGAGCACGCGGGCCTTGCCGTTTTCCACCACGGCGAGCTCGACATTTTTCTCGCGGATGCGGACATCGAAGCGGCGCCAGGTCTCGCCGTCCTTGTACTGGTAGCAAATCGTCTCCCCGCGGGCCGCGAGGCCGAAGGGCACCTTCGTCTTGCTGCGGTTGGTGCGGATGGAACCCGTCACATCCTTGTCGCCTTGGCTGACGGTCATGTCGCGCATACCCGCCAGAATCTCATCGGCGTTCATGTCCTCCTGCGCCGCCAGCGGCGCAGCGCAGAGCAGAGCGAGACAGCATGCAATGTATCGGAGTGTCTTCATGTCGTTTTTATACCATAAAAGCGCACGAAAGAACAGAGATTATTTATCCCCGTTCGTTTCTTCCTCTCTGTCCCTGCGGATGAGGCGGGCACAGCAGACGATGAAGAGCGTCCACACCGCGCCGATGGAGAGAACCATGGTGATGATGCCGGAAAGGGTCATGAGAAGGGGATGCGTTCGGGTTGTTCATCGGAAATCGTCTCCGCGCGGTGGAAGCGGCGGGAGGTGTGCACGACAAAGCACATGAAGAGTGTCACGAAACCGAGCCACGCCAGCGGCAGCACGGCGCCGACTTTCAGCTCCATGAGGTTCTGAATCTCGGCGCAGGTCTCCACAAAGATGTTTTTATAGAGCCAACTGCCGAAGATGAGCAGGAGGATGGTGGGCGTAATCCAGTTGATGACGAAACCGAGGCCGCGGGGCAGCGGCATCTGCGCCCCGCGCCCGAGCTCGCGCAGGCCGTTCTCCGTGCCCCAGACAAAGCGGAAGAGAATCAGGTAGAGCGCGGAGATGACGTAGAGAAGAAGATTGCCCGCCCAGAAATCCAGCGTGGAGAGGGCGATGAGGCCATCCCCCGTGAACCACGAGACGATGCCCGCACCCACGAAGACGAACACGCCGACGATGACGACGCTCTGCGTGCGGGTGAGCGACCAGAACTCCTCCATGAAGGCGATGGAAGGCTGCACGATGGACATGGAGCTGGCAATGGCCGCCAAGCCCAGCAGCCCGAAGAAGAGCGTGCCGAAGAGCTGCCCCATGGGCATGTTGGCGAAGACCTGCGGCAGCACATTGAAGCCCAGGCCGAAGGTGCCCGCCCCGGCCGCGGCGGCCACACCCAACAGCGCCACGGAAGCGGGCACAATCATCATGCCCGCGATGCCCACCTCCACCACCTCGTTGGCGGCGTTGGCCGTCAGGGAGCAGAGGGCAATATCCTTGCGCTTGGCCACATAGCTGGCATAGGCCAGCACTGTGCCGAAACCGATGGAGAGGGAATAGAAGATCTGCCCCGCGGCGGTGAGCCAGAGATCGGGGTTGAGCAGGCCTTGCAGCAGGGAGATGTGCTCCTCCTTCACCTCGGCGGCGGGGTAGGCCCGCTGTGTGCGGGAGATGAGCTCGGCCTTCTGCTCCGCCGTGGCAGAGGCGGGAATCATCTGCACTGTCTTGTCCTCGACGACGAGGATGGTCTTGCTCGTGTTCCACATGTAGCCGAGGCCCTCGTTCACGTTGCGCTCGGGGTAGGCGGGGTCGGGGGTGTTCAGCGTCAGCACGCGCAGCATCACGATAACGGCCGTGGTGAGCAGCACGGGCATGCTCCACTTGCAGAACCACTCGATGCCCTTTGTCACGCCGCGGTAGAGCAGGTAAAAGTTCACGAGCAGCGCCGCGCCGAAGAAGAGCGCCATGGTGCTGCGGGAGCAATCGTAGGCCGTGCCGTGGCCGCCCGCGCCCACAAAATCCCCGAAGAAGGCGCCGAACTGTTCGCCGGTCTCCAGGTTGAGGTCGCCGACCGCCGTGTGCCAGGCGTAGCCGAGTGTCCAGCCCTCCAGATAGAGGTAGTACATGCCGATGCAGAGCGGCGCCATGACGCCCAGCACGCCGAGGTATTTCCAGACGTGGGAATGGGAAATCAGCATGAAGGCGGAGGCGCAGGAATGCCCGCCGCGCACACCGCCGCGGCGGCCGATGGTCCACTCCACCCAGCAGAGGGGGATGCCCAGCAGCAGAAAGGCCGTGAAATACGCAATCATGAAGGCGCCGCCGCCGTACTGCGCCGCCAACCCGGGGAAACGCAGAAAGTTGCCGAAGCCCACCGCGCTGCCCGCCACCGCGAGCACCGCGCCCAGCCCCGAGTTCCACGTCTCTGTCTTTGTCTTGTTATCGCTTGCCATCGTGCGCGGTTATTCTAGCCCATTCGCCCCACAGCGTCAAGGATTGGATTCCTGCCCCTTCTCTGTTCCCCGGAGCAGCAGGAGGGTGATTTCCGCAGGGCAGTTCCAACGCAGGGGCAGGCGGCTCATGCCGATGCCGCGGGTAATGTAGAGGGGCTTGCCGTCGGGGCGGGTGTGGAGCCCCCCGCGGGTTTGTTCCCGTGTGAGCACGCTGAAACCGCGCAGGGGCATCCCCTCGCTGTCGCAGAGTTGTCCGCCGTGGGTGTGCCCGGCGATGACGAGGTCAACTTGGGGGAGGGGGTATCGGTAGAAGGATTCCGGGTAGTGCGCGATGCCGAGCAGGGGAACATCTGCCGCGGCGGCAACATTGTTCGGCAGGTGGCGATCCAGTTTGGCACCATAGCTCCATGTGAAGCCGATGACATCCAGCATCTGCCCGTTGCAGAGGTGCAGGCGGCGGGTCGCCTCTCCGCTGCTCAGAAAACCGAGACGCTTAAACTCGGTTTTCATGTGGCGATAGTACCCGTCGTGGTTGCCGATGACATAGCACACGGGAGCGAGCTGCGCCAGCGGGGCGAGCGTTTCATAGCACGCCGCCTCGGGCAGGGAGAAGCGGTTGACCACGCCGTAGGGAAAGTCGCCCAGCAGCAGAATGAGGTCGGGTTTCAGCTCTGTGATGATGCGCACGATACGCTCCAGTTTCTCGCCCTCCCAGAAGGCGAGGTGCGGGTCCGCCAGCACGACAGCGCGCACGGGCGGTGTCTCCGCCGGCCATTGGGAAAAAGAAAACTCCTGCGTTTCCACACGAATATCGCGCGAGCTGACCACCTGATGGCAGAAAAGCCCCCACCCGCTCAGCAACAGGAGGGTGAACACCAGGCACCACAGCAGGAAGAAGCGGAAACGCATGATGAGCAAGAGTGGGTCACGCCAGCGTCAGCGAGACCGGGCAGTGATCAGAACCGGTGATGTCTGCGTGAATCTCGGCCTCCGCCACGCGGGGCATCAGGCTTTCGGAGACGCCGAAGTAGTCGATGCGCCACCCGACGTTGCGGGCGCGGGCACCGCCGCGGAAGCTCCACCAGGAATAGCGGTCGCGCTCATCGGGGTGCAGGCGGCGGAAGCTGTCCGCAAAACCGGCGGCCAACAGCGCGGTGAAACCCGCGCGCTCCTCATCGGAGAAGCCCGCAGAGAAATGGTTGGCGGCGGGGCGGGCGAGGTCTATCTCCTCATGCGCCACGTTCAGGTCGCCGCAGAAGACGACGGGCTTCGTCTCCGCCAGCTTGCTCACATAGGCGCGGAAGGCGGTGTCCCACTCCATGCGGTAGGGCAGACGCGCCAGCTCGTTCTGCGAGTTGGGGGTGTAGCAGTTTACCAGATAGAAATCGGCGAACTCCATGGTGGCCACGCGGCCCTCCGTATCATGCTCGGGCACACCGATGCCCGTGGAGACGGAGAGGGGCGCCACGCGGGAGAGGATGAGTGTGCCGCTGTAGCCGGGCTTCTGCGCGGGGTTCCAGAGGGCGTGCGGCCACGAGGCGAGCCACAGGTCGCACACCTGCTCGGGGCGAGCCTTGATTTCCTGCAGGCAGAGCACGTCGGGATTCAGCACATCCATCTGCTCCGCCAGCCCCTTGCCGAGGGTGGCGCGGATGCCGTTCACATTCCAGCTGACGAGTTTCATCCCCTTCATCATACCCACGGCGCAGGGCACTGTCAATCACCAACTCATGAGCCGCCCCGGCCTCGTTATGTCAATTTCCCTAAAGAGCGTAAAATGAAATCGTTGAATGTTTTATCCACGCACGCGCACGAGAAAAAATCTTGTGAGAGCAGGGCGGAGATGGTAGAGTGAAGACGTTCCCGATGTCCGCTTTTCTGCACCGCCTGTTCTGCCTGTTCGCCGCCCTGCTGACGGCGGCGGCGGCGCATGCCCAGGGCACCTACACCACGCTGGATATCGGCGGGGTGGAATATGCCAAGCTGCCCGAGGTGGCAAAGTGGTACGGCTTTGCACCCATGAAGGGGCGCCCCGGCTGCGTGACCTACGGCGCGAAAGACCGCCGCATCTCCGTCACCCCGCAGAAACAGGATTTTTATGTGAACAACTACCGCTACATCCTCTCCTACCCCGTGAAAGAGAGCGGCGGGCAGCTGCTCATCTCCTGCACCGACCTCCGCAAGCTGGTGGACCCCGTGCTGCGCCCCAAGTTCTCCGAGGCGGCGGGCACGCTGACCACCATCATCATCGACCCCGGCCACGGCGGGCACGATGCGGGTGCCGTCTCCCCCTATGCCCGCGAGAAGGACTGCAACCTCGCCGTCGGCCTCAAGCTGCGCGAGAAGCTCCAAAAGCGCGGGTTCAAGGTGGTGATGACCCGCGACAAAGATTTTTTTCTTACCCTGCGGCAGCGCGTGGAGATCGCCAACCGCGTGCCGGATTCCATCTTCGTGAGCGTGCACCACAACAGCAGCGGCTCCCACGCCACGGGTATCGAGACCTTCACGCTCGCCCCGCACGGCACCACCTCCCCCTTTGCCCGCACCCGCCGCACGGAGGACTTGGCAGGCAATAATCAGGACAGCGAGAACATTGCGCTGGCCACCGCCGTGCACAGCCGCGCCATCCTCGCCACAAAGGCCATCGACCGCGGCATCCAACGCGCCCGCTTCTCCGTGCTCTGCACCATCAACCGCCCCGCCATCCTCTTCGAGGGCGGCTTTGTCTCCAACGCAGAGGAAGGCCGCAAAATCTCCGACCCCAAATATCAGGACATGCTGGCGGACTGCATTGCCGAGGGTATCGTGGCCTACAGCAACCAAGTCTGCCGCAAACGCCCCGCAGGGGCCACACCGCGCCCCGCTGCCACCCCCGGCCGCGGCAATGTGCGCACCAGCATCTCGGGCTCAAAAATCAACACCATCACGGGAGGTAAGAAGTGATGAAACGCGCCCTGCTCCCCCTCGCGGCGCTGCTGCCGCTGCTCCCCTTCCCCGCCGCCGCGGTGACGGCGGACGGCGCGATGTGGAACGCCACCGCCGTGGGCGATGTGGGCTACCTGCCGCTGGAGGATCTCCGGAGTTTCTATAAATTCATGACGCTGACCTCCCCCGGGGACGGCGCGATTTCCATCGGCAACGGCGCGGTGTCGCTGGTGTTCGGCCCCGACCCGCGCGAGCTGCGCATCCGCGGCTGCCGCTGCCTGCTCACCCACCCCGCGCAGCGCGACTCCCTGCAGGGGCTGCTTGTCTCCAAGACGGACATGGTGAAGCTCATCGACCCCGTGCTGCGCCCCACCTATATCGCCAACAGGCGGCTGGTGAAGACCATCATCATCGACCCCGCGCACGGCGGCCACGATGCGGGCACCGTGACCCCCTATGCCCGAGAGGCGGATGTCGCCCTGACGGTGGCGCACCGCCTGCGCACCCTGCTCACGGAGCGCGGCTACCATGTGGTGCTCACGCACGAGGACAACCGCTACCTCTCCGACCAGCAACGCGTGGATGTCGCAGGGCGCGAGCTCAACCCCATCTTCCTGAGCCTGCACCTCAACAGCGGGCGCAGCGACATCAGCGGTGTGGAGACCTACACCATGGCCCCCTGCGACCCGACCGCGACACCCCTGCCCGGCAATGAATACGACGCCGCCAACGCTGCGCTGGCCATCGCGCTGCATTCCTCACTGCTCCGCCACACGGGGGCACAGGACGGCGCCTGCCGCCGCGCACACTACAGCCTCCTCTCCTCCGTCCGCTGCCCCGCCGCCATGGTGGAACTGGGCTATGCCACCAACAAAGAGGAGGGCGAACGCCTGAACACCGAGGAATACCAAGCCAAACTGGCGCAAGCCTTGGCAGACGGCATCGACGCCTTCGCCGCTGTCATGAACCCCGAAACGACCCTGCACGCCGCCCCCAAACCCGTGGCGCAGGAAGCCCCCGCCCCCGCCAAAGTGGAGGCCGGCAAACAGCAAGCCCCGAAGGAGGCTGCCAAAACCCCGACCAAGGGCAAAAAACCGAGCGGCAAACCCGCCAAAACGACGACGAAGCCCGCGACAAAACCCGCCCCGCGCCGCCGCTGATGCGGCTGCCCGACGCCTCGCGGATACGGCGAGCCTCACTCCACGGTCTGCCGATTGGGCGGGGCCAGGTGCACCTCCCCCTGCAAAATGCCGCGGACAAGGCTCATGAGCCCTGCGGAGGCCAGCTCCTCCACTGTGTAATTGGTCTGCATGGCGGCGGAGAGCACCTCGGCATATTCCGCCCCCGTGAGCGGTGCAGCCACGGCGCGGCAGCGGGGTTCCAACACCTTGCCCTCGGAAGGGTTGTAACGCCTATGAGCCTGGATGCGCACGCGTATGCGCTGCGGAATGGGGCGGTTGCCGCAAAGCCAGTTGTTGATGGTGCCGATGGTCACCCCCAGTTTGACGGCGATATCCTTGCGCTTCGTCTTCGTCTCCTTCAGCCAATCGCGAAGCTCCACCAGCTCCTCGCTCCAGTATTTGCCATGCTCAGACATGCCCCCAGCATACACGAGGGGTACGGCAGGGTCAAGACTTCATCCATGATGATAAAACCCCGGCCCGGCGGGACACCGGACCGAGGCTCCTATGCAGCGCCGCCGGGCGCACATGTTTTTCGATTTATCAGTCCCTTAATACCCTTCCAGCAGGGTCATGGAGCGCACGGGCACGGGTTCGCCGGGTTTCACCTCGGCCCAGTTGAACACCAAGCGTAAGCGGTTGCGGGAGCCGTCCTCGCGCACAAGCAACACATCCACGCACTGCGTTCCCTTGCCGGTTTCCGTCAGCTCCCCGAGGTCGGAGAGGGGGATGGTCACCTCTGCGGCAAAATACTCGTCCTCGCCCTCCTTGTCCGCCACGGAGACGGGGAAGGCCACGGCGTCGTAGTCGCGGTTGATGATGAAGGGCGGATCCTGCACATAGGCATTGACGTGTTTCACCCCCCACACGCCCATGCGGAGGTGCAGTGCGCTGCCGTCGAAGCTCAGCGCAATGTCCTTGGCCTCGCTGTAGGGGTGCTCCTCGTAAGGGCGAATGGTGCTGCCCGCGGGCAGGAAGGTCTGGGAGCAGTCGAGAATGGCGCAGCTCGCCTTGGTGATGTAGGTGGGCTTGGTGCCGAAGGTGTAGTTGCCGTTGGCCAGCAGGGCGGTGCCCATGGCCTCGTTCTGGGGTTTGGTGCCCGTGTTGTGCGGCAGGTTGAGGCCGTGGCCCAGCTCATGCGCAAAGCCGCCGTACCAGAGCGTCAGCAACTTGCCCTCGCGGGTGTCACGGCCGATGTGTTTGAGCTCGAAGTCGGGGTAGTCGATGGCGTAGCAGTTGGTGCCGTCGCCGTGGAAGGCCCAGCCGCCGGGGCTGCCGTGCTCGATATCCGCACCGGCAGGCACGGGGGCGAGGAAGAAGGTGTGCTCGCTCGCCTTGGTGCCGGGGTGGGCGGCGAAGAACTCCTCCACCTCCTTGGCTTCCTTCTCCCAGCCGCGCTCCTTTTCATCGGCGTAGACCGCTTGTTTCTCCCTGCCGCGGATGAGGATGATATCGACATTGCCGTCCGCGCGGCGTTTGAGGCCGAAAGAGCGGTTCGGGTAGCCGTTGCGCGTCATCTCCTTGCCGTAGAACTGCTGGAGGTAGAGCAGCAGCTCGCTCAGGCGGCGTTCATAATCCGCATAGGGCTCCATATCCGCGGGCACAAAGTACACCACGTTCACCTGATACGCGCTCGGCACCAGCGGGATGGAATCGGCCAGCAGCTCTTGGGCGCGGGCGGAAAAGGTCTCCGGCACAGGCACCGCCACGGGGGCCGGCAGCTCCGCTGCGGCACAGGGCAGCAGAAGCAACGCGGCGGCAAGAGAAAGGAGGGAAGAGTGTTTCATGCGGGCGTATGATACAGGATAACAGGCACCATTGTCAACCTCCGCAGCGGCGGAGGGCGCCCCCCTCGGCGGTCGCTCCCTCTTCCCGTTGCGTGATTTTGCTCGATTTTTCCGCCGAGACAGGGTACAATCCCCGCCGTTGTGAAAAACCGAGTCACCCCCATCCTCCTTCTTCTCGTTCTCGCCCTCGTTGCGCTCGACCAAGCGAGCAAGTGGGCCATCGTGCTCCACTTCCCCTTCGACTGGGTCTACGGCTACTCCCCCATGCGCATTCCCGTGCTGGCGGACAACGGATGGCTGCACTTCTCCCTCGTGCGCGTGCACAACACGGGCGTGGCATTCGGCACGGGCAACGGCACGGTCTGGGCTCCCGTCGTCTTTCTGGGTGTCCAGGTGGCGGCGCTCATCTGGCTCACCGCGCTCTATCGCAAAGGCACCTTCGCCACGCGGCTCATGAAGACGGCGTGGGTGCTGCTGCTGGCAGGTGTGCTCGGCAACATGGCCGATCGCCTCACGCAGGGCTTCTTTATCCCCGGTGCGGAAAAACTCTCCTTCTTCAGCAACCTGCTCAACGGCTATGTCGTGGACTTTTTGGACTTCTCCTTCCCATGGATTCGCACGGAGATGTGGCCCATGGGCTACCACTGGCCCTCCTTCAACGTGGCGGACAGCTGCGTATGCACCGCCGCCGCGCTCTTCCTGCTCACGGCTTTCCTGAGCCCCAAGCCCGCCGCTAAACCCAACGGAAAGGACACCGCGCAATGAAGAAGCTGCTTGTTCTGCTGCTGGCCGCGGCCCTGCCTTGCCTTGCGGGCTTCCGCCAAGCGACGCAAACCGTGAAACTCACCTGCGGGCAGACACGCGCCACTGTCGTCTTTGAGACGGATGGCTCCGGTATCCGCAAGACAAAACCCCTCTGCGACTGCACCAAGCTGCAAACCTCCGGCACCAAACTCATTGCAGAGGTGGATACCTCCGCCTTCGATGCGGACGTAGACAAGCAGATTGACGTCACCACGAGCGACGGCCTGACCACACGCCTCACCATGCACTTCATCGTGCCGCCCGCCATCGTGCTTTCCGCCCGCAGCCTCATCTGGCAAAAGGGGAGTGCGCCCGAGCCCCAAGTGCTCACCATCACCCTGCCCGCGGGTTCCCCCATCCGCAGCATCAAGGATGCAGGCCTCAGCGGCACCAACTACGATTTCACCCCGGAGACCATCGAGAAAGGCCGCGAATACCGCCTCACCATCACCCCCAAGAGCACGGAAAAGAGCAACCTTGAACGCCTCGTCATCAAGACGGATTGCGCCGACAAGCGCTACGCCCAACGCATCATCTACCTGCAAGTGAAGGCAGGCAAGTGAATACCGCCCGCGGGCAGGAACAGCAAGTGGGCACGCGGAGCTTGCCGCCGGCCCCGCTTCCGTGTTTCCCTCTTGGCATGCGCCGCAACGACCGCCGACAACAGCCCGCCTACCCGACCAAAGGCGTCCATATTTTCACGAACAGTGAAGGCGGCATCACCATCGGCCAAACGCTGGCGGATGATACGGAAATCCACGTTTCCCTCACAGCGGCGGAGGCCACGATTTTGCTCAATAAGCTGCCGCAGTTGCTCATCGAACTCGCCGAGTTGAATGGTGAATGAGCGGCGACTCACCATTTTTTTCTCTCCGAAACAGAAAATGGCATTGACTTTGAGTGTACTGATGTGTACTGTAAGTGCAGCGAAGTGTACTCAAAGAGATGAGCCGTGTTTCCCCAGTGACCTTTACGGGCAATGTGACGCACAAGCCTGATGCCAAGAGCCGCGTGTCGGTTCCGGCAGGGTGGCGTGCGGCGCACGGGGCCGTGCTGTCGCTCATCGAGTCGCACCGCGAGCAATACCCCGTGGTGAAGTGCTACACGCAGGAGGGCTTTGAGGACCTGCTGACGGACGTCCGCACACAGGCGGCGGCCAGCGGCGCCACGCCCGGGCAGATTGACCAATACATCGGCTCCATTGCGGGTTGCAGCTTTGAGGCCGAGGTCAGCACGCAGGGTAAGTTGCTCATCCCCAAGGCACAACGCGAACGCCTCAAGCTGGCGGATGCCGTCGTGCTCGTCGGTCGCGGCGCCTATTTCGAGCTCTGGAATCCCGCGGATTACGCCGCGGCCAACAGCCCCGAGCAGCTCGCCGCCAACAGTCTCGACAAACTTTTCAATATCCTCTCATGACCCCCCAAAGCCCCATCTGCCGTGCCGCGGACGCCCCGCCGAGCGGCACCTGTTACCGGGTGCTGATGTGGGAGGAATCCGCCCTCGACCCCGCCGCCGTCGCCGCTTGGGAGACGGAGAAGAAAGCCCTGTTGCAGCGCATGTGCGAGGCCGGCATCAAGGGCGCACGCGGCAAGCTGGCCGCGTTGGAAGGGGAACTGCGCGAGCTCCGCACCCGTGCCGTGGAGGCACCCCTGGCAACGTCCCCGAAGGCGGCCTTTTCATACGCGCGCGTAAATGCGCTCGCGCAACTGCTCGCGGGTGAGGCGGGCGTGCTCGCCTTCCGCCTGACCCCCTGCGCCGCCGAGGTGCTGGTGGAGCTGACGGGCGAGGAAGGCATCGACGCCATGGCCGCCCGCTGGGCTGCCGCCGCTCCCGACATCGAGTGGCACCTGCCCGTGCTCACCGAGGTGATGCCGCCCGCCGCTGCGAAGACGTGGCAGGCCGAATGCCGCGCCAAGCAGTGCGAAACCGCCGCCGCGGAACAGGCCGAGGAGGCCGCGGCGAACGAGGAGTTCCACCATGTGACGGTGCTGCGCCGGGAATCCGTGGACGCCCTGCTGCCCGCGGAAGGCAAAGTGTTCGTGGATGCCACGCTCGGCGGCGGCGGCCACACCGAGCTGCTGTTGCAGGCGGGGGCGACTGTCTGGGGCATCGACCAGGACCCCGCTGCCCGCGCCGCCGCCCGCAAGCGTCTCTCGGCCTACGGCGACCGCCTGCACATTCTGGCGGGCAATTTCCGCAACGCCGCGGCGCTCTTGGCGGAGGCAGGCGTGACGCAGGTGGACGGCATTCTGGCCGACATCGGCATCTCCTCCCCGCAGGTGGACAAGGCGGAGCGCGGCTTCTCCTTCCACCAAGAGGGCCCGCTGGACATGCGCATGAACCCCGCCGCCCCCCGCAGCGCGGCGGACATCGTGAACACCGCCCCCGAGGCGGAGCTCGCCGACATCCTGTGGCAGTACGGCGAGGAACGCGCCTCCCGCGCCATTGCCCGCCGCATCGTCGCGGAGCGCGAAAAAGCCCCCATCACCACCACCACGCAGCTGGCGGACATCATTGCCTCCGTGCTGCCGCGCAAGGGCCGCAACCACCCCGCCACCCGCAGTTTCCAAGCCCTGCGCATCGCCGTGAACGATGAGCTCGGCGCGCTGGATGCCCTGCTGGAGAGCGGTCTCTCCCTGCTCAAGAGCGGCGGTCGCTTCGCGGTCATCACCTTCCACAGCCTCGAAGACCGCGCCGTGAAACGCGCCTTCGACACCGTGACCCGCCCCGAAATCGACCGCCCCGAGTGGCCCGCCCCGCGCCCCAATCCCGCCTACGCCGCGCGGCTCGTGTTCAAAAAGCCGCTCACGGCCTCGGAGGCGGAGCTCACCGCCAACCCCCGCGCCCGCAGCGCCAAGCTCCGCGTCATCGAAAAACTCTGATTCCCCCTTTTCCTGTTTCCCTTTCAAAAAAACGTTCAACAAAATCCTAAAATCCTTTTTCCCATGGCCTCTTCCTCCCATCCCGCTCCTCGTTATGCAGACCGCCTGAGCTTCGGCTTTCTGGTGTTCATGGTCGTGCTCGCCGTGCTCGTGTCCTCCTGCGGCATCACCTACGCCGTGTTCAAGAACCGCCAGGTCGCCATCAACACCGACATCAACAACCTGCACCGCGAGATTGCCGTCTGCAACATGAACGCCAACCAGTACCGCGCCAAGACCAACGCCCTCATGAACCGCTGGGCCATGCTCGCCCGCCTCGGTCAGGACGGCTCCGAGCTGCACGACATCGACCGCAACCAGCTGGAGATGGCCAAACGCGACTCCGGCACCCTCACCGCCAACACCACGGCTCGCTAAGTCTATATCCTCTTTTCGTTCTTCCTCGTGAAAACCAAGGTTCCATTCGCCGGCCGCTGCGCCGTGCTCTGCGGGATCATCACCCTCATCACCTGCACGATTGCGTACAGGCTGGTGGAGATGCAGGTGGTGGACTCCGCCAAGCACGGCAAAATCGCCGCGGATGAGCTCATCAGCAAGGAGCGCATCCCCGCCCAGCGCGGCATCATCATGGACCGCAACGAGGAAATCCTCACCAACAACATCCAGAGCGCGGAAATCGTCGCCGACCGCTACCACCTCCGCGAGCTCACCGCCGTGGTGGAGGGTCTCGCCTACAACCAGGCCATCCACGACCCGCGCTGGGATGCGACGGACGACCCCAAGGCCCGCCGCGCCATCGTCCAAGGGTTCAAGGCCGACATGCTGGACAACGCCGAGCGCGACCTGACGCTGGAGGAAAAGCGCAAGCTGCGCGCCGCCATCGACCCCAAGGACGCGCAGGCCAACCGCCGCCTCGATTACGACCCCGAGGTCTGCGACTACTACTTCCGTCAGCATGACCGCCTCGTTGCGGAAATCATCTACCCCCACCTCCGCAACCTGATGGTGGAGGACGACAACGCCGATGCCGACGCCCCCGCCCCGCGCCCCCGCACCGTGCGCCGCAAGGGCAAGAACGGCAAAATGGAGACCGTGACCCTCGACCCCGAGCCCGTCAAGAAGACTAAGAAGATGCGCCCCATCACCAAGGAGGACATCATCGAGAAAATCGCCCAGACCAAGACGGAAGCCTACAACGCCGAGGCCGAAAAGAAAGGCGAACGGAAAAAGAGCTTCCGCAACCAGATTGTGCTCGCCAAGGGGCTGACCCCGGACGAGGCCGACAAGATTAAGACCGCCCTCTCCAACGCCCATGTGCGCGGCGTGATGGTGCAGAGCGACCTGCGCCGCGACTACGTGATTCCCGAAAACCTCTGCCACGTGCTCGGCTATGTGAACCACGAGAACAAGGGCATGAGCGGCGTGGAGGCCTACTTCCAAAGCTACCTCGCGGGTGTGGACGGCATGCGTGAATACCGCCACAACGCCCGCGGGCAAGTGCTCGCCGCAGAGGACGACCGCTACCGCGCCCCCAAGCACGGGCTCAACCTGCGCCTCACCATCGACATGCGCCTGCAAAACATCGTCGAGCAGGAGCTGGACAAGGGCATGCGCCACTTCCGCGCCAAGCGCGGCTGCATGA
>CALBJX010000112.1 GCA_937893015.1 uncultured Verrucomicrobiales bacterium | reverse complement strand
TCGTACATCGTACATCGTACTTCGTACATTCAGTTCGACAAATCCTCATTTGTCGGGTCTCGTGTCAGAGCCACTGCAGGCCGACGGCCGTACGCACTTTGGTGAGCGTCTTGGCCGCTTCCTCGCGGGCCTTGGCGGCACCTTGGGTGAGCACATCATCGACGTACTCGGGGTGGGCGAGAATCCATTCGCGGCGCTCGCGGGCGGTGCGGAAGAACTCCCAGTAGGCTTCGAAGAGGTCTTTCTTGAACTGGCCGTAGCCGAAACCGCCTGCCTGATGCTGCTCTACCATCGTCTGATACTGCTCGGGCGTGGCAAAGAGTTTGTAGAGGGCGAGGATGATGGATCCTTCCGTGGGCTTGGGCTCTTCCAGCGGGGTGGCATCCGTCACCACCTTCTTGTTGATGAGCTTTCGGAGCGGTTTTTCTTCACCGAAGATGGGCAGCGTATTGCCGTAGCTCTTGCTCATTTTCTGCCCGTCCAGACCGGGAACGACTGCCGTCACCTCGTTGATGATGGGCTCGGGCAGCTTGAAAATGTCCGCACTGAAGGTGTCGTTGATTTTGCCGGCGAGGTCGCGGGTCACCTCCAGATGCTGCTTCTGGTCCTTGCCCACGGGCACGGCGTCCGCATTGTACAGCAGAATGTCCGCCGCCATGAGGGCGGGGTAGGCAAAGAGGGCGTGGGAGGCGGCAAAGCCTTTGGCCATCTTCTCCTTGTAGGAGTGGCAGCGCTCCAGCAGACCCATGGGGCACACGGTGGAGAGAATCCACGCCAGCTCGTTCACCTCCGGCACGGCGGACTGGGCGAAGAAGACGGATTTTTCCGGGTCAAGACCGCAGGCGAGGAAATCCACGGCGAGGCCGCGGGTGTTCTCGCGCAGTTTCTCCGCGCTTTCCATGGTGGTCATGGCGTGGTAGTTGGCGATGAAGTAAAAACCTTCGCCCTTGTGCTGAAGCTCGACCGCGGGCTGAATGGCGCCGAAGTAGTTGCCGATGTGGAGCTGGCCGCTGGGCTGGAGACCGGTGAGGAATCGCATGGTGGTGTTATGGCTGTTGTTCGTCGGTTCGGGAGAGCAGGGAGTGCAGGAACTTCTGCACGCTGGCTGCGGTGTAGGCTCCGCTGACGCTGCGGAGTTTCACACCTTCGGTATAGAAAATGGTGGTCGGCACTTTATCGATGCCGAACTGTTCGGCAAGAGCCGGGTAGGCATCCGCATTCACGTCCACCACCTGCACGCGGCCTTTTTCCTCTTGCGCGAGTTTTTGCAGAGATTGGCGCATCTTGTTGCTGTGCGGGCACCAGGGGGCGGTGAAACAGAGCAGCAGCGTGCGGCCGGAGACGCCCGTTACCTGGCGGATGTCCTCGCCTGCGTAGGCGCTGAAAAGCTCGAACTTAGGTGCGCCGTTGAGCCCCGTGGGAGCAGTTCGGTCGCGGCGCACGAGGGTTTCCAAATCCTCCTTGTGCGGGTTGGGGGCGGGCTTGGTGGAGGTGGTGAACTGTGCGGCGCGAGCCTCCTTCTCCTTCTCCGACACCTTCTTGCAGGCGGGCAGCAGGAGCAGGGCGGCCACAAGCGCCGCAACAGTTGCAACAGAAATCCTCACGCGCCCATTGTACACCCGCATGCACCTGCTGAAAAGCCTTTTTTGAGAGGGGAAGGCTTGCGGTTGGCAAATAATCAGGAAAAGTGAAGTATCACCCGCACAGGAAAACCCTAGAGCGACAAGATGTGGCACCGCTTTTTCTTTTTTTGCACCATATCCTGTGGTATGCTGGGCGCATGAGATGTATTCAATGCGGTCACATGGATGACAAGGTCATCGACTCGCGCATGTCCAAGGAGGGCACGTGTATCCGCCGCCGCCGCGAGTGTTTGCGTTGCGGCTATCGCTACACGACCTATGAGCAGATAGAGCGCACGGAGCTCCGCGTGCTCAAGCGCGATAACATGCATGAGGCTCTCAACCGCGAAAAAATCCTCAGCGGCATGATCAAGGCTTGCGAAAAGCGCCCCGTGAGCATGGACCGCCTCGATATCGCCGTGGACGAAATCATCGCAGATCTGCACCGCGACCACCAGCGCGAGGTGCCCTCCTACATCATCGGCATGAAGGTCATCGAAAAGCTCCAGAGTATCGACCCTGTGGCCTACATCCGCTATGTGTCCGTGTACCGCCAGTTCCGCACGGTGGAGGAGTTCATCGAGCTTGTTCGACGCATGGAGGTCAAGGCCGCACAGGACCCCTTGCAGCGCAAGTTGCCGTTGTAATCCGCTCGTTTCGTTCCTATCCTTTTCCTGCTACACGCTATGGTCGCCGTCCGCAACAACCGCCCGCTCCTGCAAACGGGGCACTGTGTCATCTCCGATTATGGTTGTGACTGGGTGGAGCGCGTGCTGCAAGAGGCCGCCGATGCGGCGGGCGTTCATCACATCCCCTTCCGCGCGGAGATAGCGCAGGCTGTCATGCTCTATCTGGAGCAGGAGTGCCCCCTGCCGACCGTGCCCTTGGAATACCTCTTTGCCCGCCTGAGAGAAGTGCTGAACCAAGTCGGCCTGCCTCTTATCGCCGCCAACCTGCGCTGCCAGACCCCGCCCGTGGATATCGACCTCTGCGAGCTTGCGGAGAGCGCCCCTCTCCCGCTTTTCTTCTACACTGAGCTGCAGCAGCGTTTGGAGGGTCTGCAGCGCCTCGGGCTCAATACCTACCGCTTCTCCGGCCGCAAACCCTGCTCCCTTGCCCTCGGCGCCCGCCGTCGTGCATGCCCCACGCAGAAAAGGGCATTGGCAGAGCTGGATGCATTTTTAACGGCGCGGCATGTCGTCGCTGTCTGAAAAGGGGTGAGGCGCCGTGGGCGTGGTCAAATCATGGTGCGCCGACGCCGTGCGGAATTCTGATTCCGCACCTCGCACACCCCCAAAATCCCCCTTTGTCAATTTCCCTTCTTCGGCCGGTGGGGCTCCAGTGTCTGTTGTTTGGCTCGCTCCTGGGTGCGGGCTTGGGCTCGGGCCTTGTGCTGGAGGTGGGCCTGCATGGCGAAGGGCTTTTTCTTTCCCTTGTTCGGCACGGGGTGGGAGCTGCCGTCCGCCTCGATGAGGGAGGCCTGCGCCGTGTCCTTGAAGCAGGCATCCAGAATGCTGCGGATGCGGCGGGCGAGGCGCGGCTCCTCGATGGGCACCATGAGCTCCACGCGGCGGTCGAGGTTGCGGCTCATCCAGTCTGCGCTGGCGATGTAGCAGAGCGTGTCGCCGCCGTTGCGGAAGCTGAAGATGCGGGCGTGCTCCAGGTAGCGGTCGACAATGGAGACGATGCGGGTGCAGGCGCGGCCGCGGGCGGTGGTGGGTGCCCAGCAGCAGATGCCGCGGATGTTGAGGCGGATTTGCACGCCCGCCTCGGCGGCGCGTTCCAGCGCCTCCATCATGTCCACGTCGTTGAGGGAGTTCATCTTGGCGCGTATTTCCGCGCTCTCGCCCATCTGCGCACGCTGAATCTCCGCCTCGATGAGCTCCAGCAGCTTCTCCTTCATCATGGCGGGGCTGGGGTGCAGGCGGCGGAAGCGCGAGAGGCGCGTGAGCCCCGTCACGGAGTTGAAGAACTGGGAGGCATCGGCGCCGAAATTCTCCTCGCAGGTGAGCAGGGAGAGGTCGCTGTAGAGCTTGGCGGTCTTTTCGTTGTAGTTGCCGGTGCCGAAGTGACAGTAGCGGCGCAGCGTCCCGTTCTCGCGGCGCACGATGAGCATGATTTTCGCGTGCGTCTTGAAGCCCTTCACACCGTAAATGACCTGCACGCCCGCGCGTTGCAGCTTGGCGACCTGCGCGAGATTGTGGCGTTCATCGAAGCGGGCTTTGAGCTCCACGAGCACGGTCACCTGCTTGCCGCTCTCCGCGGCGCGGCAGAGCGCGGCGATGAAGCGCGAGGCAGGGGCGGTGCGGTACAGCACCTGCTTGATGGCGAGCACATCGGGGTCGGCGGACGCTTCTTCGATGAGCCGCACGACGGGTTCGTAGCTTTCAAACGGGTTGTGGATGAGGATGTCGCCCTGCGCAATGTTCTCGAACATGGAGATGTTCGGGTCCACATCGGCGGGGGTATGGCCGGTCCACGGCTCGACCTTGAGCTGCTCATGCCCGGGCGCCTCGGCAATCTCTCGAAGGTCCACGAGGCGCAGGAAGCCGGGCACGCGCCAGACGGCCACATCCAACGCATGGCACACGCGGGCAATGCGCACGGAGAAGTCTGCGGGGGTGTCGGCGGGGAGCTCCAGACGCACGCAGTCGGAGAACTTGCGTGCGACGAGCACCTCCTCCATCTCGCGGGCGAGGTCGCCGCCCTCTTCTTCCTCCACGGCAATGTCGCCGTTGCGGGTGACGCGGAAGGGTGCCATGTTCACCACGCGCTCCCCGGGGAAGAGCTTGTGGAGGAAGCTCATGACCAGCTCCTCCAGCAGCACGTAGCCCTGCTTGCCCAGCGCTGCGGAGCGGATGCAGCGGGGCAGGGAATCGGGCAGCGTGACGGCGATGAACCGGCTCTCGTCGGCCTCCTCGGCCAGCAGCTCCGCACCCACGATGAGCGCGAGGTTGGGCAGCAGGGGCGGGTGCTCGCGCTCCATAGCAATGGGGGTGAGCAGGGGAGCCACATTCAGCGTGAAATAATCCTCCAGCGCGAGACGCTGCGCCTCGTTGAGCGCCGCCATGGGCAGGGGGTAGAGCCCCGCCTCCTGCAAGGGCTCGCGCAACTCTTCCAGCAGGGCGTACTGCTCGCCCATCATGCGTTCCACGCGGTCGTGGATGAGCTCCAGCTGTTCCGCGGGGGAGAGCCCCGTCAGGTCGGGTTTCCCCTTGCCGCTCTGGCGCAGCAGCACCAGCCCGCCCACGCGCACCTGGAAGAACTCATCCAAGTTGCTCGCCGTGATGGACAGGAATTTGACACGCTCCAGCAGGGGCAGCTCCGTGCGTTGCCCCTGTCTCAGGACGCGCTGGTTAAACTCCAGCCAGGAAATCTCGCGGTTGATATACATGTGTCCATAGCAACATACCACAGCAGGCGCGGCATGGAAAGGAATATGTGATATATGATAGGAGATTTTTGACGGGAGGTGTGTCGCATCCGGCTCGCTCTCCGACAAAAAACGGTCTGATGCAGGCATCAGACCGTTTTTCTTTCCTGCGCCGAGAGCGCACACGCTTCACAAGGCGTCATTCTCTTATCACTCGTACTGCGAGAAGGCGAACTGCTTCAATCCGCTGGGCAGGTTGCCCTTGGGCTTGCCGTATTCCGCCATGGCGGAGGAGGCGATGAGGGCGTGTTTGTTGATGTTCTCGGGGGAGTAGGAGAACATGCATTGGAAAATATCCCACAATAGAGTGTTTTCGTTGCGGAAATGCTGGGACTGGATGATGAAGGAGCGGATGTCGGCGTCGTGCAGCTGTTGTGCCTCGGCGCGGGTCAGGGTGCAGGCGGATTTCTGCGCGAGGGCGGCGGGGGAGAATCGGTTGCCCTCCATGGCGTTCACCAGCTCGGCGCGGCGGGCCATGAGCGTGGTGTCATAGGGGCGGCGGCGCATCTCGGCCAGCAGTTGCAGGTGTTCGCGGCGGCGTCCGTTGGCGCGAAGGGACGGGTCGTTGAGGACGGCGTCGAGCCGCTGCGGCTCGGTGATGCCTGCGAGAAGGGCCGTGTTTGCGGCATCGGCGGGGTGCAGGCAGACGCGCTTGTAGCGCTCGAGCAATGTGTTGTACAGCGCGGCATCGCGCGGGGCGGTCTCCGCAATGAGGCGGTTGTAGTGGCAGTCCACGGGGATGCGCGGGCAGAGCGCGTGAACTTTGTCCGCCACGGCATCGGAGGCGACAATGATGCGGTTCTTGCGCACGCGGTCTCGGGCGTAAAACTCCTTAATCATCATCGCACAGAAGGGGTCATCGAGGTCGGCGGCATCCACAAAGGGATTGTCGAACACCAACCGCACGCCCACGTTGTTGCGGGCATAGGTTTCCAGCAGGTCGCAGAACTTGCCGATGGGGAAGGGGCGGCGCTGCACAAAGTAATCCAGTGTCCACGGGCAGGGCGGCGCACCCGCCACGTTGTCGATGCTGCGCACGCCGAGATTGGTGGCGAAGAAGGTGATGAGCGGCAGCAGGTGCTCGTCGTAGCGGAAGGCGCCGCCGACGGTCCATGTAGCCTTCGGGCAGTAGTCCGCGGTCAGGAAGCGGAGGCTGTCGAGAATCTGTTCTTGGCTGAGCTGCTGCCCGCCGTCGGAAGTGGT
The DNA here is from genome assembly GCA_937893015.1 of uncultured Verrucomicrobiales bacterium. Classification (GTDB taxonomy): domain Bacteria; phylum Verrucomicrobiota; class Verrucomicrobiia; order Verrucomicrobiales; family Akkermansiaceae; genus Akkermansia. The sequence goes on along the minus strand of CALBJX010000112.1, from coordinate 2,205 downwards.
GGTGCTCATGGTGTCAGAGGGCAGGGGGTGTCATCGCTTCCCAGAAAAGCTGGCCGATGGTGTGCATGGCGTTCTCGTCCATGGCATCGTTGCGCAGGACGAGGCGGAGGAGGTCGAAGAGGATGGAGGTGCCGTTCGCATGACCGCGCCCCTGCACCTTGAAATGGCGGAAACCCATCTCACGCAGGCGGGCGATTTCCGGCGTGTTGAGGGCCAGCACGCTCTTGTTCGGATCGGTGAGCAGGGTGTAGAGGCTGCGGCAGCCGTTGTTGGCCTGCTTGCCGTCGAAGACAGAGGCGTCGAAGCCGAAGTAGTCCAGCGCCGTGCGGGAGAGCGTGTCGTAGTGGTAGGGGCGCAGCGGGCAGTTGCGGATGCAGTATTCGTTCACCAGCAAGATATAGCGCTCCTTGTTCTCGAGCTTCTCCAGCAGGTCGTAGTTCAGCACATCGTCGGGGTGCACCATCACCTCGTCGTACTGCTCGGCCAGTTCAAGGTATTTGTCGAGCTTGCCCTTGCCGCCGCCGTTGGTGATTTTCAGGATGGAGGAGACGAGCTTCAGCTTGGGGTAGGTGTCGCGCAGGTGCTTGCGGAGCACATCGGAGGCGAGAATAACAGCGTTGCGCCCCGTGGGGTTGTGGCGTTGCGTGAAGACGCAGAGCGCGTTGCCCAGCGGGTCCTTCAAATCCTCTTCCTTCAGCAGCAGGTTGGTGAAGGTGAGGTACATCGCGATGTTGCGCTTCTCGTACTCCAGCCCGGCGGTGCGCATTTCCTCCGCCTCGCGCATGAGGTGGGAGAGCACGCGCCCGCTGTTCCACTTGCAGAGCGGCGCCCCATGCACGATGTGGAAGGGCTCGAAGCCCAGCGCCAGCTTGCAGAAGTCGAAGAAGGAGGTCAGCTCGCGGTCGTTGACGAACGCGCCCGAGACATCCCACACGGCATCCGCCCAGAGCGGATTGAGATAGGGAGAAAGAGCCGCCATGGCAAGAGTGAAAAGAGGTTAGCCGCGGGCCTTCAACGCCGCACTGATGGGCTCCATGGCGGCGATGATGCGGTCGTTGATGTTGTTCCGGCACATGGCCTCCGCCATGCGCATGGCGTTCAGGATGGCCGTGCCGTTCGCGGAGCCGTGGGCAATGATGGACACGCCGTTCACGCCCATGAGCGGGTTGCCGCCGATGGCGTCGGGGTTCATGCGGGCGGAGAGCTTGTTGAAGACGGGGCCCTTCATGAGCAGGGCGCCCAGCATGGCGAGGGCGCTCTCCTTAATGTGGCCCTTGAGCGTGTGGGAGAAGAACTTGGCGGTGGCTTCCACGCTCTTGAGCAGGATGTTGCCCGTGAAGCCGTCCGTCAGGGCGACGTCGAGCTCCGTCTCAAAGATGTCGTGCCCCTCGCAGTTGCCGATGAAGGTGAAGGGGAAAAGCCCTTCTTTGTTCAGCTCGGCCATGAGCTTGTAGGTTTCCTTGGAGAATTCGCTGCCCTTGCAGTCTTCCGTGCCGTTGCTCATCACGCCCACCTGCGGTTCGGGGCGGTTGTAGATGTACTTGGCCATCAGCGCACCCATCACGGCATAGCCGACAAGGTGGCTGGGCTTGGCATCGGGGTTGGCGCCCGTGTCCGTCACCAAGGTGTGGCCGTGTACGCTGGGCAGGATGGAGACGATGCCCGCGCGCTCCACACCCGGCAGCAGGCGCAGCTTGATGGTGCTCGCCGCCACGGCGGCGCCCGTGTTGCCCGCAGAGAGCACGGCGTCGCATTCGCCGCTCTTCACCAAATCCACGGCGATGCTCATGGAGGAATGCTTTTTCTGGCGCACGGCCATGAGCCCGCTCTCTTCCATGGTCACCACCTCGGGCGCATGCGTGATGACCACGCGCGGGTCGTTTGCAATCCCTGCGGCTTCGCAGAGCGGGCGCAGCTCCTCCTCGCGTCCCACAAGGTAAAGTTTTTCGAGAGTCGGGATTTCCGCCAGCGCGAGTTTCGCGCCGTCGATGTTGATTTGCGGGGCATTATCGCCGCCCATGGCGTCCAGTGCGAGCTTCATGGAAAGCAGAAAGGGGTCTTATTTGTGGAGTATACTATCAGATATAGCTCTCACCTGTCAATTCCAAAACAGGGCAGCAGGAGGAAACAACGGACGAATGCAGAGCGAGTCGACAAATGAGCAGTTTGTCGAACTGAATGTACGAAGTACGATGTACGATGTAC
>CALBJX010000111.1 GCA_937893015.1 uncultured Verrucomicrobiales bacterium | reverse complement strand
CGAGCGTAGCGAGCGGAACTCAAACTTCGTACATCGTACATCGTACTTCGTACATCTCGACAAATCTCCCTTTGTCGGGCTCGTCAGTCCGCCATTACCACTCCCGCCTGCGCAAGCAAGTCGCGGAATTGCTCGCGGGGCTTCTCGGGCCAGCATTTGTTGGCCACGGGGCTGGCGGGGCTGGGGTGCAGAATGGTGCCGAGCGTGAAAGCCTGCTCGGGCAGCTGCTTGGCGGCGAGCGTCAGTTGATCCAGCGCGTACTTGCCTACGCCCACCAGCAGCTTGGGCTGCAAAATCTCCAACAGGCGGACAAGGTGTCGTTGACAGGCGGCATCCACAGCGGCCTGCTGTTCGCGGGGGAGCTTGTCGGGGGTGATGTTGGCCCCGCTCTCGCTCATCCAGATAAGCGGGCAGTAGTTGGCCACATAGGCCTTCGCAAAAAAATTCTCCGCGCTGCCGAACATCTCCTCAAACAGCCCCCAGAGACGGCGGCCGCTCACCTCCGAGCGCGGGCAGGAAAAGCCCTGCACGGGGCGTTTGGGGTGCATGGCGGGCGGTTGGCCGATGGGCGCGGTGATGCCCATCCACAGCGTTACAGCAGCAATCTCCCCGAAGGGCACACCTGTCTGCGCCATGCCGAAGGGACCGGGGTTCATGCCGAGGCAAAGAATCTCCTTCCGCCCCGTGCCGAAGCGGCGGATGTAGGCCGCGTGTCCCTCCCACGCATAGGACAACGGGTTGTAGGTGTACGCCACGGGGGCATCGAAGGAGAGCTTCTCCACCTCCTCGCTCAGCTCACGAGCGGCGCGAAGCAGGGCTTCCGTCACGGCAGGGTCATCATTCGGCATGACACCATCCTAACACAGCTTCCCGCCCAAGTCCAACACGCAATGAGCCTTGCTCGCATTTTCCTTCGCCGCCCCCCCTCCGCAGGGAGGCACCCATTTCTCCCGCAGCGGCCCTTCCTTCGGCTTGACAAGGCGCCGGCGCGGTGGCATCATGCCGCCATACAAACGCCCTGCCTTTTGCGCCGCGTCGCCCTGCCGCTGATTGTACTCGCTGCCACCCTCTCCCCCCGCCCCTGCCGAGCTTGTCGAAGCCACGATGGATGATCTGATGTGTCCGGCTGACTTTGAGCGGGAAAACGGCGCGGGGAGCGAAACCGACACAAGCGAGTGGCACTACGTTCTCATCAGCCCCGACGGGCTCACCAAGGCCGCCTACTCTCAGGATGCCTTCAGTGCTCTCTACCACAAGCGCGGGGAGAAGTGGTATACCACGAAATCCACGTCATCAAGCGACGATATCACCCACAGCTTTGCCACCCGCTAAGCCGAGGCGAGCCACGTTCGCATGACGAACGACAGCATCGAACTGACCGGCACGGACAAGGATTACGGTATCACCTTCACCGAAAGCCTGCCCTTATCCGCCGAGTCATCCTACAGTGCCTACCATGCCGACAGAATGCTGCGCCGCCACCCTCCGCTACCTGCGCGACCTCAATGAAGACGATGCTTTTGAGTCTTGGGATTTGGACAAACTCGAACAAATGCAGGAGAAGCATCCATAACACCCGCTCCTTCTGCATCCACGCCTGCCCCTGCAACAGTGTGGAGCCCCCCGTCTGACGGCACGTCAGGCGGGGTTCCCTACCCTGCGGCGTAGCCGCACGAATTTCCTTTTCGGACTTCAGCCTTCGGAATTCGGACTTCTTTCCTTTTGCGCAACGCGCAAAAGGAAAAGGCCGTTGAACTTTCGTTCAACGGCCTTTGTTGGGCTCCGGCGGCTATCTACTCTCGCGGGACCTATCGTCCGACTACCA
>CALBJX010000110.1 GCA_937893015.1 uncultured Verrucomicrobiales bacterium | reverse complement strand
GTGGAGGAGATGCCCTCGTTGTACATGATGTCGAACTCGCACTCCTTGAAGGGCGGCGCGACCTTGTTCTTGACGACCTTGAGCTTGGTGCGGTTGCCGTTCACGCTGCCGTCCGTGCCCTTAATCTGGCCGATGCGGCGGATATCGCAGCGGACGGAGGCGTAGAACTTGAGGGCGCGGCCGCCGGGCGTGGTCTCGGGGTTGCCGAACATGACGCCGATTTTCTCACGAATCTGGTTGGTGAAGATGCAGATGGTACGCGCCTTGGAGATGAGGGCGGTCAGCTTGCGCAGCGCGGCGCTCATGAGGCGGGCCTGAGCACCCACCGTGCTGTCGCCGATGTCGCCTTCCAGCTCCTGTTTGGTGACGAGGGCGGCCACGGAGTCCACCACAATCACATCGATGGCGTTGGAGCGCACCAGCGCTTCGCAGATTTGCAGAGCTTCCTCACCGCTGTTGGGCTGGGAAACAAGGAGGTCGTCCAAATTCACGCCGAGCTTGGCGGCGTAGGCGGGGTCGAGCGCGTGCTCCACATCGATGAAGGCCGCGAGACCGCCCGCCTTCTGCGCCTGTGCGATGACGGTCAGCGTGAGTGTCGTCTTACCGGAGGATTCGGGGCCGAACACCTCGACAATACGACCGCGGGGGAAACCGCCGACACCCAATGCGCGGTCGATGAGCAGGTTGCCTGTGGGGATGACCTCCACCTGCATGGTCTTTTGGTCGCCGAGACGCATGATGGCGTTCTCACCGAAATCTTTCTGGATTTGCAGCATAGCGGCATCCAGAGCACGCTGACGCTGTGCCGCCATCTTGTCCTGTTCAAGGGTAATTTCTTTAGCCATATCGCTTTGCAGTTTACCTGTTACCCGCCCCCGACGCAAGCGCAAAATACGCGGCGGCAGCAGAAACTTTCCCACATTGTGGGAGTATTTTTGTCTTTGTCGTACAACATCTTGGGGCACTCGCCGCCGCGCCGCCGCCCGCACCCGCCACATCTGGGGGGTGCGCCTGTTCCCACATCATTTTCGATAGAAAACCGCTTGACAAATATTCCATATTGGAATATTTTTGTCTTGTGAGCAACTGGGACTTCATCGAGACGCGGCAGTTTCAGCGCGATGTAAAACGGATATCGAAAAAATATGAACGCGAAACTGCTCACATAATGTCAAATCTAAAAGACTTTATCAAGCGCCTTGAGAACGGAAATAACCCTTTAGAGTTGAGTCGTGAGTGCTCATTCGTTCATCGTGAAAGCAGCGGCTGTCAAGCAATTACGCAACAACCGCTGCATTCCGCAGCGCAGGTTCGTCTTTATTTATACGTATATTGCGAAGGCAATAAAGTTTTTCTACTCTGCATGGGAGACAAACAGTCACAAAAAAAAGACAACAAATTCTGCAAAGATGTTGTCGAAAAAATCAGAAAGGAAAACCAGTAATGAAACCGACCACCACGATCGAGGAATCCGTTACGTTTACTCCGACAAGTCTTGAAAAGCTTTTTGAAGATGTCGGACCGGATGTTCGAAAAGAAATGCAACGAATCGAGGAAACTTATTCTCTTTCTCGAAAGATGTTGCATTTACGCCTAGATGCAGGCTTGACGCAAGAGCAAATGTCTAAGCTGATGGATTGCTCGCAGTCGCGTATCTCCAAGTTGGAAAATAGTGATAACAGTCACATCAGCGTGGAGGATTTTTACCGCTATGTGCGCTGCACGCAGCAGAGGACAACCGCTCCCCGTGTCGAGGTTTCTGCTTCTTTTGCGGACAGCTTGGTCGGCTTCCTGTGCTCGACGATTGTTCCTTCAAAAGAGCCGACAAATTCCCGAGAAAAAGCCTTCGCGTGATGTGATGGACATACGCTGACAAAACGCGTCCGGGTAACGAACGCGTTTTTGCTTATTCATCACAGCTCCGCGTTCCGCATGTCGCCCGTGTCTTGGAAGGCGGTGTGGAAGGCGAAGGCGTGGCGCAGGGAGACGGGGCTGTGGCCCACGGGGGTGAGGGCCAGATAGCGGCGCAGCAGCGGGCGGTAATCGGGGTGTGCGCAGTTTTCGATGATGAGCTCGGCACGCTCGCGGGGGGATTTGCCGCGCAGGTCCGCGACACCCTGTTCGGTAACGATGATGTCGATGTCGTGTTCCGTGTGGTCGGTGTGGGAGACCATGGGGACGATGGAGGAAATTTTGCCGTCTTTGGCCGTGCTGGGGCAGGAGAAGATGGTGTAGGCCGCGCTGCGGGCGAAGTCTCCGCTGCCGCCCACGCCGTTCATCACCATGTTGCCGAAGAGGTGGGTGGAGTTGATGTTGCCGAAGAGGTCGGCCTCCAGCGCGGTGTTCATGCAGATGAGGCCGATGCGGCGGGCAAAGGCGGGGTTGTTGGAAATTTCCTGCGGGCGCAGGAGAATCTTCTCGCGGTAGAAGTCGAAGTTCGCGTAGATTTCTTTTAAGACCTCATCCGACACGTGGATGCACGCACTGCTGGCGAAGGTGCAGCGCCCCTCCTTCATGAGCTCGACCACGGTATCTTGGAGCACCTCGGTGTACATTCGGAAGGGCGGGATGATGCGGGAGCGGCCCACATGCGCCAGCACGGCATTCGCCACGTTGCCGACCCCGCTTTGCAGGGGCAGGAATTCTTTGGGGATGCGCCCCTCGCAGTATTCCTTCTCCAAAAACTTCACCATGTTTTCGCCGATGCGGTCGGTGACCTCCGCCGTGCCGCGGAAGGCGGGGATGTGGTCGCTCTCGCAGGTGCGGATGACGCCGATAATCTTGTGCGGATCCACCTTCAGCGTGCGGGTGCCGATGCGGTCATCGAGCTTGTTGAGGGGGTAGGCCGTGCGGTAGGGCGGGTTGGCGGGCACGTAGATGTCGTGCAGGCAACGGAGCTGCGCAGGGTTGTGGTAGGAGTTGAGCTCCAGAATGATGCGGTCGGCCAGCAGACAGTAGGTGGGCGTGTTACCCTCGCTGGTGGTCAGTGTCAGCTCGCCGTCCTCCGTCACTTCGCAGACCTCGACGATTGCCGTTGTCACGCGCGGCAGGTGCCCGTAGCGCATGGCCTGCGCCATCAGCGAAACGTGGCACTCAACGTACTCCAGCTCGTGCGTGTTGGCGGCGTGGCGGGTTTCTTTGCAGCCTTGGTAGGGCATGATGCGCTCCAGTGCTCCCGCCTCCGACAAGGCGCCGTCCACCAACGCATTGTTGGTCGCGCCCGTCATCAGCGAGATACGGAACTCGCGTCCCGCGGCGTGCTCCGCGCGGGCACGCTCGGCCAATGCGGCGGGGAACACCTTGGGCGCTCCCGCATTCGTAAACCCGCTGAACCCGACCACTTCTCCGTGGCGGATGAGGGTCGCGGCTTCCTGTGCTGTGAGGGTTCGGTACGACATCTCTCCCACGACTCTAACATAAAGTTTGAGTGTAGTCTAGTTTAAAGTGACACAGCACCCCATGCGACAAAACAAATGCGGCGATTTTGCCGTTTTTTCGGCATTCCGCGCTTTCTTTTTAACTTGACGCAATCCCGAGAGCGGGTTAAGATAGTGGCATCACTATGAAAGACCGTCGCATTGTCATCACCGGTATGGGCGCCCTCTCCCCCCTCGGCAACACTGTTGAGGAAACATGGGAAGGCATGAAAAACGGGCGTTCCGGCATTCGCCGCATTGAAAGCATCAATACGGACAATCTCGCCGTGCATATCGGCGGCGAGGTGCGCGATTTCGACCCTGCTCCCTTCTTCAAATCCGACCCCAAGACCGCCCGCCGCTGCGACCGCTTCGAACAGCTGGCCATGGCCGCCGCCGTCATGGCGGTGGAGGATGCCGGGCTTGACAAGGTCGAAACCTTGGATAAGACCCGCGTGGGCGTCATGATCGGCTCCGGCATCGGCGGCCTCGACATCCACGGCGTGAATGTCGCCACCCTCATCCAGAGCGGCCCCCGCCGCGTGTCCCCCTTCTGCATCCCCTTCATGATTACCAACATGGCCAGCGGCCTGGTGAGCATGGAGTACGGCTTCGGCGGCCCGAACATGAGCATTTCCACCGCCTGCGCCACCGCCAACCACTGCATCGGTGAGGCGTGGCGCATCATGAAGTTCGGCGATGCCGACGTGATGATTTGCGGCGGTGCCGAGGCGGCCATCCAGCCCATCGGCATCACCGGCTTCGCCAACATGAAAGCCCTCTCCACCCGCAACGACGACCCCGCAACGGCTTCCCGCCCCTACGACACGGAGCGCGACGGCTTCGTGATGGGTGAAGGCGCGGGTGTCATCGTGCTGGAGACGCTGGAGCATGCGCAGGCCCGCGGCGCCAAGATTCTCTGCGAGCTCGTGGGCTACGGCCTCAGCGCGGATGCCTACCACCTCACCTCCCCCGACCCCGAGGGCCGCGGCGCCTCCCGCTGCATGCAGATGGCGCTGGACCACGCGGGTCTCAAGCCCGAGGACGTGGACTACATCAACACGCACGGCACCTCCACCCACATGGGCGACATCTGCGAGACGAAGGCGATTAAGACGACCTTCGGCGACTACGCCACCAACGGCCTCGTGGTGAGCTCCACCAAGTCCATGACGGGCCACCTGCTGGGCGCGGCGGGCGGCATTGAGCTGCTGGCCTGCATCAAGGCGATTCAGGACAATTTTGTTCCCCCCACCATCAACGTGTTCAACCAGGACCCCGA
>CALBJX010000109.1 GCA_937893015.1 uncultured Verrucomicrobiales bacterium | reverse complement strand
AGCTGGGCGGCTGCTGCCTCATCTGCGCCGACCACGGCAACTGCGAGAACATGATGAACCCCGATGGTTCCCCCAACACGGCTCACACCACGAACCTGGTGGACCTCATCTACTGCGGCCCCGATCAGGACTCCGTGACGATGGAGGACGGCATTTTGGCCGACATCTCCCCCACGCTGCTCCACCTCCTCGGCGTGGCGCAGCCCGCCGAAATGACGGGCCACACCCTCGTGAAGTGATTCCCTGATTTGAACAGGCTCTGTTACACGTGGGTGTAACAGAGCCTTCATCCATATAAAGGACAGCGATGAAAGGACACTTGATTACACTGTCGGCCATTCTGGGTATCGTTCTGGTGGTTGTCTTCGGCTTCGGCTCCTCCATGAATGGTGCCATCTCTCTGGAGGAATCCGTGAAGACGGCTTCTTCCGATATTGACGGCTCGCTCACCAAGCGCGTGAACAAACTCAAGGAGCTTGCCGAACTCATCAAACATTACGACGCGCACGAGTACAACACGCTTGTAAGCGTCATCGAAGCCCGCGGCAAGAATATGAGCAAGGATGAGGTGCAGAACTGCCTTGCTGCTTTCTCCCGGTTGGAAGAGCGTTATCCCCAGCTCAGGAGTCAGGAGAATTACGCCCTCGCCATGCGGGAGGCCAGCCGCTGCGAAAACGAGATTCAGCAGAAACGCTCTGCCTATAATGCGTTTGTGCGGGATTATAACCGTTATTGTCGCAAGTTCCCGACCTTCTGGTGCCTTCAGCTGACCGGCTACGAGGTGCAGAGCTTCGACTACTACAAAGCCGCCCCTTCGGCTAACGACGACAAGCCCTTGCAGCTCTTTTCCGAGTAATCCCTCGGTTCCTCATGCTCTTTCGCGACGACATCAGGTTTCCCGTATTTTGGCGCCATTGCGAAAAAGCCATAGCAACGAAGCGTGAGCAGATTTTTTCTGTCACCCTCATTTCGTTGTGGATTTGTCTCGGCCTTCTCTTGGCGTCCGCGATTGAGCATGGTGAAAACTCCCACAACCTTGAATACTATCAGGCGGCCAAAATCTCCGGCGACCCGGTAGAGTTCAAGGAATCCATGCAAACCGATGTCGGCAACGCCTTTGTGGACGGCAGCTTCACCGCGGTCGAGCCTGTCACCTTCCCCTACATCGGCGGCAAGTGGCTCTCCATCCGCGCAGAATACCAGTCCTACGAAGAGCACACGCGGCAGGTGACGTACAGGGACGAAGACGGCCATTCCCGTTCGTACACTGAAACCTATTGGACATGGGATACCTACAAGACCATTGACCTTCATGCCAAGAGCGTGGACTTTTTGGGAGAAGTCTTCAGCTACGACACGTTTAACTTTGATGACGTCAGCACAACCCGAAAAACCATTGATAATGGTTATCACAAACGGATTTGCATCGGTGCCTCCCCGGCGACGTTCCGGGGCGCGTTCTATGCTGTCCTGAAAGACGGCACCCTGTCCCACAGGAACGGACAAGGCAAAATCGCCGTCCGTGAAAACAAAACCGCGGATGCCCTGCTGGAAGATTCTCTGGAAACGTACAGGACCATCATCTTTTGGGTGCTCTGGATTCCGCTGGCCCTCGTTCTCGTGTACGTGTTCTACGTGCTGGAAAATAAGTGGCTGGAAAATTAACTTCCCGGCCCATAGAGCGATTCGACAAATCATGGATTTGTCGAACTGAATGTACGAAGTACGATGTACGATGTACGAAGTTTGA
>CALBJX010000108.1 GCA_937893015.1 uncultured Verrucomicrobiales bacterium | reverse complement strand
GAATGCGGACACAGATGAACTTTTTTCGCAAACCACAAAAATTGGTATTGACCCAACTTTTTTCGCAAACCACAAAAATTGGTATTGACCCTTTTGAAGCCCTGCGCGGTGCCTTTGCAGGGTAGTGCCGGGACCACGAAGGAACGCCGGGAATCCTTATGTTTCAAGGAAAAAAGAAGAACGGGTCAGTCTTTTGGACTGACCCGTTCGGTGGGTTTAAGTGGAGCATAGCGGGTTCGAACCGCTGACCTCCTCAATGCCATTGAGGCGCTCTACCAACTGAGCTAATACCCCGTTGTTGCTCTTGCGAGCGGTGTTCCGTGGGAACGAGCGGAGTATACACCTCGCCGATGTGTTTGGCAAGTAAAAAATGAAAGTTTTTTGTTTTTTTTGCCGAAAAACTTATTTCAGGCGGGCGAATTGGAGGTGCATCCAGTCCATATCGCGTTCACGGCCAAGGGATACGGCACCATGGGATTCCCAGATGCGCCACCATGCGTCGCAGTCGGGGTGGGAGAGGGTGGCGCGGGGTTTTTTTGTGCTGTAGGCGTTGGTGTCGGGGGCAAAGTCGAGTGCGATGCCCCAGGCGTGCATGGAGAGAGCCTTGCCTGTGGAGGTGGAGCGGTAGTTGTAGGAGCCGCCGTATTGGTCGAGCCCGAGGCGGTGGATTTCCGCCTGTCCGTAGTGCTCCAGCACCTCACGCAGGGCCTGCTGCACATGCAGGGCAACGGCTTGGTGCACGCGGATGCTGCGCACAGGCTTGCCGTCGTAGAGCAGGGGGTAGGGAGGGGTGATGTTGGTGAGCATGGCTTCGTTGCCGGGGCGGCCGAAGCGGCTGGTGCCTTGGCGCACCTCCGCCTGCGTGGGCCACACGGGCGGCTCGCTGATGTCCAGCGCCTTGATGATGGCGCGCAGGGTTTGCGGGCCCATGATGCCGTCGGCGGGCACGCCGAGCTTTTGCTGGATGAGGCGGATGCTCGTGTTCATCGGGCGGTGTTCTGTTCGATGATGCCGAGGCGCACATCCATGGAGCGCAGCACCTCCACGGTGTGCGCGGCGGTGCTGGACTGGGACTGGGCGAGCTGCTTGAAATCGCTGTACACGAAGCACATCATGCACAGACCGCCGAAGGTGAAAATCTCGCGGGTGTAGTCGCGGGTGAGGTTGAGGTAATCACGAATGGGTTTACACATGCCCCCTGTATAGCGGCGGAATCGGCTCGCGGCAAGGCGGGCGGAAAACACACAAGCCCGTTTCAGGGTGAAACGGGCTTGCGGAGGTGGATTTTTTGCGCGGGCTCAGGGAGCGGGCGTGGGCTCCGGGGCGGGCTCTGCCGGAGCAGGGGTGTTCGGCACGGCGGGCTCCTCGGGAGCGGGGGTGCTGTAATAGACCTGCCCGTTCACGCCGGCCATGTAGCGACCGCCCTTCAGGATGTTCACTTCCACGGCCTTGCCGTTGTAATCGCTCGTGGGCGGGTCCACCTTGTAGCGGCGGATTTCGGGGGCACCGGGCTGGTCGGGGTCACGCACCACCACGGTGATGGGCCCCTTGATGGGGGCGGCGTTCTCCATGGGCGTGGTGAAGGTACGCCCGTTCTCCATGAACCCGCAGGGGTAGATGGTGCCGGCGGCGTCCTGCGCTTCCACGAAGATGCGCCCGGGCGTATCGTTGGTGATGCGCACCTTGTAGTTCATGTTGCCGCCCGTGGGGGCGGTGATGTCCTCGGTAGGAGCCGCTGCCCCGGAGACGGCGGCGGTCACATCGGCCACGGCGCCGTTGAGCGCGGCGCCTGCCGCAGCGGCGGCGTCCGTGACGGGGGCTGTCACATCAGGCGTGGTGACGGCGGGGATGGACGCCGTGGGGGTGGAGGTGATGTCCATGTTCGGCGCCACGGGGGTGGTGGGCGCCTGCACGGCGGCACCCTGTCCCGCATAGGCGGCGACCTGTTGGTCAAAGGCGGCGTCCACATCGCTGTTCACGGCAACGGCGGCCTGCCCGGGCAGCGCGACATAACGGGGCGCGGGCGCACCCGCATGCACGGGAGCGGTGGTGGGCATGGGCTTCAACGCGGGAACGGGCGCGGTCTGCGAGCAGGAAGCAAGCAGCGCGACGGCGGCGAGAGTCAATGTGCGTTTCATGGCTTGACGTATTATAGAGGAAAGCGCGCGAAATTCAATCTTTTATCTTGATAGAGGGAATTTTTGAATTGAAATCGGGGCGGCCGGATTCGAACCGACGACATCCTGCTCCCAAAGCAGGCGCTCTACCAGGCTGAGCTACGCCCCGTCAAAAAGTTCGGCGAACGAGATGCCTGTATACAAAAATGGTGGCTCGGGACGGGATCGAACCGCCGACACGCGGATTTTCAATCCGCTGCTCTACCAACTGAGCTACCGAGCCACTTGTGCCGCCCGCTTGAAGCGGGGTGCGCCGCAATAATACACGCCTTTGATATGTTTGACAAGAAAAAAGTGAAGAAAAATACAATTTTTTTTAATGGCGGGCAGGAGCGGGTAGACTGTATGATTGCTCAAACGCTTATTTTTCAGTGCAAAAATAGGATTTTTTCTTGACTTTTGCGGGAATGAGCGTATCGTGGGGGTCCGCCCTTGCTACGCAAGCTTGCGGCGCGAATCCCGGCGGGAGACGAAACGCGCTCCGACGTCGGAAGAACTCCGAACAAAACATCATTTCACAAACCATAGAAAATCAACGCTATGACGACTCATTCCCTCAAGGTCAGCAAGCGTGAGGTTGTCGGTACCGGCAAGCTCAACGCTCTCCGTGCTCAGGGCATCCTCCCCGGTGTCGTGTACGGTTCCGCCGTTTCCGAGAACATCAACGTGCAGGCTTGCGCCTCCGACGTTCGCGCCCTCCTCAACACGGTGGACACGGACTCCTTCCTCGTGAACCTTGACGTGGACGGCACCGCCATCCTCGCCATGGTGAAGGACGTGCAGCGTAACTTCCTCACCGACTCCACCACGCACCTCGACTTCCTCGCCGTGACGCCTGATACGGTGGTGAAGACCAACGTGCCCGTGAAGTTCGTGGGCAACGCTGCCGGTGTGGCTCAGGGTGGTGTTGTGCACCAGATTGTGCACGAGATTCCCGTGAAGTGCGCGGTCAAGGACATCCCCGCCTTCATCGAGGCCGACGTGACCCCCATCCAGATGGGTCAGTCCCTCCGCCTTGCTCAGGTCACGCTTCCCGAGGCTGTCACCTCCCCCTTCAATGGTACGGTGGTGCTTGCTTCCGTGGTGAAGCCCTAAGCCCGAGCATATTAACACAGCTCTCAACAAAAACCGCTGCTCGCAAGGGCAGCGGTTTTTTCTTGCGTCGATTGCCTCCGCAAAAAACAGCGTAACAAAGGGGGATGCTTACAATCCCATTTTGCCGGGGTTGAGAATGCCGTGCGGGTCGAGCGCGGCTTTCAGCGTGCGATGCAGGTCAAAGGCTGTGCCGCCCACAGCCTCGGCAAACCACGGGGCTTTGGCCAGCCCGATGCCGTGCTCACCCGTGATGCTGCCTCCGTGCGCCAGCACCCACGCGAAGAGCCGTTTCACCAGCTCATCTGCGGGCTCGCGGATGTCGCGGCCTTCCGCATCCTTGAGCACCATGATATTGGTGTGGATGTTGCCGTCCCCGCTGTGCCCGAAACAGGCCACGGGGATGCCCGTCTCGCGCTGCATGCCCTCGCAGAACTCTACAAGCTCTACCAGCGCGGAGCGGGGGATGACGATGTCTTCATTGAGTTTGGTGAGCCCTGTCGCCTTCAGGCTGTAGGAGAACTCGCGGCGCAGCTGCCAGATGGCTTCGATCTCTTCCTCCGTCTCGGCGGTGATGATTTCCGTGGCCCCGGTCTCGCGCAGGATGGCGGCGATGGCCTGTTGCTCGCTGCGGACGGCGTCGGCCTGGCCGTCCAACTCGATGATGATGTGGCCCTGAGCATCCGCCGGCAGGGCGGAGGGGCCGAGATAGGCGCGGGCGGCGGCGAGGGTGTAGGCATCCGTGATTTCCAGCGCACAGGGCAGGTGCCCGCCTTGCAGCACGTTCTGCACCGCCGTGGCGCAGAGCGCGAAGCGCGGGAAGGACGCACGCAGCGCGGCGCGGGCGGGCGGCGCGGGAATGAGGCGCAGCGTGGCGCGTGTCACAATGCCCAGCATCCCCTCACTGCCGCAGAAGAGACCGACCAAATCAAAGCCCTGCTTGTTCTTGTGCGTGCGCCCGCCGCAGGTGAGGATGCGCCCGTCCGCCAACACAACTTCCAGCCCCAGCACATAGGCGCGGGTGACGCCGTATTTCAGGCAGCGGGGGCCGCCTGCATTGGTGGCAATGTTGCCGCCGATGCTGGATTCCTTGCGGCTGGCGGGGTCGGGCGGGTAGAACCAGCCCAGAGCGGCGCAGGCATCCTGCAAGTCCGCCGTGAGCACGCCGGGTTCGACCACGGCCACGCCGTCGGCGGGGTTGATTTCGAGAATACGGTTCATCCGCGCCACGGAGACGACGATGCCGCCGCGCACGGGCACACAGCCGCCCACATAGCCCACGCCCGCGCCGCGCGCGGTGACGGGGATGCGGCGCTCGTTCGCAAAGCGCATGACGGCGGCGAGCTGTTCCGCCGTCTCGGGCAGCACCACGGCATCGGGCAGGGCGGCGGCATGCCACTTGTCGCCCGCATGGGCTCGGCGCGTCTCCTCATCGGTGAAAACGATGTCTCCGGCGAGTTCTTTCAGCGGCTCTGTCCATTCCGTGTTCATGCTGCCGCCATCATACCACATGCAGCGGCAAATGCAAGCGCAGGGATTTTTGGAGCAGAACGCAGAATTGGCGTGACATGGGCGGCATTTGTGATTTAATGAATGACATGCAATATTGCCCCTACACCTTGTATCCTGTCGGCGCGTTGAGCGCCCGTTCCGCAGCCCAGCCCCGCGAGGGTGTGTTGCTGCGCGGTGATAACGGCGGTTATGCCTGCTTGCAGGCTTGGCCCGAGCTGGGTGACGCTCCGCTGGAGTATGAGCTGGATGCCTTGCGCGATGGTACTCCCCTGCGCCTCGGTGAGCGTGCGCTGAAGTGCATTGAGCTGGATGGTGCTGCCCGCGCCAAGGGCGTCAGCCTGTTTGATGGGCTGACGATTCCCCGCAGCCATGCCACGCTGACGGTGAGTGCCACACCTTCTCAGGTGTACAACCTGCACCAGAAGGGCTTCCGCGTGGGCAAGATTAAGGTTATCCCCAAGATTGCCGCCACGGTGGATCGTCTCGTGAACCTCGCCGCTATGGTGCCGAGCTGGAAGTGGCGCGTGGATTTCAACTGCACCCTTTCCCCGGAGGCTGCCCTCAAATTCTGGGAGGAGCTCTCCGACGCCATGAAGGAGCGCATCGATTATGTGGAAGACCCCTGCGTGTACGACGTGAATGTCTGGCAGCAGCTCCAAGACGCCGGCATGCCGCTGGGCTATGATATGCCGCTGACGGAGGGGCAAATCCCCGCCCGCACGAACAAGCCCATGATGCGCATCGTGAAGCCCGCCCGCCACCACAGCAACACGGGGCACCCCGTCTTCCAGAACAATATGGACCACCCCATCGGCCAGTGCTGGGCTGCCTACAACGCCGCCCTCTACTACACAGGCAAGCCTGAGGCGGAGGTGCCCCTGTGCGGCCTTGTGACGCAGAATATCTACAAGCCCAACGCCTTCTCCGAAGTGCTCGGCATGGATATCACCCCCGACTTCGTGCCGCCCGCAGGCACGGGCCTCGGCTTTGATGACTTGCTGGCAGCCCAGCCTTGGAAGTCTCTGTAAGCATTGATACTCCTTTCACAAAACCGCGTCCGACTGTGAGGTCGGACGCGGTTTTTGTGTGGCGTAACAAAGCCCCGCTGTGCGTGGCACAGCGGGGCGACGATGGAGGCGAAAGCGGGAATTACTTCTCGCAGTCGGCGGAAATGGCGTCGAGGCGGGCCTTCATCTCGGCAACCTTCTCGGGGTATTGAGCGGCAACATCGTTCTTTTCTTCGATGTCTTCGGCAAGGTTGTAGAGCTGGCCGCCCTTGGGGCCGCTGATGAACTTCCAATCACCTTGGCGCAGGGCGAGTCTGCCGCCGCCGCACTCCACGAGGTCGGCACGGCCGCCCGTCAGGTCCTGCCCGAGCAGGGCGGCGGGGTGCGCCTGGCTGTCGGGCATGGAGCCCTCCGGCACGTCCACACCGACGATGGCGGCCAGCGTGCGGCCGAGGTCAATCTGGCTGAAGAGGGCCTTGGAGGTCTGCCCCGCGGGCACATGGCCGGGCCAGCTCACGATGAAGGGCATGCGCGTGCCGCCCTCTTTGATGGTGTATTTGCCGCCCGTGTAGGGTGCGGCGGGGTTGTGGCCTGCGCAGTCCTGCTTGGCGCCGTCCTCGTAGCCGTCGGCAATCACGGGGCCGTTGTCGCTGGAGAAGATGAAGAGGCAGTCGTCGTAGCCGTTTTCCGCGAGCGCGGCGCGCAGGCGGCCGAGGCAGTCGTCCATCTGCACCGTCACATCACCGCGGATGCCGAGGCCGCTCTTGCCACGGAAGCGGGCGTGCGGGTCGCGGGGCACGTGGATGTCGTTGGTGGCGAAATACATGAAGATGGGCGTGCCCGCGCTCTCTTTGATGAAGCGCACGGCGTCATCCGTCAGCGTGTCGGCGAGGTCCTGGTCCTTCCACAGCGCGGCGGTGCCGCCCTGCATGTGGCCGATGCGGGAGATGCCGTCGATGATGGTGTCCGCATGCTGCTTGTTGGAGGGGATGCCCCACTTCTTGAGCAGCTCGGGGTGCTCTTCACCCGTCATCTCGCCGGGGAAGGCTTTGCGGTAACTCACCTTGATGGGGTCATTCGGGTCCAGCCCCTGCACATCGCCGTTGCGCACATAGACACAGGGCACGCGGTCCGCCGTGGCGGCCATGATGAAGGTGTAGTCGAAGCCGACATCGTTCGCGTTCGGCGAGATGTGCTTGTTCCAGTCAATCGCCTCCTTGCCCGCGCCGAGGCCGAGGTGCCACTTGCCGATGGCGGCGGTCTTGTATCCCGCGGCCTGCATCATGGCGGGCAGCGTCATCTTCTCCGTCTTGCAGGGCACAATCATCTTGGCGTCGCCGGGCAGAATGCCGGTGTTCTTCTGGCGCCAGGCGTACTTACCTGTCAGCAGGGAGAAGCGGGAGGGCGTGCAGACGGAGTGCGTGCTGTGCGCATCCGTGAAGGTCAACCCTTGGCTCGCCAGCGTTTCGAGGTTGGGGCAGGGGGCCTTTTCGCAGCCGTAGGCGGAGGTGTCGTGGTAGCCGAGGTCGTCCGTATAGAAGAGGATGACGGCTTTGGGTTTCTCCGCTGCCATGGCGGCAGAGGCGCAGAGCGTCGCTGAAAGAAGGAGGGAAGAGAATTTCATAACGGAAAAGGTGATGTTACGAGTCTAGCGGAAGAGCCCGCGCACGTCCAGCTTTTTCTGCTCGTAACATGGTTATGGAACGATGAATGTTCCCAGTCTGTTGCTCCCGTCGGAGGCGTCCCAGTCCGCCTCCGTGTTGGCGAAGCGGATAGAGGGCGGGACGGCGGCGGAGGTGTAGCCGGGACAGGCGAGGCGAAGGCGCACGGTCCACTTGCCGCATTTCAGCCGCGGGGTGAGGCGGGCGGTGAAGGTGTAATCATCCGTCGTGCCGGCGGACAGGGTGCGGATGTCGAGGTGTTGCCACGGCAGGGCTCGCCGCGTGACGCCGTCCTCGTGGACAAGCAGAATCGTGGCGTCCTTCGGTTTGATGACAGGGGCGAAGCCGACATTTTCCAGCCGGAGCCGCAGTGTGAGTTTCTGCTTATCTGCGGCGTTCAACTTGATATCCGCACGGCGGAGCACCAAGCGGTAGCCCAGATGATCGGTGATGTAGGTGAGGCCGTCCCGTCCGTCATATTCATCCCCCTCGCGGCGGAAGGTTTCGTTCTTCCATGCCGCATGCAGTTTGGTGTTCCACTCGGCGTTCAGGTAGGTGGTGTGCGTGCGCGGGGCTTCGCTTGCTACGGCTTGCAGCGTGTTGAACGCCCCTAGGATGCTGCCCGAGGCATCCGTGACCGCCTCGCCGCCGTAGAAGGTGCGGGCGGCAGCCTGCTCCAGCCACGCGACACCCGCCTCGCGCGGCACGGCGGTGAAGGTGCCCAAGTCGCTGCCGGAGCCCAGATAGCCGTCATTGAACAGCCCGACACGCAAGGCGCGGGGGCCCTTGGCTTTCATGGCCGCGGTGTAGGCGGAGCTTCGACCATCCAAGCCCGCGGCGGGGGAGATACCCAACCAGCCCGCGACATATTGCGGCGTGCGCAGGTTGATGCTGAGGCCCGCGGGGGTGGCATCCAGGAGGGTGTCCAGCGCACGGTTCACATTCTCCTGCGTGCAGCAGCGGCTGCTGTGCATTTCTCCCCACGGCCCGAACATGCCCAGTTCGAGGCACACGATGACATCGGCATAAGCGGTGTACACCGCGCCCAGCTGCTGCAAATGGCGGCAGAGCAGGGCCATCTCCGGCTCGGTATCCTTGCGGCCGGCAAAACCTGCATCATAACAACTGCGGATGATGACACCCTTGCCCGCGCGGCGCACGGCCTCCAAGGTGTCGCGCAGGGCTTGCAGGGCCTCCGTGTTCAGGGGCGCATCCATGCCGCCGCCCGCCGCGGAAAAGGCGGAGAGGTCGATGCGCAGGTGAACGAGCGGGCCTGCGGGCAGCGGAGCAGGGCGGTTATCCGCCGTTTTCAGCCGCAGAAACGCCGTGCGGTAGAATCCGCGTTCGGGGTTTTGCAGGGGCTGCAGGGAATCCGGCATGTCCTTGCGCTCCTTCCCTTCTGCGGGGAAAAGCAGGCCTGCGGCCAGAACGAGAGCCAAGGCAAAGCGGAGATGTCTCATGTTGATTAGTGTACGCGTCAGCTTCCTTTCTGTCAAGTGGGGGGAATTGTCCGCTGAAAAAAGCGTGACTTTTGCGCATGTTGTGGTAGAATCCCTTGCGAGATATGAAAATTCAAGGTCTTTACACCGCTATCATCACCCCTTTCCGCAACAACGAGGTGGACTACGACGCCTTCCGCAAGCTGATTGACGCGCAGGCCGCCGCCGGCGTGGACGGCATCGTGCCCGTCGGCACCACGGGCGAATCCCCCACGCTCACGCATGCCGAACACATGGAGGTTATCGCCAAGGCGATAGAGTTCTCCGCGGGCCGCATGAAGGTCATCGCCGGCACGGGCTCCAACTCCACCACCGAGGCCATCGTCATGACGCAGGAGGCCGCCAAGCTCGGCGCGGACGGCACGCTCCAAGTCTGCCCCTACTACAACAAGCCCTCTCAGGAAGGCTTGTACCGCCACTTCAAGGCCATTGCCGAGTGCTCCCCGCTGCCCATCGTGCTCTACAGCATCCCCGGCCGCAGCGGCATCGAAATCGCCGTGGAGACGGCGGCGCGCCTCGCCAAGGATTGCCCCACCATCGTGGCCATCAAGGAAGCGGGCGGCAGCGTGGACCGCGTGAATCAGCTCGCGCAGGCTCTGCCCGAGGACTTTGCGATTCTCTGCGGTGATGACGGCCTGACCGTTCCCTTCATCTCCTGCGGTGCCGTGGGTCTGGTGTCCGTCACCTCCAACGTGGCTCCCGCGGAAATGAAGGCCCTCGTGGATGCCGCCATGAGCGGCGACGGCAAGAAGGCCCTCGCCCTGCAAAAGCAGTATTACCCGCTGATGAAGGGCCTCATGAGCCTCGACACGAACCCCGTGCCCATCAAGGCCGCCCTCGCCCTGCGCGGCGACATCTCGTGGGAAATCCGCCTGCCCCTCGCGCCGCTGGCCGAGGAGAAGCACGCCAAGCTTTCCGCCCTCCTCAAGCAGTTCAACCTCCTTTAATCTGACCGCCATGCAAAAGATTCTCGTTACCGGTATCTCGGGCCGCATGGGGCAGGCCGTGCAGGCTGCCGTGGAGCTGAACCCCGGCACGGAGATGGGTGCCACGCATGATGTGGGGCAGGACATCGCCGCCGCCATGAGCGCCGCGGATGTCACCATCGACTTCTCTTTCCACGGTTTTACTCCCGAACTGCTCGCCACCGCCGTGGCGCAGGGCAAGCCGCTCGTCATCGGCACCACCGGCCACACGGCGGAAGAAAAGGCCGCCATTGCCGAGGCCGCCAAGCAGATTCCCGTGGTGTTCACCAGCAACTTTTCGATTGGTGTCAACACTCTCTTCTGGCTCACCCGCAAGGCCACCCGCATCCTGAAGGATTACGACATCGAAATCATCGAGATGCACCACCACCACAAGAAGGACGCGCCCAGCGGCACGGCCCGCACGCTGGCGGAGGTCGTCTGCGAGGAGACCGGGCTCGACTATGAGAAGGACGTGATGCACGGCCGCAACGGCATGGTCGGCGCGCGCCCGCAGCGCGAAATCGGCATGCACTCCATGCGCGGCGGTGATGTGGTGGGCGACCACACCGTCATCTACGCCACGGACGGCGAGCGCGTGGAGCTCACGCACAAGGCCTCCAGCCGCATGACTTTTGCGGGCGGTGCCGTGCGCGCCGCTCTCTGGCTGGCGGACAAGCCCGCGGGGCTCTACACCATGCAGGATGTCCTCGGTTTCGCAGACTGATATGAGCGAAGCCCCCGAACACAAGCTGCACCGCGTGGGGTTCTCGCTCGGCTCCAACATGGGCAACCGCCTGGCCCTGCTGGAACGCGCCTGCGACAAGCTCGCGGAGAAATTCGGCTCCCTGCGTCTCTCGCAGGTGTATGAGACCGACCCCGTGGACTGCCCCGAGGGTTCCCCCTCCTACCTCAACGCCTGTGTGGAGGTGGAGACGGACCTTCCTGCCATCGAGATTCTCGACTTCTGCCTGCAGACGGAGAACGAACTCGGTCGTGTGCGCGGCGATGTGTACGGCACGCCCCGCACCTGCGACATCGACCTCCTCTACTGCGGGGACGAAATCATCCGCAGCGAGCGTCTGACCCTGCCGCACCCCCTGCTCACGGAGCGCGCCTTCGTGCTGCAACCGCTCTGCGACATCGACCCCATGCTCACCCTGCCGACCACGAATAAAACGGTTGCCCAGCTCCTCGACGAGCTCCCGCCCGAGCACTCGGTGGTGCGGTTTCCTCTGTAACCCTTTGCTGTGATGAACGCCAAAGTTGCTGCTATTCTTGCCAAGAAGGGCAAGGCTCCCGTTTCCGAGCTGACCGCGTACGATTATCCCACGGCGCGTCTGTTGGATGAAGCGGGTATCGACATGCTGCTCATCGGCGATTCGCTGGGCATGACCATGCTCGGCTACCCCGACACCACGCATGTCACCATGGAGCACATGCTGCACCACGCGGAGGCCGTGGCGCGCGGCGCGAAAAACGCGCTCGTCATCTGCGATATGCCCATCCACAGCTATGACACGCCCGAACAGGCCGTCGCCAACGCCAAGCGGCTCATGGCCACGGGCGTGGATGCCGTGAAGCTGGAGGGCGGCGTGGACAAGGAAGACTGCATCCGCGCCATCACGGCGGCGGGCATCCCCGTGCAGGGGCACATCGGCCTGCTGCCCCAGAAAGTCTTGGAAGAGGGCGGCTACCACATGAAGGGCAAGACGGATGAAGAAGCCGCTGCCATCATGGCCGATATGGAGGCTGTCGTCCGCGCGGGTGCCTTTTCGCTGGTGATTGAATGCACCAAGAAGAGCGTGGCCGAGGCCGTCACGCGCGCCTGCCCCGTCATCACCATCGGCATCGGCGCGGGGCACGGCACCTGCGACGGCGAGGTACTGGTGTTCCACGACCTCATGGGCCTTTCTCCGTGGTTCGTCCCCGGCTTTGTGACGCCCAAGGCCACCCTCGGCGCCGACATCATCCGCGCGGCGAAGGAATATGCCGCCGAGCTGAAGCTCCCGAGCGCGGATTAAGCGTGCGTCTCAGGCATGGCGGCGCGGCAGCCGTGCACGGCGGGCAGCAGCGCATAGAGCTCGCGGTGCAGGGCGGTGTAGAGCTCCTGCAAGTGCGGGCTGTCGGGATTCCAACGATGGACGCGGGTGTTCATCGTCAGCTCCATGGCAGCTTCTTCCTCATCCTCCCGTTCGGGGGTGATGCAGAGCCTGTTAATCAGCTCGCACAGAGCAGGGGACACAGGCGCCTCCGTGTCGCAGTCCTCCGCGCTTTCAATATGCCGTGTGCGCCCCTCGGCATCCGTCTCGCAGTAGTCGAGCTGCGCCATCACTACGGCGCCGTCCGCAATCTCCCCCTCGCGCCACAAGGTGTAGGTGCAGGTCAGCGTCCGCAGCACAAAATACTGAAACGGCGGGCAAATACGGCGGAGAAAGGACTCGTCCTTGGGAGGCATGAGCCTATCCTAGCGTCTCCCGATGCGGAAGTCCAGCGGAAAAAGCACTCACTTTTCCCTTTGAAGTCTCAAATTTTTATTGACTCCGCGGGGGGTTGCGGCTAAACTGTCTTTGCCTTCCGGGGCGAGTGCCCCGCAAGGAACTAACTTATCACTACAACAAACGATTATGGCTAAATACGCTATTAACGGTTTCGGTCGTATCGGTCGCAATGTGCTTCGCGCCATGTCCCAGACCGAGCTCGAGAAGGTCGTCGCCATCCACGACCTTACCCCCATCTCCACCACCGCTCACCTGCTCAAGTATGACTCCACGCAGGGCAAGTTCAAGGGCACGGTCGAGATCAAGGGCGAAGACATCCTTGTCGTGAACGGCCACGAGATCAAGATTCTCGGCGGCATGGTCGGCCCCGATCAGCTTCCCTGGAAGGAGCTCGGCGTTGACGTCGTTCTCGAATCCACCGGTCTCTTCGTGGACGCTGCCAAGGCTGCGGGTCACATCTCCGCCGGCGCCAAGAAGGTCCTCATCTCCGCTCCCGCGAAGAACCCCGACCTGACCTTCTGCATCGGCATCAACGATCAGGAGTACGATGCTTCCAAGCACCACATCGTGTCCAACGCTTCCTGCACCACGAACTGCCTCTCCCCCATGGTGAAGGTCCTCAACGACAACTTCGGCATCGAGAAGGGCATGATGAGCACGATTCACTCCTACACGAACGACCAGCGCATCCTTGACCTTCCCCACAAGGATCCCCGTCGTATGCGCTCCGCCGCCATCAACATCATCCCCACCACCACGGGTGCTGCCAAGGCCATCGGCGAAGTGATTCCCCAGCTCAAGGGTCTGCTTAACGGCGCTTCCTTCCGCGTTCCCACCCCCACCGGTTCTCTGACCGACTTCGTCGCCATCCTCAAGAAGGACGTGACCGTGGAGGAAGTCAACGCTGCCATGAAGGCCGCTGCTGAAGGTCCCCTTAAGGGCATCCTCGAGTACTCCGAAGAAGCCCTCGTGCTTCAGGACATCGTGTCCAACCCCCACTCCTGCATCTTCGACTCCGGCTTCACCTATGTGGTGGGCGGCAACATGGTGAAGGTGTGCGGCTGGTACGACAACGAATGGGGTTACTCCAACCGCGCCGCCGAAGCCATGAAGAAGCTCGGCGACTCCATCGCCTAAGCGATACACGGCTCAAGCCTACGAAATGCCCGAGGAACGTCAGTTCCTCGGGCATTTTTGATGAGCGCCGGGGGAGAGTGTGAGCCAAACGCCGGGCGGGCCAAGGGGGGCTGATGCAATGTCAGAGCTTTTTCCTGAGGGCGGCGCGGCTATATGGTGGCGTGAACCGAAACAATGCTCATCTCTCCATGCGCTGCCTTCTGGTAACGATAAGGTAGGGTATTCAGAGCCGGATGAAGAGCCGCCGGCGGTAGAGCCAATGTACGATGAGCCATGTGAGCAGCAGGGCTGTGCCTTCGTAAGCGGCGGGTAGGGCGTTTGCAGGAAGGAGAGCGCTCCATACGCCGCAGCTCAGGCGCTCCGCAAGCGCGGGGATGTTGAAGAGGTGCGTGAAGAGGTAGAGGAAGAGCGCGTTGCAACCCGCCACGCGGAAGGGATACGCCCAGAGGGTGAGGAAACGGGGACAACAGTCGAGCAGCAGGTGGAAGACTGCGAGCAGCGCACAGCCTGTTCCTGCAGCAGTGAGCGTGAAACCCGGCGTCCAGATGTTCTTGATGCAGGGGAGGGGAGAGGCAAGGAGTAGGTAGAAGGCCGCACCGCCCAGTAGCAGAGCCATGCGTCGGGGGATCCGCTCCGCCTGCAGGGCCTTGCCGGCCGCGTAGCCTCCGAGACAGAGCGCGGTGGCCGAGAGAATGCAGAGCGGACCTTCCGGGTCCACACAGCCGAGGTGTAACCGACCGGGGCAGAGCCGGGCATCCACGAGGGCGTTGAAACAGCCGCTCGGGGTGAAATCTCCGCCGAGATACTGCGCAGCCCCGACACTCGCGAGCACGGCCGCCGCCGTCAGCAGGCAGCCCCACGTTTTCCCTCGCCACAGCAGAACGAGTGTTCCCGTCAGTGCCCCCGAGAGACCGATAAGCCCGAGCACGGAGGCAAAACGCATGTCTGCCGTGTTGAACGTAACGGGGCCGTTGATGGCCCAGCCGAGCACCACGAGCAGCCCGGCGCGTATCCACAGGTGTCGGAGCTGCCGCCACGCGCTCTGCTCCGCCCTCCGTTGCAGGGAGAGGCAGAGCGAGACTCCCGCCAGAAAGACGAATATCGGAAAGACTAAATCGTAGGCGCTGAGGCCATCCCATGGCACGTGCCCCATCTGCGTGCGCAGGATTCGGATGAATCCGCTTTGCGGGAAAAGCGGTGCAAGTCGATACACCAGAGCATCAAGCCCGGCGATGATGAGGATATCCGCTCCCCGCAGGGCATCGAGACTGAGGAGCCGGTACGGGGGCGTATTATTCATGGCTTTCATGATAGCACATGTTCCGCAGGAATAAAAGCGTATTTTCGGGTGCGGTTCATTTCCGAAAATGCGTCAGCGCACAAGAAGGGGGTTGCTCTTGTAGGCTCCTTGGAGTACAATGATGAGGTATGAAACCTGTCTGTCGTTTCACTCTTCTTCTTCTGGCTGCCTGGGGTATGACGAATGTCGCCGCAGCAGCACCGAAAAACGCCGCACCCGCTCCGCAGGGTGGGGTGGTGAACCGCGTTGCCGCCACGGTGAATGGTCGCCCCATTACCTCCGCAGAGGTGCGCGCCCGCATCGGTCCGTACTACCATGAGCTGATGATGCTCTATCCCAAACAAGGGCCCCGTTTCAACTCCGAGCTGGTGAAGGCGAAGAAAGCCGTCATGGATGAGCTCATCGATCGCGAGCTTGCTCTCTCCGAGTTCGAGAACAAGGGCTACATGATGAAGGAAGACAACATCGATCAGGAAATCAACCGCCGCATCCTCCTTCAGTTCAATGGTAACCGGGACATTTTCCTCGATAACCTCCGCAAGAGCGGCATGACCTACAGCGACTATCGGGACTCCGTCCGCAAGGAGGTGATGGTGGCGGCCATGCGATCCTCCCGTTATGAGCGCGGCATTCCCCCGACCCCCGATGAGATTCGGGAGGAATATAACACGAGCAAGGCGGATTATCGCAATGTGATGAACGACACCATCCGTTACGACAAGATTTTCATCCCCGTGATGGAGGAATTGCCTGACGAGGATATGACGCAGGCTGAGTTTCAGGCAATGGCTGAGTCGCAGTACCGCAAGGCGGAGGAACTGAAAAAGACGCTGGATAAAAAAGCGATCTCTTTCTCGGATGCCGCTCGCGAATACTCCCGTGATGCGCATGCCGAGGATGGCGGCGCTTGGCCGAAGGTGAAACGTTCCGATCTTTCGCCGGAGTTTGCCAACGTGGTCTTCAGCGCGGAGCCCGGCAAGGTCATCGGCCCGCTGGCGGACAACACGGGGTTCACCCTCGTTTGTGTGCGAGAAAAGCATCTTGCTCCCGCGCCGCCCCTGAGCAACCCCGAGGTGAAGCGCAAGGTGGATGAAGCTGTCCGCCGCAAGCAAAGCGAAAAGCGCTATGTCGAATGGCTGGACCGCCTCCGCGCCAAAGCTGTTATCCGCACCTTCATTTAAAGGTACAATCGTGGTGCCGCTCAAACAGAGAGGCGGGCGTTGAGCCAAAGTCCGCCGCACAAAGCAGAAACTCGGTCTGATGCAAGCGTCAGACCGAGTTTGTTATCTCGCGGCGGTAGCCGCCGAAGGTTCAGATTTGTATTTCTCCTCAGCGCATATCCAGCACGGGCACCAGCAGGGGTTCATCCGGCCCCGTATATTTGGAGAGCGGGCGGAAGAGGGTGTTGTCTTCCAGCTGCTCGAGAATCTGCGCCACCCAGCCCGCGGCGCGTGCGATGGCAAACACCGTGGTGAACATGCGGGTGGGGATGCCGAGGCTGTAGTACACCGTGGCGGAGTAGAAGTCCACGTTGGCGTTGAGATTCTTGCGGGAGCGCATCATCTTGGCAATCATGTCGCTCATGCGAATCCATTTGGGCTCGCCGATGGTCTGCGTGAGGCGGATGGCGATGCGGCGCAGCTGCGGCGCACGCGGGTCCAGCGTCTTGTACACGCGGTGGCCCATGCCGAAAATCTTTTCGTGGTGGGCGAGCTTGTCGTTGATGTAGGCTTCCACATTCTCCTCCTCGCCGATTTCCTTGAGCATTTCAATGACGGCCTCATTGGCACCGCCGTGCAGCGGGCCTTTCAGCGTGCCGAGTGCCGTGGTGATGGCGGAGTACATGTCCGACAGGGTGCTGGCCGTCACGCGGCTGGCAAAGGTGGATGCGTTCATGCCGTGGTCGGCGTGCAGGATGTAGGCCACGTCGAGGATGTGCGCCTCTGCGGGGTCGGGCTCCTTGCCCTTCAGCAACCACAAAAAGTGCTCGGCCTCGCCCAAATCCGTGCGGATGGGGGGCAGGTCGAGCCCCTGGCAGATGCGGTAGTAGTACGCCGCCATGACGGGAATCTTGGCGATGAGCGACAGGCCGATTTCCTTCATCTGGCTCGGGTCCTTCGTGCGGTCGTCGTACATGCCGAGCATGGAGACCGCCGTGCGCAGGGCGCTCATGGGGCGGGCTTTCTTGGTCGCTGTCTTGAAGAAGTCGAGGATGGGTTGCGGCAGCTCGCGGTCGTTGCGCAGGCGTTGTTGCAGCCCCGCCAGTTCCTCACGATTGGGCAAGCGTTTGTTGAGGAGCAGGTAGATAATCTCCGTGAAGTTGCAGAGGTCCACCAAGTCCTCAATCTCATAGCCGCAATAGAGGAGGCGACCTTCTTCACCCCGCACGTCACTCAGGCCTGTTTCATTGGCGATGACGCCTTTGAGACCTTTGGTGAGGATGGGACCGGTTCCGTTCGTATTCTCGTTCATGCTGCGTATTCAGGGGAAGTCGGCAGACTTTTGCACCTTGCGGTGCTCACCGTCTGCCGGGGTGAAAGGGGGAAAAGCTCAGCGACTCAGCCGAGGCGGGCGTACCAAGCGTCCGTCAGCTCGCTGAAAGAGTTGATGACCACGTCCTCGCGGCTTTCCAGCCAAGTCTTGACGGCGGTGCGCTGCTCCTCGGTGGTCTTGGTGGGGTCGATGGCTTTGGCGATGATGTTGCAGCCCTCGTCCGTCATGTTGCCTTCGCAGTTGAGGCCGTTGGCTTCGATGCAGTCGGACACGAAGGCGTGCAGGAAAGCCTCGCATTCGGGAGCGGTCACGTCGCCCTTGTAATCAAAGGAGAACTCAAAGCAGAGCTCGCGGAACTCGCCCACACGGTACTTCTTGCGGAGTCTTTTTTTCATAGCGCAACTACTATACGCAGGAATGCCCGCCGTTGTCAAGGAAAACCGCGTGTGAACACGCGCGAAACGCGGGAAATTTGCCTTGCACGCAACAGGGGAGCGGCGTATAATGGGCGCCGTTATGAAATTGTACGCTCAGCAACTTCTGCGTTACCCCGAGATGGGGATTTCTCTGGATTTTTCCAAGCTGCCCCTGACGGACGAGTTCTTGACGGAGATGAAGCCCCTCATTGATCGCGCCTACAGCGACATCGCCGCGCTGGAGAGCGGTGTGATTGCCAACCCTGATGAGAAGCGCATGGTCGGCCACTACTGGCTGCGCAACAGCGCCATCGCCCCCACCGCTGCGCTCAAGGCCGCTATCGACGGCCCCCTCGCGGACCTCAAGGCCTTCGCCGCCGAGGTGCTGAGCGGCTCCATCCTTGCCCCCAACGGCAAGCCCTACACCACCTGCCTTGTCATCGGCATCGGCGGTTCTGCGCTGGGCCCCGAGCTCGTGGCGGATGCGCTGCCCGGCAAGGGTCTGCACATGGCCTTCCTCGACAACACCGACCCCGACGGCATGTACCGCGTGCTGGACACCCTGCCGCTCACCGAGACGCTGGTGGTCGTTATCTCCAAGTCCGGCGGCACGCCCGAGACGCGCAACGGCATGGTCTGTGCGCAGGCTTACTTCGAGAAGAAGGGCGTGTCCTTCGCCAAACAGGCAGTGGCCGTGACGGGCGTGGGCTCCAAGCTCGACTCTGTGGCCGTGGCTGAGGGGTGGGTGAAGCGTTTCCCCATGGAAGACTGGGTGGGCGGCCGCACCTCCGAGACTTCCGTGGTCGGCCTCGTGCCCGCTTCTCTGCAGGGTGTGGATATCGATGCCTTGCTGAAGGGTGCCGCCGATATGGATGCCAAGACCCGCGTGGCCGACACCGCGAACAACGCCTCCATGAAGCTCGCGCTCGCGTGGTACGCCGCGGGCCAGGGCAAGGGTGCCAAGGACATGGTCGTGCTGCCCTACAAGGACAGCCTCGTGCTGTTCTCCAAGTATCTCCAGCAGCTCATCATGGAGTCGCTGGGCAAGGAGCTTGACCTCGACGGCAACAAGGTGAACCAAGGTATCTCCGTGTACGGCAACAAGGGCTCCACCGACCAGCACGCCTATGTGCAGCAGCTGCGCGATGGTCTGGATAACTTCTTCGTGACCTTCATTGAGGTGCGTCAGGCCCCCACCGACATGGTGGAGGTGGAACCCGGCTTCACGGCGGGCGACTACCTGCAGGGTTTCCTGCGCGGCACCCGCAAGGCTCTCGCCGAGAGCGGCCGCAAGAGCATCACCATCTCCATCCCCACGGTGAATGCCTACACGCTGGGCCAGCTGATTGCCCTCTTCGAGCGTGCCGTCAGCTTCTACGCCAGCCTTATCCACATCAACGCCTACCACCAGCCGGGCGTGCAGGCGGGCAAGCTCGCCGCCAACGTCTTCCTCAAGCTCCTCGCCTCCGTGCAGGGCGCACTGACGGACACCCCCGCCACGGCTGCCGATATCGCGGCCAAGGTCTCCGCCGATGAGGAGGATACCTACCACGCGCTCGTTCACATTGCCGAATCCGGCAAGGCCAAGTGGGTGATGGGGGACTGCCCCTGCGGCGATACCTTCGCCCTTTGATGGAAGGACAAAACTGAAAAGCCCGCGACTATCGCCGCGAGCGAACGACAACGATCTGACGCTTGCGTCAGATCGTTTTTTGTACCCCGGTGGGGGCTGTCGCCTTCTGTTTTCCGGATTTGCTCATGGCCGAGCGCTCAACGTACATGATTTGAATCGGGGCTTGCACCTTGCGCCCTTTCCGCTATAATGTGCCCATGAGAATGCGCTTGTGCTCCGTCTTGTGTCTTTGCCTCTTGGTCTCTTGTGACCCCGAGAGTCCGAAGAGTGAAGCTCCCGGGACGCCGCAGGAGATGTACGATCGCGCACGGGCGCTGATGCAGCCGAATGTGGAGCATGATGCCTCCGACGCAGAGAGCGCGATGGTATGGCTGCGACGCGCCGCGGAAGGGGGGCTCTTGCAGGCGCAGACGGACTTGGCCGGCATATACCTCTCAGGCGGGCGTGACGGCAAGGTGAAGCCCGATTATGACGAGGCTTTCAAGTGGTTCAGCGCCGCTGCCGTGCAGGGCAGCAAGGAGGCGCACCTCTTCCTCGGCATGCTTTGCATGGACGGCAACGGCACGACGAAGGATGAAGCCGCCGCCGTCGCTCATTGGCGTGTGGCGGCGGAAGCTGACATCGCGGAGGCTCAGTTC
Source organism: uncultured Verrucomicrobiales bacterium (assembly GCA_937893015.1). Lineage (GTDB taxonomy): Bacteria > Verrucomicrobiota > Verrucomicrobiia > Verrucomicrobiales > Akkermansiaceae > Akkermansia. The sequence continues at coordinate 4,729 of CALBJX010000108.1, read as the reverse complement.
CGCCTCGGTCGTGTGCTCGCCCGCCGTCCTGAGAGCTCCCGGGAAGGTATCGACCTGCTTCGCCGCGCCGTGCGCGAGGGGCAGCGCGGCGGGGTGCCGCAAGCGGCAACCGCACTCGGCGCGATTTACATGAAGGGTGTCAACGTGCCTGCCGACCCTCAGGAAGCAGCAGCGTGGTATGAGCGCGGTGCCATGGGCGGGGATCCTCTTGCCCAGCTTGTCTTTTCCCAGATGCTGATGCTCGGTGACCCCGTCCCCTGCGATGAACAGCGCGGCATGGCTCTGCTTCGCATGGCGGCGGGGCAGGATTATCCCCAGGCTATTGCCCTGCTTATCAATCTCCTCCGCAACGCCCCCGATGCCGCCGAACATGAGAAAGAAGCCGAGGCATGGAGCAAGCGTCTGGAGAAGCTGTGACCATCCTGCGCGACGGAGCGGGGACAGCACCTTTCAGCTGATGCCGGCGCAGATGATGTTCCCGATGCGGCAATCGTGCGGCTCCGTGGGGAGCGTGTCGCATATCTGCTCGGGGAAGGCGAGCGCGAGAACGTGTGCCTGTCGGCACTGCGGGATGTAGCGGTCGTAGTAGCCGCCGCCGTAGCCGAGTCGTTCTCCGCGGGCGGTGAAGGCAAGCCCGGGGACGATGAGAATGTCGAGCTCCTGCGGGGCGATGAGGGGGCAACTCAACTTCGGCGCGGGGATGCCCATGGCGGCGGGCACCATGTCGCTTGCCGGCTCGCGGACGTGGCGGAACTCCATGGCGTGCCCCTTCAGGCAGCGGGGAAAGCAGAATCGGTGCAAGGGGTGCTCGGTGAGCAGGGGCAGAAGGTTGACCTCGTGGGGGAGGGGGGAGTAGATGCCCACGCAGAGGGAACGCCCGTCGGCAGGCGAGAGCAGGGGGGCGAGCAACGCGCGAAGGGCGGCTGAACGCCGCCCCTCGGAATCAGCGGCAGCAGCGGCGCGGAGTCGCGCGACCATTTGCTGCCGCAGGTGCTGTTTGTCGGGCTCAGGCATGGTCTTCCTGCGGCAGACGACCGAAGAGGGCGAGCATGCGCCCCGTGTTGCCCTTCTCCATGCGGTAGGAGTAGAAGGTGTCGAGGTCGGCGGCGGTGTCCAGCCCGCTGTCGATGATGTTCTCGCGCAGCATGCCGGCCTCTTCGAGCTCCTCCTTGATGCGGGTGGGGATGTCCACCTCGTAGTGCGGGGGGCGGATGCAGGGGGAGATGACGGCGATGCAGTCGATAGGCTGCACATGCAGAATCTTGTGCATGGCGCGGAGGGTCTCGCCCACGATGTTCTGTTGCGTGCCGAGCTTGCCGGAGTGCGCGAGCGCACGGCAGCCCGTCACGGGGTCGTAGATCCAGACGGCGGCGCAGTCCGCCACATAGATGCCGAGGCAGCAGTCCGCCACGCCGCCGCAGAAGAGCGCGTCCACGCCCTCCACGGGGTAGGAGCAGCCGATGTCGCCGACGAGGGCCACCTTGTTGCTGTGAATCTGCTGGGCGCGGCGCAACATCTTGGGGTCGATGCCGCCGTCGCGCAGCACCTGCTCATGCGTGGGGGTGAGGGCGGAGATGACGGCTACGCGGTCCGTTGTGGTGGGCACACCGGGCACGCGGGTGATGAAGCGGGCGAAGTTCTCGGGGAAAGCGTTGAGCTTGTCGAGGTAGGAAGGGGTGAAGTCGCTCATGGTTGAGGATAGCGAAAATTACTTGGTGGCAGTGGCGTGGCGGCTGACGGTCTTGCCGGCGCGGCTCATAGTTTCCGTGTCCGTGGCTGTGTCGGCCATCATCTGGGCAAGGTCCTGCGCGATGTTGCGGCGCATGTCCTCCACCAGCGCACGGCCCTGTTCGGTGATTTTCACCATAATCTTGCGGCGGTCGGATGCCGCGGTGAAGCGCTTGAGATGGCCGAGCTCCTGCAGCTTGTCCACCATACCTGTAGCCGCGGCGGTGGAGTGGCCCATCATCTTGGCGATGCTGCTCATGGAGAGGCAATCCTCCTCTGCAAGGTAGGCCAGCAGGAAGAACTGCGGGTAGGACACGCGCCCCTGATTCAGAATCGGGGAGAGACGCAGGATGCAGCTGCGCTGGGAGAAGAGGACGAAATCCGCAAGGTGCTGCACTTCGGTCTGGGTGAGATTGTTGTTGCTCATGGCCGGGGAAAATTACTTCGTACATCGAGATATTACGGCTTTGCTGACTTTATGCAAGCACAAAATTTTTGCGCGGAAGCCGGCATCCCCGGTCCTTTTCTTCTCGTTCAAGAATGTGGCACTGAGAAAAAAGAAACACCACCATATCTTGTGTGTGGTGGTGTGTAAAAAAAGTTTTGTTACCAGCAGTCGTTATTTGCCTGCCTCTGCCGTTTCGGGGGCAATTCCGAGAATTCGGCGGATTTTGTCGGTCATGAGCCCTTCTGCCTGCAGCCGCTCTATGTGGGCTCGGATGGCTCTTTTGGCGTCCAGAAAATCATTGGCTCGGGCTTGGGCCGCCATGTAGTCCTGTATGGTCGGTTCGGGGAGGGCGGCCTGTCGCGCGATGAGGGTCTCCGCCTCTTCTCGTTGCGCCTGCAGGGTCGGCAAAGCGGCGTTGACGGAGGCCTCGTCCGTGCATTGCTCCAGTGTGGTGAGGGTGCGTTGCAACAGATCCACCAATGCATCTGCCACTTCGGCATGGCTGTCCGGTTCCGCCACGGCAGCGGGGGCGGACACTTCCTCCGAGGCCGGGGCACACAGCGCGGTTCCGCTCAGGACAATGAGACTCAGGGCAGCGAGAATGTGTAAGCGCATGTCGGACTTAATGATGGTGACGATGGCTGCCCTGTGCGCTGATTTTCAGCATGGTGCCGCAGGCAGGGCAGCGGAACCAGAAGAGGAAGATGATGTGCAGCGCCGTGGTGAGGGTGTAGCCGAGCAGTGGCAGATGGTGTGCATCACGATTGTGCGGGTAGTTGCCGAATTTGTATAGCGGGATGTGGCAGACGCCGCACTCTGCACGGCGGGCAATCAGAATCCACGGCAGCACCAGTATGGCAAAACCCAAGCCGTAATACAGGGGCTTGCCGTTCTCAAAATCACCCGTCAGCATCATCGCCGGAATAATGAGCAGAGCGAAGAAGGGAATAATCAGCAGCAGAGTGGCCCACGCACCGAAATAGACTCGCCCGGGATGGCTGCAGCGGATGGCATGGAAGTGTCTGCTGAGCCCGTGCATGCGCTCCAGTTTTTCCGCAGCGGAAAGATTGCTGTCCGCAACGCGGACTCGGCGTGCCTGTTCCGCGGCTTCTCGTTCCGCCATGATTTCCTCGCGCAGATTCTTCTTGTGCTTGAACTGTGCCGCAGGGGTACCCGATGTCGTGCGGGGGATGAAATCCTGTGCCGGCGGCTCCTCTTCTCCCGTCTCGGCGGGGCAAAGCGCGTAGACTCGCTCCTCGCTCAGGGCAGGGGCGTGGTTCGGGAAAAAGCTCCGCAGCTGTGTCAAGTCGTGCTGCAGACTCTCCGCCGTGCAGCGTTTCAGTTGCTCGGCGTTGGTGATGCCGCAGCGCACGAGCTCCTCGCGCTCTGCTTGGCTCAGTTCCTCGTAGGAAAGGGTGGGCATGGCGGTGTTGGCGGGTTAGGCGAGCGCGGCCAGCATGGCGGTCAGTTGCGCCTTCTTGGCTTCCCAGTCGGCAAGGCGTTCGCGTTCCTGCGCCACCACCTCGGCGGGGGCGTGGTCCACGAACTTGCTGTTGCCGAGCTTGGCGTTGCTCTTCATGATTTCCTTGTCAATCTTCTCCAGCTGCTTGCCGATGCGGGCGCGTTCCGCTTCCACATCCACGAGACCTTCCAGCGGCAGGAAAAGCTCGCCGAAGGGCGTGAGCGCGGTGGGCGTGCCCTTGGGCGCTTCGTAAGCGGCGTCCACGAGCGTTTCCTTGGCACCCGCCAGCAGGGCGAGACGCGCGGCGAGGTCGGCATCCACGGGCAGCGCACCGGGCTTCACCACGAACTTCACGTTCTTGTTGGTGGCCAGATTGTATTCCGCCTTCAGGTTGCGGGCGCGGTTGGCCGTCTCGTAGAGGGCGGTGGTCAGTGCGCGGGCTTTGGAGATGTCCGTCTCGTCCATGCCGCCGAGCAGGGAGCAGGGGCAGGGGAGCGGCGTGCTCATGAGCGGCAGGTCGTTGTGCTTCTTGGCGAAACCGAGGCTCTGCCAGAGCTCTTCCGTGATGTGCGGCATGATGGGGGCGAGCAGCGCGAGGTAGTGGCGCAGCACGGTGTCCATGGTGAAGAGCGTGGCGTTCTTCACGGCGGGGTCGCCCTCGCGGAGGTCGTTCTTCACGGCCTCGAGGAAGAGGGAGCAGTATTCATTCCAGAAGAAGGAGTAGAGAGCCTGCGTGTAAGTGTTGAACTCGTACTTGCCGAGCGCATCCGCCACGGTGGCGTGCAGCTCCTTGAGCTTGGAAAGGATGTCGATGTGCACGGGGGCGAACTTGGGCGCGGGCTCCGTGGTGGCCTCGCCCTGCATCATGCGGAAACGGGCGGCGTTGTAGAGCTTGTTGGCAAAATTCTTGCCTTCCTCAATCTGTTTCTCATCGAACTTCACATCCGTGCCCGTGGGGGCGATGCGCATGAGGCCGAAGCGCAGACCATCCGCACCGTAGCGGGCGATGAGGTCCAGCGGGTCGGGGCTGTTGCCGAGGCTCTTGCTCATCTTGCGGCCCAGCAGGTCGCGCACGATGGAGGTGAAGAACA